>JAUXXQ010000148.1 GCA_030684815.1 Methylobacter sp. | reverse complement strand
GTTGTTTAATACTGACTTTCCAGACCTATTTTTATGGGTGCTTGATAAGATGGGGGAGTTACCCTTGCCTCGAAAAGGCCGTGAGCGACTGAATTCTAACTCATTGAAGTTACTGGATGTCCCGTCTTAAGTTGGTAGCCTGTTTTCTTGTTGATGATGGGCAATCTAATCAAAACCACTGATGCCATTCATCTACGCCCTATGTGCGGCCAATCTTACCGATTCGTTTATTGCAGATCATGGTGATTATTTTTACGTTGAAAATATGTGGGTTATATGGTAGCTAATGCCGTGGGATGCGGTTCGTATATCACCGCATCCTAATGGAACTGATTTGGTTGGAGTCGAGCAAGTAATGAAAAAAAAACTTATGGCGCTTTTGAGAAACGTTTTTTAGCTCTTCCCGACTTCGCGGGTCGAATCTACATATAGATATTGGGGATGGCTTCATGAAAGATAAGTTCTGGCAAGTAATTGATATTAAAATAAAAAATAATATCAATATCATTTCTTCTGATACGTAACATTTACATATAGTGGTTACTCCGCGAAGTCGGGTATTGTGCTGAAAAAGTAGGGTTTTTCCCCCTGGACTGGTATAAACTACGCGCCAGTTCAGGGTAAATCGAGTTTTGATATATTACATTTGTAAAGCATATGAATCCCAGTAGCATTCTTATCGATTTTGTTGTTGAATTCGATTCGGCCTCAAATCTTCACGCTTGTTTTCAGGTTTTAGAACGCTCTGTTGAGAAATTGGGTTTTTTAGGCCTGGTTTATAGCCTGATACCTATTGGGCTCAATGCTTTGGCGAACGATAGTCCGGTGTTTCTGGCATCATCAAAGTTCAGCCTTCCTTTTCTGAATCATTATTTAGCCGGAAACTTTGCGGCTGACGATTTCACAATCAAGCGCCTTTTTAAAGGCGACCTTACTGTTAACGATTGGTGGGCTGAAGAGCGCAAAGGGACGCTTCTGGCGCGGGAAAAACATGTGATAGAGGTTGCCAAAACCGACTACCACATCACCAATGGCATCTCGATACCTCTGCTTAGTACGCCTCAACATATTGCCGGTGCCAGTGTCATTAGCGAAGAAAATACGTCTCATTTTTCGATGTTACTTGAGGAACGGTTGCTCATGCTTCAGACGATCATCAAGCTGTTTCATCATCGTGTCTATGGCGATATTGAATATAGAAAAGCTTTTTACGTGCCTTTAATCAGCAAACTAACCGAGCGCGAGAAGCGGGTGCTCCATTTTACCGGAAGCGGTCAGGCGTATAAGGCTATTGGCAATAATTATGGTATGACTGCCAGTTCGGCATCTAACGCGCGTTCTGATTTGTTTAAAAAGCTTGAAGTGAAAAATGTCAGCGAGTTGGCTTATATAACGGGATTGCACAACTTGCTTGAAATGATTTAGGAATGGAAATTAAATAATTCATACGTAAGCTGTGGGAGCGGCCACTCGGCTGCGAACAATCGCGTGCTGTTCGCAGCCGAGTGGCCGCTCCCACAGCTTTTCAGGAAACCGCTATCGTTAATGATTTCTACATAATTACCCATTTGAAACCACCATAAACGGCCGCCCCCGGCATACCCCAGCCAATGATTTGCGGCTGGCGGTTATTGAGTAGGTTTTCGCCGCGTAGATATAATCCGAGCGGCTTGAAGACCTGGTAACTCAGTTGCATGTCGAGATGAAAGCTGTCGCTGATGACTGATGCGCCGCCGGTATCGAAGCTTTGCCCCCGATAGATGCTTTGCGCCCATAGTTTGACGGGGATGGTTTGCCAGACCCATTCCCCCCAAACGCGGGTGATATGTTCCGGCTGGCGGGGCAGGGGCTGGCCGGTATCGTTGTTTTTGCCGTTAGTCCAAGTGTAATCGATACCGGTTGTCAGTTGTGTGTTCCAGTGTGTGCTCCATTGTGTTTCCAAACCCTGAACCCGGGCGCGTGGAATGTTGTCAATTAGATAGGCTCCCAGCGGCGCGGCGATGCGTTCCAGTTTGATTAAGTCGGTATAGTGGCTGTGAAAAAAATTGGCGCTAAATTGGCTGTCGTCACTGGGTTGCCAGCGCAAGCCTGTTTCGCCGCCGACGCTTTGTTCCGGTTTCAGTTGGGTATTGCCAAACGGCCACATCAGCATTTCATTAAAACTGGGCGGACGATAGCCTGTGCCTGCGCTGATAAACCACTGTAACTGCCCGGTCATCTGCCAGTTTAATCCGGCATGATAAACTGCGTGGGCGCCATAATCATCGAAATGATCGGCGCGTACCGCCAGCGTACCTTGCCAGTCGTCCCAATCGCCTTGCAGATTTGCAAAACCGCTGCCGGTGCCGCGCTGTCCGCCTGCGCCGGTGATGCTAAAGCCTTGCTCATACAGGCCTTCGCCTCCCCAGTTGAATTGAAAACCGCGTTTTTGTTGCTTATCCAGCCAAACAGGATGGCTGTTTTTCCAGCGCACCAGCGACAATTGATTTTCAAAGCCTATTTGATAGGGCGCAGAGCCGGGCAAAATGCCGCCTATAACCGTGTTAAAGCGGTGTTTCGTATAACCAAGTTGCAATTCGCTATGCCATTGTGGATGTAAGTCAATGCCAGCGGTGCTCTGCGTCAGCCACGTTTCCTGCTTTAAGCGGCCTGGATCGTCGACTACCGCATACTCAGGGGTTGGCCGGATTAATTCAGCCTTATCGACCCCGTTTTCACTATTAACATAATAAACCGAGCTGTCGAGTTGAATGCGTTCGGCAAATCGATTGTGCAGATGCAGCGCCAGTTGGTAGGCGTGAAAATCGTCGCGTTCGCTATTGCCTTGTTTTGGGTCTGCCCAATGGGTGCCGTCGAACAGGTCATCGCGTCCGGCAGTGAGATTCAGGTAATGGTCTGCATTGCCCCAGTCCGCAGATGCACTCTCGCGTAAGCTGCCGAAACTGCCGCCTTCCACATGCAGATGGGCACCATGTGTGGGGCTATCCCGGCTGTGCAAGTTGATTGTGCCGCCCAGACTGCGGCCAAAGTCGAGCATTGCGGAGGAGCCCCGCAGAATATCGCTGCTGCCGAAAGTTTCGGCGGGAAATAAGTCGAGGTTAACCACGCCAGGCATGGTGTCGTGTAGCGGAATGCCGTCGATATTGACCAATCCCATGCCTCCAGAGGCACCGCGCAGACTCAGGCCGCTGGGCGCACCTTTCATGCCTTGAACAATGCTGAGGCCGGGGGTGCCTCGTAATACTTGCGATAGTTCGCGCTGCCCGGAGCGCTGCAGGTCTTCGTCATCCAGGTGTGTTGCATTCAGTGTGCTGCCAAGGCTGGATCCCTGTATGGAGTTAACGACCATAGTCGGCAGCTGAAGGCTATTTTCGGCTAATGTGACCGGCGACCACACCATGGCGATGAGTGTGGTCACTGTAAATAAGGAGTTGTTCATGAATAAGTAAAAAAGAGACCGGATCACGGGGAATTAAAACCGAAATATACTAGACATCGTTGTATACACCAAATCCAAGTTGTTATTTTTCCGCCATTTATGACCATTACGGATGATTGTCAACTTCCCGCAGAGGAAATAATTTAAATACGATATAATCCAAATCTTTAGATTAATTCCGCTTTAGTAGCTCACCTGCAATGGCTCATCAACACACTCTGATTTTCTCCCCTAAAATTCCGCAACAACATGATCAAACGCTGGCCTGGACGGGGCTTTCCGGCTGCGGCGATTCGCTGGCGCTGGCGTCGGCGATTAAAAATCAAAATTGCCTGTTTGTGATTGTCACGCCGGATACGCAGACGGCTTTGCGGCTGGAGCATGAGTTGTCGTTCTTTTTGCAGGGCGCGCACCCGATTTTGCATTTTCCCGATTGGGAAACGCTGCCTTACGATGTGTTCTCGCCGCTGCCGGAAATTATTTCGGAACGGCTGAAAACGCTGGCTTTGTTGCCGCAGGTGAAACGCGGCGCGCTGGTGGTTTCGGTGACGACGTTGATGCAACGGCTGGCGCCCCGCGAGCATGTGTTGGCCAACAGCTTTGCGGTTAAGGTCGGCGATGATTTTAATTTGGAGCTGAACCGTCTCAAGCTGGAAAGCGTCGGCTATCACTGTGTGGCGCAGGTTTACCAGCACGGCGAATTTGCGGTCAGGGGCTCGATTGTCGATTTGTTCCCGATGGGCAGCAAGGTGCCGTACCGTATCGAATTGTTCGATGAAGAAATCGAGTCTATCCGCACTTTCGACCCCGATACCCAGCGTTCATTGGATAAAATCGGGCAAATCCAGTTGTTCCCGGCGCGGGAATTTCCGTTTACCGATGACGCGATCAAACATTTTCGCCAAGCGTTCAGGGATGCTTTTCCGGAAACTTCGCCGAAAAACCATTTTTATCTGGATGTCAGCAAAGGCATCACGCCCGGCGGCATTGAATATTATTTGCCGCTGTTTGTCGATTTCATGGCGTCGTTGTTCGACTACTTGCCACCTTCGGCGACGCTGGTGATGGCGGATAGTTTTGAGGCAACTTCTCAGGCTTTTTATGCCGAAGCCGAAGACCGTTTCCAGCAACGAAAATATGATGTCGACAGGCCATTATTAAAGCCGGAATTGTTGTTTTTATCGGCCGATGAACTGGCGCAAAGAACCGGCGCGTTTGCCCGTATTCGGCTGAGTTCGGCAGCCGATGGCGTTGTGTTCGATTGCCAGCCTTTGCTCAATGTCACTATCGACGCCAAATTGGAACAACCCGCCCAGGCTTTGCAGCAGTTTGTCGATAGTTTTGCCGGCAAGATTTTGTTTGTCGCCGAATCGGCGGGGCGTCGGGAAGCGTTAATCGACAAATTAAGGCAGTATAAAATCAACGCCCGGCCGGTCGAAAATTGGGATAAATTTCTTCAGTCCGAATTGTCGCCGTGTATTTTGGTGGCGCCGATGGATCAGGGCTTGTGCCTGACCAGCCCGGCTATCGCTATCATCACCGAAAGCCTGCTGTCTGGCGAAAAAGTGCAGCAACGGCGCAGACGGCGAAAATCCGGCGCGCATGAGCTGGAAAACATCGTCAACAACCTGAACGAACTGACCGTGGGTTCGCCGGTGGTGCATCAGGAACATGGCGTCGGCCGCTATTTGGGTTTGCAGACCTTGCAGATTGGCGGTATCGCTTCCGAGTTTTTGGCCTTGGAATACGCCAATCAGGACAAGTTGTATGTGCCGGTTTCATCCTTGCATGTGATAGGCCGCTACACCGGTATGAGCGAGGAAAACGCGCCGTTGCACAAGTTGGGCGGCGATCAGTGGAGCAAGGCCAAGCAAAAAGCCATTAGGCGCATCCGCGATGTGGCCGCCGAATTGCTGGAAATCCACGCCAAACGCGCGGTCAAGCAAGGCCATGCGTTTGCGGTTGAAAATGTTGAATATGCCGCTTTTGCCGATGCCTTCCCGTTTGAAGAAACGCCCGACCAGCAGACTGCGATTGAGGCGATATTGGACGATATGGCCAGCCCGCATCCAATGGACAGGGTGATTTGCGGCGATGTTGGTTTTGGCAAAACCGAGGTGTCGATGCGTGCGGCATTCATTGCGGTGCAAAACGGCAAACAGGTGGCGGTGCTGGTGCCGACCACGTTGCTGGCGCAACAGCATTATCAGAACTTTCAAGATCGTTTTGCCGACTGGCCGGTGCGCGTCGAGGTGTTGTCGCGTTTTGTCAGCGCCAAACAGCAAAAGGAGATTACTGATGATTTGGAGTTGGGCAAGGTCGATATTGTCATCGGCACGCATAAATTATTGTCGAAAGACATTAAATATCAAGCGCTGGGGCTGGTGGTTATCGACGAAGAACACCGTTTCGGCGTCACCCAAAAAGAGCATTTTAAAAAGTTGCGCAATGAGCTGGACATGCTGACGCTGACCGCAACGCCGATTCCGCGCACCTTGAACATGGCAATGTCGGGTTTGCGCGATATTTCCATTATCGCCAGCCCGCCGCCGAACCGTCATGCGATCAAAACCTTTATCAGCGAATGGATAGACGCGCAGATCCGGGAAGCCTGTTTGCGCGAAATCAAGCGCGGCGGCCAAGTGTTTTTTCTGCACAATGATGTCAAGTCGATGGAAAAAATGGCTGGGGAACTGCAAACGCTGGTGCCGGAAGCGCGCATTGAAATGGCGCACGGGCAAATGCCGGAACGCGAGCTGGAACGCATCATGCTGGATTTTTATCATCAGCGTTTCAATCTGCTGTTGTGTTCGACCATTATCGAAAGCGGCATCGATATTCCCAGCGCCAATACCATTATTATTAACCGCGCCGATAAACTCGGTTTGGCGCAATTGCATCAGTTGCGCGGCCGGGTAGGGCGCTCGCATCACCGGGCTTATGCTTATTTTATTACGCCGCCGAAAACGTTGTTAAGCAAAGACGCGGTTAAGCGCTTGGAAGCGGTCGAAGCGTCCGGCGAGTTGGGCGCAGGCTTTATGTTGTCGTCGCATGACATGGAAATTCGAGGTGCTGGTGAATTGCTCGGTGATGATCAAAGTGGGCAAATTCAGGAAATCGGCTTTACCCTGTATACCGAGTTGCTGGAACGTGCGGTCAGCGCGTTGAAATCGGGCAAACAACCGGAACTCGACACGCCGATGGACAGAGGGCCGGAAGTCGATCTGCAAACCTCGGCGCTGATTCCGGAAGATTATCTGCCCGACATTCATGGCCGATTGGTATTGTACAAACGCATTTCTAATGCCCAAAGCAAAGACGATTTGCGCGAATTGCAGGTGGAAATGATAGACCGTTTTGGTTTGTTTCCAGAACAAGTAAAAACCTTGTTCAGCGCCACCGAATTAAAACAGCAGGCCGAAAAACTGGGCATCAAGAAAATAGAGGCCAATGCCGGCGGTGGGCGCATTATTTTTACCGCGACGCCGAATATCGATGCCGAGCAGTTGATTTTGCTGATACAAACCCAGGCGCAACTGTATAAATTCGACGGCGCGGATAAGTTACGCTTTATCCAGCCGTTTGAAACAACCGAGCAGAAACTGGCGTTTATCAGCGGTTTGCTCGACAAACTCACCCTGAAATCGGCGGTTAAGAAATGACTTTGTTAAAAATATTGACGGCCATGCTGGTGCTAATCAGCAATCAGGCTGTAGCCGAAGGTGGCGCGTATCAAATAGAGTTGATCGCTTTTTCTCAAGCTATGCCCACCACTGAAGTGTTTGGGCAGACAGCCAGCGAACTAAGCTGGCCGTCTGATTTGACTGAGCCGAGTGCTTATCATCAGCCGGATAATTTGGCGCTGGCCGACAGCTATGCGGCCTTGTCCCAAGATTCGGCGTACCGGCCTCTTTTGCATCTGGCTTGGATTCAGCCGCTTGGCGCGGGTGGCTTGAGTGCGCCGGTGCGTATTCAAAGTGCCGACGGCAAATTGACCGGTTATGTCCGCTTGCAACAGGGGCCAGGTTTGCTGTTGTTGGTTGATGTGGAGTTGGCCGCTGATTCGGTCGATGGGGCAGGGGTGGTTTACCGCTTAAATGAAAAACGCCCGGTTAAACCGGATGAGATTTATTATCTGGACCATCCGAAGTTTGGGCTTGTGGTTAAGGTTGTTCAAGGTTAGGGCAATTACTCAGGGACTGTTAAAAATGACTAAATTGAACACGGATGCCAAAAGTAGGCGCCTCTAGGCGACACTGATTAAACGGATAGGCACTGATTAAAAGCGCAGCACATTCTAAAAAAATCTGTGTAAATCTGTCCTATCCGTATCATCCGTGTTCTATTTTCGCTGAGTAGTTACAGGTTAGGTTTGGATGTTGGGGGCAAGCGAAAAGCGAAGGACTGTGCTAATATTTTCAATCCTATTTTCCATCTGACGTTTGATAAAAATAAACCGGCTGCGTTTTTTTTTGGCCAAATAATTAACTGAGGAGTACTCATGAAGAGAAAAGATATAGTCCCGACAACCCAGGAACGGGTGATGCGGGAAAATGATTTTATCGTTTCCAAAACCGATTTGAGCGGACGCATTACTTACGGCAACGAGATTTTTATCGAATATTCAGGGTATAGCGAGGAAGAGCTTTTGGGTAGCCAGCACAATATGATTCGCCATCCCGATATGCCGCGCGTGGTGTTTAAGTTGCTGTGGGATTATTTGGCGGAAGATAAGGAGATTTTTGCTTACGTTAAAAATATGTCGAAAGATGGCGGTTTTTATTGGGTGTTTACCCATGTCGCGCCGATGAAAGACAAAAATAAACAAAAGATTGGCTACAGCTCGGTGCGCCGTATGCCTAACCCCAAAGCCATTCCGATTGTGACCGATGTTTATCGTACAATGTTGGAGGCCGAGCGCAACGCGGGCCCAAAAGAGGCAATGGCGGCCTCCGGGGCGGTATTGGGCAATGTGTTAAAAGACAAGGGCGTCACTTACGAGGAGCTGATCAATGTTTTACAGTCGCTTTAAGAATAATGAATCTGCCGCCTTGGCAGTGGCCGCTTTATGCTGGATCGGCGCGCTGGCTTATGGCTGGATGCTATTAGTTTTGGCTGGAGCCGGAGCAAGTGGCGTCATCATCCTGTCTTTATTGACTGTCGGCTCGGCTTTATCTGTCGTTTGGTGGCGCGCGTCGAAGTCAGCCGATCAACAATTGCTGAAAAATTTGCTTAACGCCAGTCAGGAATGGGCGCAAGGTTCGGTTGATGTGCGGTTGGTTCATATTGGCGGCAAACAACGGCCATTACAACAGATTGCTTGGGCGCTGAATAATCTGATGGATCAGGTGGAAACGGCACAGGTCGATATGTATTATTCGATGGCCTATGTGACTTATGGCGATTTTGGCCGGAAAAGCTATCCGCAAGGCCTGCATGGCGGCTTTGCAACGGCCTTGAAGCAACTTAATGGGGTTGCAAAAACGCTGTCGGTCACCACCAGCGGCATTGCTGAATTGATGAATGCCATTGCTGAAGGCGACTTTAATAAAAAAGTAAATATTAATGTCGAAGGTGAGTATCGGCTTGCCATCGACCACGCCATGCAAGCCATGCAGACCATGCAGACCATGCTGGGCGATGTCGGCAAGGTCATGGGTGGCGTTGCCCAAGGCGACATCAGCCAACGGGTTCAAGCCCAAGGGCGCGGCGATCTTGGCCGGTTAAAAGACGACATTAATATGTCCTTGGATGCCTTAGGCAGTTTGAACGACATTTCCGTTATCGCCAATGCCTTGTCTGAAGGCGACTTGACCCAAACTATCAGCAGAAACTATCCCGGTACTTTTGGCGCGGTGATTGCCGGTATGAACGGCACTGTGGAAAATCTTCGGGGATTGGTCGGAGAAATTAAGGAATCCACCTGCAGCATCAATATGGCGGCCAAAGAAATCGCGGCAGGCAACAATGACTTGTCGCACCGTACTGAAGAGCAGGCGGCGAGCCTTCAAGAAACCGCAGCCAGCATGGGGGAGCTGACCTCCACTGTGCAGCAAAATGCCAAAAGCGCCCAATACGCTAACCAGCTGGCTGTCGGAGCGACCGACATTGCCGGTAAAGGTGTTGCCGTGGTTGACCGGGTGGTGGCGACGATGGAAGACATTAATGAGTCTTCGCGCAAGATTGTCGACATTATCACGGTGATTGACAGTATTGCTTTCCAGACCAATATTTTGGCGCTCAATGCCGCCGTTGAAGCGGCTCGCGCCGGTGAACAGGGGCGCGGTTTTGCCGTGGTGGCCGGCGAAGTGCGCAATCTGGCGCAACGCGCCGCCGCCGCCGCCGGGGAAATAAAGAGCCTGATTGGCGACTCGGTGGAAAAGGTTGAGGACGGCACTAAGTTGGTTGCCCAGGCGGGGAAAACCATGGAAGAAATTGTCGGCGCAATCCGCGGCGTGACTAACATTATGTCCGAGATCAGGTCTGCCTCTGTTGAACAAACATCGGGTATTGAGCAGGTCAATCAAGCGATTGGGCAAATGGATGAAGTGACGCAGCAAAATGCCGCCTTGGTGGAGGAAGCGGCCGCTTCTGCGGAATTGCTGGAAGAACAAGCGCAAAGTTTGTCGGTGACGGTGGGGCGTTTTACTGTCGATAGCGGTTCAGACGTTTTCTAAAGTGCTTACGTGTAACGTGGGCCGCAAGAAAAAGTGCGGCGGTTTTGGCTAAATTCGGTGGGCATCAAGGTGGATTTTTCAAAAATCCACCTTGATGCGAGATCTGTTCAGGAGCTTCCCATTTAAAGCGGGACAAGCCTGCCGAAGTAGACCTTCAACCTGGAAGGTCTGTCCCGTGTTAAGTTGATAGCCTGTTCAGGCAAGGCGGCTGTCTATCACTGGCGCAACTTACTGTTTAAATCGCGTTCAGGTTATAATGGCCGCCGATTACTCAGCCCTGGCCAATTGCCCGGGCTTTTTTATTATGACCAAGGTGCCATCCAGCGCCGTTTTCCCATAAAATCAACAAACGGAGGCTTGGCCTCAGTGATTTTTGCAGGAGTTAACTTTTAAAAATATGACACAAAAACTTTATATTCAAACCAACGGCTGTCAGATGAACGAGTACGATTCCGACAAAATGCGGGATGTGCTCAGTGCCTCACATGGGTTTGAATTGATTGACGACCCTAAACAAGCCGATGTCTTGTTGCTGAACACCTGTTCGATACGCGAAAAAGCGCAGGAAAAAGTATTTTCGGCCTTGGGCAAATGGCGCAAGATTAAAGACAAGCGCCCCGACGTGATTATCGGCGTTGGCGGCTGTGTCGCCAGTCAGGAAGGTGCGGCGCTGCAAAAACGCGCACCGTTTGTCGATATTGTATTTGGCCCGCAAACCTTGCACCGCTTGCCGCAATTATTGGATCAGGCGCGCAGCCAGCATAAACCCGTCGTTGATGTTTCCTTTCCTGAAATAGAAAAATTCGATGCCATGCCCGAACCGAGAGCTGAAGGCCCGAAAGCCTTTGTTTCGGTGATGGAAGGGTGCAGCAAATATTGCACGTTCTGCGTGGTGCCTTACACGCGTGGCGAAGAAATCAGCCGCCCGCTTGATGATGTAATCGCCGAAATCACTGCGCTGGCGAAACAAGGCGTGCGCGAAATTAATCTGCTAGGCCAAAATGTCAATGCTTATCGCGGCGAAATGGACGATGGCGACATCGCCGATTTTGCCCTGTTGCTGCATTATGTCGCGGCGGTCGACGGTATAGACCGTATCCGTTTCACCACTTCGCACCCGATGGAATTCACTGACGCGCTGATTGAGGCTTTCGCCGAAATTCCGCAACTGGTCGATCATCTGCATTTGCCGGTACAAAGCGGCAGCGATCATATTTTAAAAATGATGAAGCGCGGCCATGCTCGTGCCGATTACATTGAAATCATCCGCAAGTTGCGTGCGGTACGCCCCAATATTTATTTGTCATCGGATTTTATTATCGGCTTCCCCGGCGAAACCGATGCTGAGTTTGAAGAGACGATGGCGTTCATTGAAGAAATCGGTTTCGATTTGTCTTTTAGTTTTGTTTACAGCGCCCGCCCTGGAACGCCTGCGGCCGAGTTGCCGGATGATGTGCCGGGGGATGTTAAAAAACAGCGCTTGGAGCGGTTTCAAAACCGCATTAACGAAATGACGGCGGCGATTTCCGAAAGCATGATCGGCACTGTGCAAAGGGTTCTGGTCGAAGGGCAATCGAAAAAGAACCCGCTGCAAATGCAGGGGCGGACTGAAAATAACCGGGTGGTTAATTTTATCGGCCATCCCCGATTGGCCGGACAATTCGTCGATGTGCTGATTGCCGAAGCCTTGCCCAATTCTTTGCGCGGCCGGATGGTCGATGTTTCTTAGGAACGAGCTAAAAGCGTTAACCGCAGAGTTACGCAAAGGTTAGCGCAGAGGCGCGCAGAGTTTTTTAAATCTTTGCGAAACTCTGCGCCGCACTCTGCGTAACTCTGCGGTTAAAAACTTGCTCATTCCTAAGCTCCGGTTTGGGAGCGAGCTAAAAGCGTTAACCGCAGAGTTACGCAAAGGTTAGCGCAGAGGCGCGCAGAGTTTTTTAAATCTTTGCGAAACTCTGCGTCGCACTCTGCGTAACTCTGCGGTTAAAAACTTTCTCAAACATTAAATATAATAGGACACAGATTGAACGGATTAGACAGATAAACACTGATTTAAAAGCACATCCGTTCAATCCGTGCCGTCCGTGTTCTATATAAACGTAACTACACTATGATTTCACAAGAAATTTCTTTAGAGCCAGCCGATAACGAGCGTTTATCCAATTTGTGCGGCCAGTTCGATGCCCATTTACGGCAGATTGAATCGCGCCTTCAGGTTGAAATTGCCAATCGTGGCAATCAGTTCCGGGTGACCGGCCTGGATAATTCGGTCAAAGCAGCCTGTGCGGTGATGCAGACGTTGTTTGACTGCACCGAAAAAGAACAGCTGACCTCCGAGCTGGTGCATTTAGCCATGCAGGACGCGTCGATTGATGAGTTGTTGGAAGTGCCGGCGGCGAACGGCCAGGCTATCAGCATCAAGACCAAATGCGGCATGATTCGCGGGCGCGGCATTAATCAGCAGGATTATCTGCGCAAAATCATGAGCCATGATATTAACTTCGGCGTCGGCCCTGCCGGTACCGGCAAGACTTATCTGGCGGTTGCTTGCGCTATTGAAGCCTTGCAGAGCGAAAAGGTCAGGAAAATTATTCTGGTGCGCCCGGCGGTTGAAGCGGGCGAAAAACTGGGCTTTTTGCCCGGCGATATGGCGCAAAAAGTCGACCCTTATTTGCGGCCTTTGTATGATGCCTTGTACGACATGCTCGGTTTCGAGCGGGTCGAAAAAATGATAGACAAAGGCATTATCGAGGTTGCGCCGCTGGCTTTCATGCGCGGCAGAACATTGAATGATGCGTTTATTATTTTGGACGAAGCGCAAAATACCACGGTCGAGCAAATCAAAATGTTCCTGACCCGGGTCGGCTTTGGCTCGACAGCTGTAGTCACTGGCGATGTGACGCAGATTGATCTGCCGTCGGAAAGGATGTCCGGTTTGCGCCATGTGCTGGTGGTGCTGAAAAACGTTGAAGGCATCAGCTTTACCTTTTTCGATGCGCGCGATGTGGTCAGGCATCCGTTGGTGCAACGCATTGTTTATGCTTACGAAGCCTACGAGAAAGAACATAAGGCCGTATCGTGAATGATATAGAAATCCAGACTATTTTTGCCTCGCCCGGTCAGCCTGAACCGGAGCAAATTCAGCGTTGGGTCGATACGGCGCTGGATGATTACGCTCAGGACACTGAAGTTGTGGTGCGCATTGTTGACGAACAGGAAAGCGCCGAACTAAATGAGCAGTACCGCCATAAATCAGGCCCGACCAATATCCTCAGTTTTCCGGTCGAACTGCCTGACGGCGTCGAGCTGAATTTGCTCGGCGATTTGGTCATCTGTGCGCCGGTATTGGAACGGGAGGCGCAACAACAAGGCAAACTGTTAGCGCATCATTGGGCGCATATTATTGTCCATGGCGTGTTGCATTTGCTGGGCTACGATCATATTGACGAAGCAGAGGCCGAGCTGATGGAAGCCAAAGAAATAGCTATTTTAACTAAATTACAGATTGATAACCCCTATATCGAGGCACTAATAAATGAGTGATGAACAACCCCCCAGTAGACACTCCCCGCAGAAAAGTTGGGTCGATAAAATTAGCCACTTACTGACTGGGGAGCCGCAAGACCTTGAGGATTTGCTGGAAATATTACGGGAGGCGCGGGAAAAACGCCTGTTGGACACAGACGCCTTGTCGATGATTGAAGGTGTGTTGCAAGTGTCGCAAATGCGGGTCAGGGACATCATGATCCCGCGTATACAAATGGTTGTCCTGCCTAAAGATGCCGAACTGGAAACCATCATGCCGCTAGTGTGCGAATTCGGGCACTCGCGTTATCCGGTCATCGACGGCGACCGCAGCAAGGTGGTCGGCGTGTTGCTGGCCAAAGACCTGCTGACCCGCATTCTGGACAACAAGACCATGAAAGTGCATGAAATAATGCGCCCCTCCTGCATCGTGCCGGAAAGCAAGCGTTTGAATGTGCTGCTGAAAGAATTGCGCACCAACGGCAACCACATGGCCATTGTCGTCGATGAATACGGCCAATCGGCAGGCCTGGTCACCATTGAAGATGTGTTAGAGCAGATTGTCGGTGAGATTGAAGACGAGCACGACGAGCATGAAGATGAAGGCTATATTTTTCAGCGCAATACCCATGAATATATGATCAAGGCGCTAACGCCTATCGATGAGTTTGACGACTACTTTTCCACCCATTTGGCCACCGATGAATACGACACCATCGGCGGTTTTATCGTTAGTCAGCTTGAACACATGCCGAAAAAAGGCGAAAGTCTGGTGGTCGATACGATGAAATTTGAAGTCATCCGGGCGGATAGTCGACGCGTGCATTTGCTGAAGCTGAAAATAATAGAGTAGGGCGCTGTCCACGAAAAAACACGAAAATTGGCTTCCCATTTAAAGCGGGACAAGCATGCCGAAGTAGACCTTCCAGGTTTTACGACTGCCATGGATGGCTCCAGTAAAAACCTGGAAGGTCTACTTCGTGTTAAGTTGATAGTCCGAAAATTTTGTGATTTTCGTAGGCTTTGTTTTTCACAATCAGTGGGTTAACGCGGCTACAACCTACAAGCGCCGCTGCTTAATCGCCTGCGCCAATTGATGCACGGCCATCGCATACTTATCGCTGTTATTGTATTTCTTGATAACCTTAAAATTAGGATGGACACGCCAGTGTTCATTGCCGGTATCGGCACTCAGGGTAATGACGGCGTCATCGCTGTAACTTTTAGCCGGTTCCGCGACCGGCCTGTTGCTTTGCCAGCCGCTACGCGAAAAGTAATGCGCGACGCTGCCGATGGCGTCATCCTGATCCCACAAATCGCGCCGCCCATCGTTATTGAAATCAACCGCCAGTTTGCGGAAGCTGCTGGGCATAAATTGGCCCAACCCCATCGCACCGGCCCACGAACCGACCGGCTTAAACACTTCGTAGTTTTCTTCGCGGGTCATCAACAAGAAATTCTCCAACTCCGAGGTGAAAAATTTGGCGCGGCGTTGGGTGTCGAATGCCAACGTGGTAAGGGCTTCAAAAGTGCGGGTTTTGCCGACATTGCGGCCATAAAAAGTTTCCACGCCGATAATCGCCACAATATATTCGGGGTCTACGCCGTAAGTGGCGCTGGCTTTTTGTATCGCCTCGGCATTATTGCCCCAAAAGGCGACGCCATTATTAATATGCGCATCGGTGATAAATTGCTTGCGGTAGCGCGTCCAGCCGCCGACCTTTGGGTGCGCCGGTTTGGGGCCGTGATAGGGTTCCGGCGTTTCTAGGCGAATGACGTAGTCGAGGCGGTTAGCTCTTGAAAACAGGCCGTTTAAATAATCTTCCGAAAAACCGTGTTCACGCACCATGTGTTGGATAAAGTGCTTTGCCGGCAGCGAGTTAGCGTAAATGCCGGTTAAGCCTTGGCTCGGCTGTTGTTCCGGGATTTTATGAACGGGAGGTCTTATAACGGTAACGTGATGCGGGGCATCATTTTGCACCGGTGTATTACTGGCGCAGCCGCTCAATATGAGCGCTATCGCCAGTTTAACTATGCGTTTATAAAGTGTATGTTTCACGAGGATCTCTTCTTTAAATAAAGGTGTCTTGCATCATCAGCGTCTATTTCATTTTCAGCTTCAAGCCGGCGCTGCAAAAATAAACATGGTCACAGTAGCGCCCCATTAATTGCGCAGCTTTGCCGGACAGATCGACAAATTGTCTGGCCAATGGGTTGTCGGCGATGACGCTTAGCCCGACTTCATTGTGTACCAAAACCATGTCGCCCTTTAACTGTAGCACCGCCTCCAGTTCCTGCAAGATGTCGGCTTCGGAAATTTTGTGATAGAGCAGGTTGTTTAGCCACATCGACACACATTCGATTAATATTGGCGCTTGGCATTGTTGCACGGCGTCGAATAGTTTAACGGGTTCTTCGAGGGTAACAAATAAATCTTGGCGGCGTTGTTGATGAATGGCGATACGCGCCTGCATTTCGTCATCAAAAAATTCGGTGGTCGCCAGATAGTAAGGTTTGATATTTCCCGCTTGTTCTAAAATATAAACTTCGGCCAAACGCGATTTACCGCTTTTGATGCCGCCGGTGAACAGTGTTTTCATGACAGTAAAATTCCCGCCGTTAACAGGCTTAAAACAATAATATTAATGCCAGTTTTCATTTGCAAGGCTTCGCTTAAGGTTGCTGGAACGACTGGCTTGATGGCCAAGCCCAGCGTGGGTTTATGTTTGATGTGTCCGTGATAACGCGCATCGCCGCCCAAGGCCACGCCCAAGGCGCCGGCCATGGCTGCAATCGGGTAACCGGCATTGGGGCTATCCAGCTTATTGCCGTCTTGCCATAAACAGTACCAGGCGCGTCGCTTGTCTTTCGCTAAAGCAACAATCAGCAACGCGGTCAATCGGGCAGGAATAAAATTGGCTATATCGTCGACGATAGCCGCCGTTTTGCCGAACTGAAAATAACGCTCGGTTTTATAGGCAATCATCGAATCCAGCGTGTTGATGGCTTTATACACCGCGATGCCCGGTAGCCCGAACAGCAGCAAATAAAACAGCGGCGCGATGACGCCGTCGCTGATATTTTCCGCCCAGGTTTCAAGGCCAGCTGTATAAATTTCGGTCTCAGTCATATTTTCAGTGTCGCGGCTGACCAGATAACTTAAAGCCTGTTTCGGCTGCCCGGCGCTTAGCAATCCGGCAACGCTTTCGTGCAGCATATTCATCGCCAAACCGGTGGACGCGAATAACGCCAAAACCGGCAGCGCCAGCCAGTGCGGCAAGTAGCTGCTTAAATAAACCAGCGTGATGCTAATTAATAAAACCAAGGCCAGCAAGCACAGCACTAACAATGCACCGGGCAAAATCCGGTCGCGGTAAAAACGCCGTTCAAATGCAGCAATAAAATCGCCCATCCATGCGACAGGATGTTTGCACGGGAATTCACCAAAAAACAGATCGGCCAGATAGGCTAAAGCCGCTAATTCAAAAAACATCAGTTTTCCTGTAACGCCCGCAAAATGGCGGCTATGTCGAGATTTTCTGCAACCATATCGGCAAAGCCCTGTATTTCAGCTTCACGATAAGCGGCGTAGCGATAGCCCTGATACTGTGGATTAATGGCTTTAAAATAATCGGTGCGGAAAGTATCGTCATCAAACACGCCATGGATATGAGTACCTGCGAACGGACCGCGCTGATAATACAACGGGTATTTATTCATGCGGCCGCAGTGGATTTCATAGCCGCTAATTTCGGCATAAGAAAACAGCGGATAGTGGCCACGTGTAAGAATTTTGGGATTTTGATAAACGACGGTATCGTCGATAAAGCCTAAGCCGGTTTCGGTAATCGCGCTATCATATTCTAACGTATCGGGATCGTGCAAACTCCGGCACAGCATTTGATAGCCGCCGCAAATGCCGAACACCGGCTTGTTAAACTGTAAAACCGCTTCAAACAAGCCTTGTTTTTTCAGCCATTGCAAATCGCGGATTACGGTTTTACTGCCCGGCAACAACAGCATATCAAAGCCGTCGAGCGGGCGGTAAGCGTGAATCAGTTCGACAACAAGCTCGGGATCAGCCATCAACACGTCGAGGTCGTTGTAATTGCTCAAGCCCGGATAGGCCAGCACCGCAACGCGGATTTTGACCTCGCCCAGCCGTTGCTGATAATTGCGCAACGACTGGGAATCTTCCATGTCGATATTCAGCGGCTGAAACGGCAACACGCCCAAAACTGGGATGCCGAAACGCTCGGCAATAATCTTTTCGCCGTCGTCGAAAAAACGCCGGTCGCCGCGAAATTTGTTAATCACCACGCCGATTAAATTACGGCGCATGACCGGATCCATCAGCTCCAGCGTGCCGTAAATCGACGCGAACACACCGCCGCGCTCAATGTCGGCAACCAGAATATTTTGGGTATTGAAAGCATTAGCGACAAAGGTGTTGGACAAATCTTTATTCAGTAAATTCAGTTCGACCGGCGAACCTGCGCCTTCGGCAATGACCACGTCATAATCTTGTTGCAGCTGCAAAAACGCAGCACTGACCTGTTGTTTTAAGCCCGCGATTTCCGCGTAATAAGCCGCAATCGATTGGTTTTGATAAACCAAGCCGTTGACAATCACCTGCACCGAGCCGTTGCCGTGCGATTTAAGCAGCACCGGATTGAATAGGTAACTCGGCTCGACGCGTGCGGCTTCGGCCTGAAAACATTGCGCACGGGAAATCTCCCGGCCTTCTTTCGTGACTGCCGAATTATTGGACACGTTTTGCGCTTTGAACGGCGCGACTTTTAAGCCTTGATCGGCAAAAATGCGGCACAAAGCCATGACCAAAGTGGTTTTTCCGGCATCCGAACTGGTGCCGAAGATGGCTAAGGGGTTCATTTTTTCTCGTTCCTGCGTAGCATGCTCATCGTTATACGCACAAGTTGTGGGAGCGGCCACTCGGCCGCGAACAATCGCGTACTGTTCGCGGCCGGGTGGCCGCTCCCACAATTATTTGAAGGCTGCCGGCAAGCCGCGTTATCGCCTGCTCATCCTTGACCGCAAAACGGACGTGGCTTTTATCCAAGCTTGCAAAATTATCGCAGACGCGGATTAAAATTCGTGCCGTTTCCAAGTGCGCCTGTAACTGATAACCATCCCCCTGATTTGCCAAGCGCGCCAGCAGAAAATTAGCTTGTCCCGGATAAATTTTGTCGAACAAGCCTGAATCGTACAGGACTTGATGCAGCAAGCCGCGTAAATGGGTGGTCTGCTGGCGGGTTTGTGCTATGAAATCGGTATTGGCTAGCGCTTGTTGCATATAAGCCATGTCCAAGCTGGACAGTTTCCAGGCCGGTTCAAAACGCCGTAGTTCCTTGATCGCCGCTGTTGCCGCCAGAATAAAACCGATGCGGATACCGGCGCAACCGTAAAACTTGCTTAATGATTTGATTAGATACAGCTTGTCGTAACCGGCTATCTGTTCGGCCACAGAATCGGCACACCGCATGGGTTTCGTACCCATTGCGGCACTTCTGACCTCCATGGATGGAGGAAATGCCGACGACTGCCGGGAGCAGTCGCGGCCGTCATCCTTGGCAGTCGGCCGCATGGGTTCCCTACCCATTGCGGCACTTCTGACCTCCATGGATGGAGGAAATGCCGACGACTGCCGGGAGCAGTCGCGGCCACCATCCCTGGCGGTCGAAAAATCCAAAAATGACTCATCAATAATAATCGTGCAATTTGCCGCCTGCCATTTTGCCAACAGCTCGTTCAGATCATAAAGCTGACCGTCCGGCGTCGACGGATTGACAAAAATAACGGTGCTGCGTTCTGGAATGTCCGCCATCAGCTGGTTGAAGCGGTTGATGTATTGCACTTTACAGCCCATTTCCCCGGCAATGTGCGCATATTCGCCATACAGCGGCGCATAACACACCAAATCTTTCGGCTGCAAATTGCGCAACAGCGCGAAAATAGCCGCGCTTGCACCGTTAAAAAGCTCAATGTCGATGCCGGACGGGTACGGATAACGTTGCTTGATGGCCTGTTTTAACAAGCCGTAATCGGGGTCAGCATAAGGCGTTAGCTGAACCTGCTGCAAACAACTTAAATCAACAGCCTGCAACGGATTGATGTTGGCTGAAAAGTCCAGCACCTGTTCCGGCAGACAGCCAAGGCGCTGCGCGAACTGGTAAATATTACCGCCGTGGTTCATCAAATTTCCTTGTTGGTTTGAGACCTCTCCCTTCAGGGAGATTTGTTAAACGTTGACAACGATGCTTTAGCATCGTTATCCTTTCAGGTAACCTCGTCGTTTACGGCGAGGCAATCCACCGGCCTCCATCTGTCGATGGGTTGTCGTAAGGCAAGTCATTTGGCAGATGAGGTCGAGTGTGGATTGAAACATCGGTCATTCAATCCCTGTCAGTCAGTCAGAATCAAGATATAAGGGTGCGCGCAGCATCCCTGTTATTAAAACGTGTAACTGCCCAGCGTGTAACTTCTCATTTTGGTTTAAGCGCCTTGATGCTGCCCGCAGGTAATGAGAAGTTACGCCCAGTGGCTGTTAAAAAACACGAAAAACACGAAATTGTCGTGTTTATGGCTCAGGCAGGGCTTATTTTAAAAAAATCAGTGCAAATCCGTCTGGTCTGTGTTCTCCGTGTTCCATTTTAACAGTTACTGAAATTTTTTAGCCTTTAGCGTCATCATATTTGATGTATTTAAACCGTGGGTCGTCCGGCGTGCCTTCCAATGCGCCGCCTTCTTTACCCGGCTGCCATGTAATCACGTCCTCGATTTTACGGGCCAGCTCAAAATCTTTGTTGGTAATGCCTTTGGCCGCATGGTTCATCAGTTTAACGATGACAAAGGCATAAGAAACGGTCAGGTCTGGGTGATGAAATGCCGCCTCCGCCAAATGCCCGACCGTATTGACTACCATCAGCGTCGCTTTCCAGCCGCTGGTTTTATATTTGCGCCGAATCCAGCCATTTTCCAGATACCAGTGCGGCAATTCTTCCTTGAGCCGCAGCTCGACTTCTGCGTCGGAATAAGTTTCTTCGTGTGTGCGTTGTCTCCAGCTCATAAATCACCTCATTGGTTTGTTGTTCAAGGTAGGCTAGCCTTTAAGGCGGTGTTAGACCGGGTTTAAAAAGGGTGTAGGCCGTCTGTTCCGCGTTAAATGAATAGCCCAAAGGGTAGGATGCTCAGTTTTCCGGTTCCAGCTGCGTTGCGTCGCAGCCTTGTTGGTAAAAAAACAAAGAAGGTGCAAAGGGTGTGACATCAATGGTCAAACCGGTTTTTTGTTGAAAGTCCTTAATGCGTTGGGCGATGCTGTTGCGGAAATTGTTGGACAATTGCTTGCCCAGTTTTTCTTGTGCCTCATCGGCACCCAAGGAAAACGGATCTTCAGCCAAGTTGGTTGCATTGATGGCGTCTTGCAACGCATCTGTTGAGAGGTGTTGAATTTCACTTTCAAATTCAGCAAAAACTTGCGTGCCTTGTTCGCGTTTAATGCGTTCTATATCATCGGGGTCGGCGTAGACAAGAAATACACCTTTTGTGCCTTGAAAATCATTTTTACAGGCTCCGCCATCCATAATCCTGACTAGGTTGAGTATTTTTCCGCCTTTGATTTGGGTCAATGGCGGGTTTTGGCCTGAGCCCTGCATGTCCCCGCCGGTTATTGCGGCCAAGGTGTCGGTCGCTGGCGCGGTTTTTGTGTCTTGCTTAACTTCCTGAATTGAACAGGCGGCCAGTGTCAGCAATGCCATGCTGAACAAAATGTGAGTGCTTGTTTTCATCAATTTCCTTACTGGTTTGAATCATCCCCCCTTCAGCAGGGGGTGTTTTGACAACGGTATGCCGTACCGTTACCTTTCTAAAGTGCCTACTTTGGTGTTCCTAGCGCCTGCATGGCAACACTGGTCTGTGGGGAATGCAGATTTTTGTAGGGGACAAAACTGTCCGTGCCAGCCATCGTTCACGGGGAAGGCAAGCGCGCCATTAAAGCTTAAGTTATGCTGTGCTGTTGGGTGATATTGGGGCATTGTAAGCGCTAAGGAAAGTTGTGGGCTAAAAAATATTAATGTGGTGTTATTAAATGGCTAAAATCATATCTAAACATAGTCAAATATATACCAGGATTCCAGTTGCAGGTTGCAATACCTATCAACGGAAAGCGAATTATCAAATGAATATGTTTGTATATGAAATTTGAAGCAGGAATGGCTCCCATTAATGACAGGTAAAAAAAATTATCACCACGAAGGGCACGGCGTTTCATTCTTCGTGGCGAATAAAATATTTTCAATGACCATTCAGTGCTTAACCGGATTGGGAGGCTTGATGTTGCCTGTAGGTAATGGGAAGTTACATGAATGATAAGTAAGTTGTCGTACGTTAATTAAAATTTCGCTTTACAAGCTGGCTATAAGCCATTAAAAAGTGAGTTTTTTTAAGGTTGGATTAATTACCATTTATGAAAGAAGCTAAATCCGTATCAGATAAACCTGTGCCTGAAAATGCTGCCGGTAAACTAAAAGATGATGTCGATCTTGATATTGACGGCCTCGACTTGGGTTTGGGCAGTGACTATATAGCCCTTCCCAGCGAAAGCGAGAGTGCCGCAAAAAAGATGGCGGCACGCAGAAAAATTGAACTCTACTGGGAGAAAAAACGCTTACAAGAGCAGCTAGGCGATTTTTACGACGAAGATATTGATTTTTAAGGTTTTGCAATTCAGGTGTTAGGTGGTGGTTGTTTAGCAGGTGAAGGGAGGGAACTGTTTCAGTGCCTTTAGGCTAAATTACGAGAAATAACATCCCTTAATGGCAACTTCTCATTACCTACAGGCAGCATCAAAGCTCTCAATCTAACAAGAAAGTATTTTATTGACCACGAAGTTTCATTCTTCGTGGTGACAATCTTTCTTTTTACTTGTCATTCATGAGAACTTGCGCCACATCATGTTTTTTATTCCCCTGTTGCAAATAATAGGGGGTGCAGGGTACGCACCCCACACATTGCCCCGGCTTTTAATGCGCATCATCATGATGCCATCTCGGCATCATAATAATGCAGTTAGGGTTTAATCCTTGTTTCTTAAAGGTATCGATGGTGGCGATGACTTCCTGCTTAGCTAGGTCGATGACGCTGATTGAACCGTCGCTCATATCCGGCAGGTTTAAAAAACTGTTCTGCACGATAGCGTAGCGCTCGTCAGGCGAAAGTACGACATGGTGAGCGCCGCCCGCAGTCGGTATGGCTTTAATCAATTTCGGTTGCAACGCCGATTTGCTAATGTCGAAGATATTCAAATGCCCCGGATTGGCGGTGGTGATGTACATGCGGTCATGCTTATCATTAAAATAAATTTCCAGCGGTACGCCTTGTTTAATCGCAGTAAAGTCGAATACTTGGGCAAAATCAAAATTCTTGTTGTCGGGATTCCATAGGCCTGTCCACAAGGCGCCGCCAAACATCGTGTTGATGTAGGCCAGAGGCGGATTGGAATGGGGTAGGAACACGGTTTCTACCGGCGCGGAACCGGAAGGCGAGGGTTTGTCGGATAGCTTATGGCTGGATAACACCTTACCGCTGGAGGCTTCAATCACCGCGACGGTTTCGCCGGGATCACCCAAATCCGAGGGCCGTACGGTGCTTGATACCATGATGCGGTCAATGCTTTCATTCAGGCCAATACCGTGCGGATAACGGATAAACGCTTTTTCCGCGTCGCTTGCTATGACTTTAATCTGTTTGTCGGTTTGCGCATCGCCGACAATCACGTTACTGGAACCCATGCAGGTCAAATACCAGGTCTTATTGTCTTCAGAAAAAGCCACGTCTTCGCCGACTTGGCAATCCGGCACCTCGATTTTTTTAGGCCGGTAAGGTTGGCGCGTCATGTCCATCACATGCAGCGCGCCGTTGCCTAGCGCAGTGATATAAGCCTTGCTGGCGTCTTTATTGTAGAAAATATGATGGGCCACTAAATCAGTCGGTAGCGGAATCTCGTTGAGGATTTTGGCAAAGTTTTTTGATTCCGGGTCAACATCGATAATTGCAATGCCTTCGCGCCTTGGCGTTTGTCCGGGCTTGCTTTCATAATTGACCATCGCCAATATTTGCGCTTGCGCCAATACCGGGCTAAGTAAAGCGGTGCAAGCCAGCATCGAGCGGGCAATTTTGGTTAGCTGTTGTTTTTTCATTAGGGATTCTCTGCTTGTTTATGGATGGACGCGGCTTTATATGGGGACGCCGCCCACGTTGCGACGTGGGCGGTGTCCCCGCAACAATGGACTACTCAGCGGTAGTCGGATCAATGATTGATCTGATTTGGGAAATGCGGTTGGCCGGGAAGCCGCCTTTTTCGGCATGTTCCCTAACGCTGGCTTCATCGGGTGCGATGTACACGCAATAGACTTTGTCGTCAGTTACATAGCTTTCCACCCACTGTATTTTCGGCCCCATTTCGCAAAGAACGCCGCATGATTTTTGCGAAATGTCTTGTAACTCGCGGTAAGCCAAATTGCCTGCGCCGGGGATTTCGCGTTCGATAATATATTTTGGCATTGTCGGTATCTCCTGGTTAGTTGTAAAAATAAAGGGACTGATTTTTAAAGCGCAATCAACATTACGCTTTAAAAAAATCCCCCAATAAATCTTGGCAACACTGTTTAAGCGGTGCCGATGATTTTTCAATTTTCATTCTCAATAAAGCGCCTTGCCAAGTGTTGACCAGCAAATCGGCCATTTCTTCAGCTGACTTGTCGGTTCTTACCGTACCTTGTTGCTGGGCTTTGGCTAATCCGACTTGCAACAAATCCCGGTAGCGGTTGACTGTAGATTGCAGCGATTTTTGGCACAGGTCGCTGGTGTCGCCAATTTCGCCCATTAAATTGCCCAACAGACAACCGCCTTTAAAATTGGCCTTCTCAAGTTCGGCAATGCCTTCAGCAAAATAACGCTGCAAGGCGCCAAGCGCATCGTGCTCGGACGCTTGCAAATGCGCGGTTAATTGTTGAATAAACGGCTCGATATAATGCTGTATAACTTCCGCGCCAAAATTTTCTTTACTGCCGAAATAATTGTAAAAAGATCCTTTGGGGATTTTTACTGCATCCAGAATTTCTTTCAGCCCGGTGCCGTGATAGCCCTGTTCCATTAGCAAGGTCACGCCCTGATTTAACAGGTTTTCGCGGTTGATTTGTTTTTGGGTGATTTCACTCATGGGTAAATAATACGACCGGTTGTCTTAGTGTGTCAAAGGGTTTTAGAAAAGCCACTGCTTAGCGGCAGCTAAAAATGATTAAATGAAACAGATGATCACTGAGTAAAAGCACCGCATGTTTTTTAAAAAAAGCCCGTGTAACCCCGTCTTGTCTGTGCTATCCGTCGATTGGACGGGGGGTAAATCGCGTCTGGAGCAGTGATCGAGAGCGCCAAAACTAGGCGTTTTAGGCGGCAATTGCTGTGTTTTCTATACTTGGTAAAAACAATTTTCGTTGCTTCGCAGGTAGGCTGCTCGGTACTGAAGGGGTGGGGGGATTTGCAACATAGTACGCAAAGGGCACGAGATTTCATTTTTTCGCGCCCTTTGTGGTGATAATTTTTTGCCTTTGATTAATCTGATGTCCGCGAAATAACGCTCATGGCTTATAAAAAATAGAATCCCTCCAAATTTTACAAAAAAACACAAAATCTTCGTGTTTTTTATCAAGCAACAATGTTCGTTTTTCGGCAGTAATTTCGCATCAGTGGTCGGTATCAGCCTTAAAATTCCAGTTCCAAATCTGCTTCGCAAAAATTAAACTTGGCTTCTTCGGATTCGGAGCCGTCAGCATAAGCCGCTTTCACGTACTGATCGCAACCTTCGTCGTTGGAGCTTGAATCCCAAACCAATTTCTCACTCTCGCCTGGCGCAATGCCTTTACCAATATCAAAATAACCCCAGTCCTTTTTGTCTTCGGATACCAGCAGCTTGGTCATTTTAGTCCGGGTGTTGTTATGTACGGTAAAGGAATACTCCGATTCGCCAGCTGCAGCATTATTGCTGGACACTAGCCCTATAAATAGTGATGCAGCGGCCATCAATACGCCGGAAAAATTGCGAACTTTCATGTACATTCTCTTAATAGAGCCGCAACGATGCGTTACGGATTTGCGTTTTATACGCTTACCTGAAAAAGCTGTCAATGGCGTGAAATATAAGCAAAAACCGGTGCGCCCGCTATCAATACAAATAGCTTTCAAAATAAGCCGATTTGTGTGCAACGCCCTGAAATAGCCTGAATTCTGTCGCTATCTTTTGCTAAAAAGAGAATATCTGGACAAACTTGGATAAATTGGGCAAAATTAGCGGCCAAATTACGCTATTAACCCTAACTGACTTGCAGATTCATGGCGACTATCACTGTTTTAAATGGGCCGAATTTAAACTTGTTGGGCATACGCGAACCCGGTCTTTACGGTAACAAAACCCTCGCCGATATTCAGCAGCAGCTGGAACAAAAAGCGGGCGAACTTAAGCATCAGCTTAATTTTCATCAAAACAATGCAGAACATCAAATGGTGGAGCTGATCCACGACGCTTACCATAAGCAGGTTGATTTCATTATCATCAACCCTGCCGCCTTTACCCATACCAGCGTCGCCCTTCGGGACGCATTGCTGGCAACCAGGATCCCATTTATAGAAGTTCATTTATCAAACGTGCATGCGCGCGAATCGTTTAGAAAACACTCCTATTTCTCCGATATTGCTCAAGGCGTTATCTGCGGATTAGGCGCAACAGGATACGAACTGGCCTTACTGGCCGCTCATCAGATATTAACCGAGAGACTTTGAAAACCATGGATATTAGAAAAATAAAAAAACTCATCGAAATTATCGAAGAATCCGACATTGCCGAGCTGGAAATCAAAGAAGGCGAAGAATCGATCCGTATCAGCCGATATTCCGCAGCCCCTGCGACGGTCGCCTATACGCCTGCGCCTGCAGCACCTGCCTCTGCGCCCGTTGTGACGGCAGCATTAGCGGCAACGGCGGAAGAAAAGATCACCGGCCATGTGGTCAAATCACCGATGGTCGGCACTTTTTACCGTTCCGCTTCACCCGGCACTAAAGTATTCGCCGAAATCGGTCAATCCGTTCAGGTCGGCGACACCTTGTGCATCATTGAAGCGATGAAAATCCTTAACCAGATTGAGTCGGACAAGAGCGGCACTGTCACCAAAATTTTGGTTGAAAATGCCGAACCTGTTGAATATGGCCAACCCTTATTCATCATTGAATAACATCAAGGACGGAAAGCTCATGTTCGATAAAATCGTTATCGCCAATCGCGGCGAGATTGCATTGCGTATTTTGCGCGCGTGCCGGGAATTAGGCATTAAAGTTGTCGCTGTGCATTCCGAGGCCGACCGCGACCTAAAACACGTGCGTCTGGCCGATGAATCAGTCTGTATCGGCCCTGCCGCATCCGCTGACAGCTATTTGAATATTCCGGCCATCATCAGCGCCGCTGAAGTGACCGACGCCGAAGCCATTCATCCCGGCTACGGCTTTTTGTCTGAAAATGCCGACTTTTCCGAAAAGGTCAAGCAAAGCGGCTTTGTTTTCATCGGTCCGAATGCCGAAACCATCCGCATGATGGGCGACAAGATTTCCGCCAAAAATGCAATGATTGCGGCCGGAATCCCTTGTGTTCCCGGCAACAATGACCCCTTGTCGGACGACAACAAAAAGAACCTGAAGCTGGCCCAGGAAATCGGTTATCCGGTCATCATCAAAGCGGCCGGCGGCGGCGGCGGGCGCGGTATGCGCACCGTGCATACTGAAGCGGCGCTAATCAATGCAATCGCCATGACCAAGGCGGAAGCGGGTACGGCGTTCGGCAATCCCACCGTGTACATGGAAAAGTTTTTGGAAGACCCCCGGCATATCGAGTTTCAGGTCATGGCCGATTCGCACGGCAACGCCATCCATTTGGGCGAACGCGACTGTTCAATGCAGCGCCGCCATCAAAAAGTGGTCGAAGAAGCGCCTGCACCCGGCATCACCGAAGAACAACGCAAGCTGATAGGTGAGCGCTGCGCCAAAGCCTGTGTTGATATTGGCTATTTAGGCGCGGGAACCTTTGAGTTTTTATACGAAAAAGGAGAGTTTTATTTCATTGAAATGAACACCCGCGTACAGGTTGAGCATCCGGTCACCGAAATGGTCACCGGTTTTGACATCGTCAAAGAACAACTGCGCATTGCGGCGGGGCTGCCGTTGTCGATAACCCAGGATCAGGTCAAAATCCAGGGTCATGCGATTGAATGCCGTTTAAACGCCGAAGATCCCAAGACCTTCATGCCCTGTCCCGGCACCATCGACCAGTTCCACATGCCAGGCGGCCCCGGCATCCGTTGCGAAACGCATATTTACAACGGCTATAAAGTGCCGCCTTATTACGATTCGATGATAGGCAAGCTGATTGCCCACGGCGAAGACCGCAAAAGCGCGATTGCGCGGATGAACACCGCGTTAAGCGAAATCATCATCGACGGCATTAAAACCAATATCCCGCTGCAACACGACATCATGAACGACAGCGCCTTTGCCGCTGGCGGGCAGAATATCCATTATTTGGAAAAGAAATTAGGCATTTATTAAGGCATTAACGACAGAATTTTGGAGAGATTTATGACGTCTATTCAAGCAATTGAACAGGCTGTTCAACAGCTTCCTGCTCAGGAATTGGCTGAGTTTAGCCGATGGTTTTCTGAGTTTATGGAAGCGGCTTGGGATGCTCAAATTGAAGCCGATACGGGAGCTGGAAAGCTCGACGCGCTCGCTGCTGAAGCATTAGCTGAATATCATAATAGTACTGCGCGGCATGAGCTTTGAAGCACTTTACCTCTTCAAGGTTCTGGCAACATTTTGATGCGTTGCCGCCGCCTATTCAGCAGCAAGCACGCGATCACTATGAGCAGCTCAAACAAAATCCGCAACATCCCTCGTTGCACAATTCAAATCCGTTAAAAATGGAGCATTTCGTAGCGTTCGCGTTAGCTTGGGGTATCGCCCTTGGCGTTCCAGTTGATCAGGGTGTGCAGTGGTTTTGGATTGGCAGTCATGCTGACTACAACAAATTACTTGCCTAAAAGCGCAAAAAAATTAACGGCACGATGAGAAGCTACACGGCCATTATTGAGCGATGCCAGGATACGGGGCTTTATGTAGGTTTTATTCCCGGATTTCAAGGCGCGCATACGCAAGCGGAAACACTGGATGAACTCAACAAAAATCTTCGAGAAGTTATTGAAATGATGGCCTATCCATTGCGTGGGCTAAACATTTGTTATAAACAACCTTTTGAGTCTGTTGCAGAAAATAATTGGCAAGCGCTAAAATGATTTTGTTGGATTCCCTTATTTGAAAAGGTCGCTTAACATAAAAAACATCCCTCCTAAGTAGCCATTCAAAAGTTTTTTAACAAACAAGTTGGGAGTAAAACAGCTTTAGCTGTTTTACCGACAATAGCTAAAGCTATTGGACTCCAGTGTAAATTAGACTTATCTACTTATTGAATGATTACCGATACATAACCCAGCTTTTCAAACACATCTTCCCACATGACCTGGCACCAAATTTCCGTTATCACCACTGAAGACCTTGCCCCTAAACTTGCTGATTATTTCGACAAGCTCGGCGCGGTGTCCGTCACTTACATGGACGCCGAAGACGAGCCGGTGTACGAGCCAGCTATCGGCGAAACCAAAATATGGACGAATACTGAAGTCATTGCGCTGTATGAACTGGGCGCCGAACCGGAACTTATCAAGACGCAGATTTATAAAAAGTTTGACTCAGAACAATTGCACGACTGGCGCTATGAGCGGGTAGAAGACCAGGAGTGGGAACGCGCCTGGATGGAATATTACAAGCCGATGAAATTTGCTGACAGGCTCTGGGTTTGCCCGACCGATCAAGAGCAATACGAGCCGGGCACGGTTTGCCTGACGCTTGATCCTGGACTGGCGTTCGGCACCGGCACCCATCCGACCACCGCTTTATGTTTGGAATGGCTGGCCAGCCACGACTTGGCCGATAAAAAGGTCATCGATTACGGCTGCGGTTCCGGCATTCTGGCGGTTGCAGCTATTCTGTTGGGCGCCAAACATGCGCACGCGGTCGATATTGACCCGCAAGCCATCACTGCAACCCAAAGCAATGCGCTAAAAAACCAGGTGCTGGATAAAATCGCCTGTTATCTGCCCGAACACTTTACGCCGTTTCAGGCGGACATTGTGCTGGCCAATATTCTGGCGAAACCTTTAATCGATATGGCGGAACAAATTTCCGGCCTAGTCGCGCCGGGCGGCCAACTGGTTTTATCGGGCATTTTGCAAGAGCAGGCCGAGTCGGTAATGGCGGCTTATCGAACTTACATAACATTCGCCGCGCCGGTACAGCAAGAAGACTGGATTAGGCTTGAAGGCATTAAGCAGTCATAAGCACCGCATCAACTCAAGGCATCGTTGCCTAACTATCACCGCACCACTTTTAAACTCATTTAATAACATGGCTCATCCTGAAATTTATCTAAAAAAGAACGAAGACAAGCGTCTGCGCAAAGGCCATTTATGGGTGTTCAGCAACGAAGTCGATACCAAACGCTCGCCGCTGGAACAATTTAACGCAGGCGACTTGGTGCAGGTCAAAAGCGATGACGGCAAAGTCATGGGCACCGCTTACGTCAATCCGCAAGCGCTGATTTGCGCCCGTTTATTATCCAGAAAAGCCAATTTAAAATGCGGCGCCAATTTTTTTAAAGAGCGTTTAACGACCGCACTGATACTGCGCGAAAAGCTGTTCGACCAACCTTATTACAGGCTTGTTTTCGGTGAAAGCGACGGCTTGCCCGGCTTGGTCATCGACCGTTTCGGCGCGGTGTTATCGGTGCAAATCACTACCGCCGGTATCGAGCAACGCAAAGAAGCCTTATTTAGCGCGCTGATTGAATTGCTCAACCCGGAAGCCATCATCCTAAAAAACGACAACAGCCAGCGCACACAAGAAGGTTTAAGTCTGGAATCGGAACTCGCCTACGGCAAGCTGCCCGAACCGCTGATCATCGAAGAAAACGGTGCCAAATTTAAAATCGATATTTTGGGCGGACAAAAAACCGGCTGGTTTTACGATCATCGCAGCAGCCGTGCGCAATTGGCCGGCATGGCCAAAAACCAGCGGGTGCTGGATTTATTTTCCTACACCGGCGCCTGGGGCATTCCGGCCGCATTGGCGGGAGCTGCCGAAGTCACTTGCGTTGATGCCTCGGAAAGCGCGCTGGCATTGGCCGCAGAAAATGCAGAGTTGAATCGGGTGCAGGATAAAATGCACTTTGTGCGTAGCGATGTGTTTGAATTTCTAAAACAGGCGCGGCTGGACAACCAGCTTTATGACATTATCGTACTCGACCCGCCCGCCTTGGTTAAACGTAAAAAAGATTTCAAACAAGGCTACGAGGCTTATCGGCGCTTGAATCATCTGGCCTTGCAAGTGCTGTCCAAAAACGGCATTTTAGTGTCGGCATCGTGCTCGCATCACCTGAGCCGCGAAAACCTGCATGAGATTTTGCGCTCATCAGGACGGCATATCGACCGCCATTTAGTCTTTTTTGCCGCAGGCGGCCAAGGCCCCGACCATCCGATTGACCCGGCAGCCCCTGAAACTGAATATCTGAAAACTTTTTTTTGTGCTGTATCTTCAAGCTTTTGACATCCACCCCCAGCTAAAGGAAGGGGCTTTACGGACTTTTTTTGGTAAAATGTGAGGCCTTTTTTATGCTCGATGGAAAAGACAAGGAACCTTGTGTGCTTTGCGGCCAGCCGGTGGAAATCACCGGATTTTCACTGACCACAAGCAACGGCGTACAAAAATTTTGCTGCGCCGGGTGCCTAAGCATTTACCAATTACTGAATGAGGCTGATACAAAACCGACAATAACCCCCCTGCTAACTAAAAAAAAATGAGGATATAACAATAATGAAAGCTTGCGAAAACTGTTCCGGCCGCGTTGAAATCGGCAAAAACCACAAACAAATTCCTGTATGGCAAAGAGGCATCGGTATGGTATTGATTTACCTGCCCTTACTGACTTTCCCCTTTGTCATTGCCAGCGCCTATTTGACTTACTACCACTTGCGCATGGTCGGCGGCAAAAACATCAAAACCTGGGGCGATTTCATTCCCGACCGCGCCAGCCATCGTTATGACCTGAAAAGCCAAATCACCATGGAGCGCTCGTTTAGCGCCAGTTTTGCGCAATCCAAACTGTTCTGGATTTTAAACTGCACCTGGTACTGCCCTTACAGCGTCGCGCTGTTTGAATGGCATGCTTATATGGTCAAGATTGTCGAAAACTGGTGGTGTCCGTTCACCCACGAGAAAAAAGAAGGCTACAGCGACGCCACCATTGATAAATCATTCTGGCATTTATATCCTGAAGATATTGCCAAACTGGAAGCGGAAGACCGCGACAATCCGATTTGGAATGAAGATTTAGATAAATGATTTAGATAAAAGGCGGAAGGCGAAAAGTCCCTCTTTAACCTTTCGCCCTTCACCTTTAGCCTCCCCCATGCACATCGGTTCCTATCAACTCAAAAACCAACTGATTCTCGCGCCGATGGCCGGTATCAGTGACCGTCCGTTTAGGGAATTGTGCATACAATTCGGCGCAGGACTGGCCGTATCCGAAATGGTCGCGTCTAATCCGGCCTTGCGCCAACATAAAACAACACGGCTAAAAATGGATCACGGCAATGAAACCGGCATCCGTTCCGTACAAATTCTGGGCACCGATCCTCAATTAATGGCTGAGGCGGCGCTATTTAACGCGCAACGCGGCGCGCAAATTATCGATATTAATATGGGCTGTCCGGCCAAAAAAGTCTGTTCGGTCGCCGCAGGTTCGGCGCTGATGCGCGATGAAGCGCTGGTCAAACGTATACTGGATGCAGTAGTCAATGCGGTCGACATTCCGGTAACGTTAAAAATCCGCACCGGCTGGGATTTGCACAATCGTAACGCCGTTGCCATCGCAAAAATAGCCGAACAAGCGGGCATCGCCGCCTTAACCGTTCATGGCCGCACCCGTGCCTGTAAATTTGAAGGCAGGGCCGAACATGACACGGTTAAACAGGTCAAACAAACCGTCGCTATGCCGGTCATTGCCAACGGCGATATTACCAGCCCGGAGCAAGCGCAATGGGTACTGGCCTCAACCGGTGCCGACGCCATCATGATAGGTCGTGGCGCCCAGGGCAACCCGTGGCTGTTTAGCCAAATCAATCATTTTATCCAGCATGGAAAACATCTTGAAAAACCAACAGTTAGCGAAATATACGACCTACTCATGATTCATTTGGGCAAACTATATAGTTTCTATGGCAGCGCAAGCGGTGTTAAAATAGCGCGGAAACATATCGCTTGGTATCTCAACCATGTTGCGTCCATCACTCGGGACAGCCAAAGCAACATCAACCAGGCTCAATGTCCAAGCCAACAAATAGCGCTGATTAATTCGGCATTTAATCTTTAACCACCGACAGTGCTGCATCTTATGAACGCATCCCAAAAAAGCGCTGAAATCATCAGCATAGACAGTAAAAAAAACGCTGTTATTCCTTTAGCCGCGCATGTTAAACAAACCGTCGAGCAATATTTTTTGCATTTGAACGGCCATGATGCGGTGGATTTACATGCCATGGTGATCGGCGAAGTGGAAAAACCTTTGTTGCAGGCCACCCTGGAACATGCCGGTTACAACCAAACCAAAGCGGCCAAAACATTAGGCCTAAGCCGCAGCACCCTGCGTAAAAAACTGGAACAATACGGCTTGTCATAACAAAGCCGATTCTAATTCTCCCCACGTCTGTCATTGAAAGAGAACTGCATGAACAAAAAAGTTACCCGGGCGCTGGTCAGCGTATCCGACAAATCCGGTATTGTGGATTTTTGCCGCGAACTGAATCAACTAGGCATAGAAATCCTATCCACCGGCGGCACCGCCAAAACACTGGCCGAACACAACATCCCGGCGACCGAAGTGTCCGATTACACCGGTTTTCCGGAAATGATGGATGGCCGCGTTAAAACCTTGCACCCCAAAGTTCACGGCGGCATCTTGGCGCGGCGCGGCATTGATGACGCAGTGATGGCGGCAAACGGCATTAACGCAATTGATATGGTCGTGGTCAACCTGTACCCGTTTGAGCAAACCATCGCCAAACCCGATTGCGACTTTGACACCGCGATTGAGAACATCGACATCGGCGGCCCGACCATGATACGCGCCGCCGCCAAAAACCATGCCGATGTCGCCATCGTCGTCGATCCGGCCGATTACGCCGCGATTATTGCCGAACTGAAAGCGCAAGATAGCGGCCTTGCCCAGCAAACCCGTTTTAACTTGGCACTAAAAAGCTTTGAACATACCGCACGTTACGACAGCGCCATTGCAACCTATCTGGGCAATCTCAGTCGCGTACAATTTCCCGACACGCTGAACCTGCAGTTTTATCATCAGCAAAGCATGAGATACGGCGAAAACCCGCATCAAAACGCGGCGTTTTACCGCGAAAAATCACCGGCCAGCGGCACCATTGCCGCCGCCCGACAACTGCAAGGCAAGGAATTGTCCTACAACAATATTGCCGATGCCGACGCCGCGCTGGAATGCGTCAAATCGTTTAGCGGGCAACCCACCTGCGTCATCGTCAAACACGCCAATCCTTGCGGCGTCGCCCAAGACAACAACCTGCTTGGCGCTTACGACAAAGCTTACGCCACCGACCCGACTTCAGCATTCGGCGGCATCATCGCTTTTAACCGCGAATTGGACGAAGCAACCGCCGCCGAAATCGTCAAACGCCAATTTGTCGAAGTGATTATTGCGCCGACCATCAGCGCCGCCGCGCAAACCGTGTTGGCGGAAAAACAAAATATCCGTGTGCTGGAATGTGGTATTTGGAGCAGCGATAACCAGCCATCACTCGACTTCAAACGCGTTGCCGGCGGCTTACTGGTTCAGGACAAAGACCTTGGCGAAATCAGCGCCGCCGATTTGACCATCGTCAGCCAACGCAAACCCACCGAACAAGAACTGGCTGATTTGCTGTTTGCCTGGAAAGTCGGCAAATTCGTCAAATCCAACGCCATTGTTTACTGCAAAAACGGCCAAACGATTGGCGTCGGCGCAGGACAAATGAGCCGGGTTTATTCCGCCAAAATCGCCGGGATTAAAGCCGCCGATGCAGGCTTGGATGTGCCCGGTTCAGCCATGGCATCAGACGCTTTTTTCCCGTTCCGGGACGGCATCGATTCCGCTGCCGAAGCGGGCATCACCGCCGTCATACAGCCCGGCGGCTCGATGCGCGATAACGAAGTGATTGCCGCTGCAGATGAACATAATATCGCCATGGTCTTTACCGGAATGCGTCATTTCCGGCATTAAAGAATAGCGTCCACGAAAGGCACGCTTAACACGAAAAAATTTGTCACTAGGTAAGCCTATTTCTTTTACATTGGAGTCCAATAGCTTTAGCTATTGGGAGTAAAACAGCTAAAGCTGTTTTACTCCCAACTTGTTTGTTAAGAAACTTTTGAATGACTACTTAGCTCTCTTTTCGTGCCTTTCGTGTTTTTCGTGGACAATCAAATTGCCCTTCATGCCCCTTGCGGGTACTACAAAACACGAGAACCCTCATGAAAATCCTCATCGTCGGCAGCGGCGGCCGTGAACACGCCCTCGCCTGGAAAGCCCAACAATCAAACAAAGTCGAAAAAGTCTTCGTCGCGCCCGGCAATGCCGGTACTGCACTAGAACCGGCTGTTGAAAATGTCGCCATTGCGGTCAACGATATTGACGCTCTGCTGGCCTTCGCCCAAACAGAAGCCATTGATTTAACCATCATCGGCCCTGAAGTGCCGTTAGTTTTAGGCATCGTCGACCGCTTTCAAACCGCCGGTTTGAAATGCTTCGGCCCCAGCGCCCAAGCCGCGCAACTCGAAGGCTCGAAGACTTTTTGCAAAGACTTCATGATCCGCCACCACATCCCAACCGCCGCATTCCAATCCTTCACCGACAAACAGCAAGCCATCGCCTACATCGAGCAACAAGGCGCACCCATCGTGGTTAAAGCCGACGGATTGGCCGCAGGCAAAGGCGTCATCGTCGCGCAAACCGAAGCCGAAGCCATTGCCGCCGTTGAAGACATGCTGTCCGGCAACGTGTTTGGCGAAGCCGGTAACCGCGTGGTCATCGAAGAATTTTTGACCGGTGAAGAAGCCAGTTTTATCGTCATCGCCGACGGCAAACATGCCTTGCCGATGGCCACCTCACAGGATCACAAAGCCCGCGACAATGGCGACCAAGGCCCTAACACCGGCGGCATGGGCGCTTATTCCCCCGCCCCTGTGGTCACAGCCGAAATACACGAAAAAGTCATGCGCGATGTGATCAATCCGACCTTAAAAGGCATGGCAGAAGACGGCCTGCCGTACACCGGTTTTCTCTATGCCGGTTTAATGATCAGCGCCGATGGCAGCATTAAAGTATTGGAATACAACTGCCGTTTTGGTGACCCTGAAACCCAGCCCATCATGATGCGTTTGAAAAGTGACCTAGTGGAACTGATAGAAGCCGCGCTGGCAGGCAATCTCGATCTGACCACCAGCGACTGGGACGAACGCGCCGCCTTAGGCGTGGTTTTAGCGGCGGGCGGTTATCCCGATGCCTCCGAAAGCGGCGCAGTCATTTCCGGCTTGCCGAATGTGGAAGACGAAGACAGCAAAGTATTTCATGCCGCCACGAAGCAAGTCGGCAACGATCTGGTCACCGCAGGCGGCCGGGTGTTATGCGCCTGCGCCTTAGGCCATGACATTAAAGCAGCACAAAGCAAAGCCTATGCGCTGGCTAATAATATCCATTGGAATAAGGTTTATTACCGTACTGATATTGGGTTTAAGGCAATAAAACAGTAAATGAGCCAGGTAGTGTGGGCAGGCGGTTTTCCCTTTATACCCTTTTGGGGTACACCGTTTAGCATCGCGGCATTGTTACGCATGTACCCTAAGGCATAAACCACCACGACTACAGATACCGCAATTATTAAAGATACATAAAACATACAGTGGCAAATATGACGCATTGCGGTATCTATAACAATCCAGCATTATCAATGCCTGTAGAGTGGTAAAACAAAAACAGGGGCTTTGCAATTGGATCGTGTGGACGTGGCAAAAGTTCGGTGAGTGCCGAAAGAGTGAAAAATGGCGCTCGTGATAATGAATTTAAGGTGTGATGCTTCGGGAATTTCCTGTCCGTATCCGTAAAAATAATTTTTTATTCATTCGTCATTAAGTAATCAGGAATATGATGCGATCTAGCTTAATTTGTAACAAGGAAAGGTAATGTTTGATTACTATTACTATAATGAATACGATATTGGCTATGTTGATTATTATGTAGCCGATACTTACGTTGCCGAAAGCTATTATTACGATATTGGCTATGTTGATTATTATGTAGCCGACACTTACGTTGCCGAAAGCTATTATTACGATATTGGCTATGTCGATTATTATGTAGCCGACACTTACGTTGCCGAAAGCTATTATTACGACAGTGGCTATGTTGATTATTATGTAGCGGATACTTACGTTACTGAAAGCTATTATTACGATATTGGCTATTATGATTATATAGATTACCGTTATTATCCTGACAACAGTATCGGTAGCTTTACCAATGACGTTATTTATGGGACTAATGGCGATGATGTGCTTGATGGCGGTTTAGGTGACGATTATCTGTACGGCGGCTCTGGGAACGATGTGCTGTGGGCCGGTTATGGCAAAGATGTATTGGCCGGAGGAAGCGGAAACGACATCTTTGCAATTTACGCGGCAGGTGATTTTGTCATCACCGATTTTAACACTTCACGCGATATGCTGTATTTTTTCCCTGAAACGACCGGTATCTACAACATGGGTAATTTGCTGGCTTCCATCAGCAGCATTATCGAATATGACACCGGTGTCGTCGTCGATTTTTATTGGAATGCATCCATTACCTTAGTGGGTATTTATAGTAATGATTTAATGGCTATTGAAGTGATCTTCCCGACTTCGCTGAGTAACTACTACATATAGTTTTTCGGATAAATAATTTCCAAGCAACCTAGCGTTAATAATTAGGCGCTTATAGCAAAACCACCACGCATTTTTGTCATCACGCGAATAATTTTACTGGCATCCTGCATGTAGGTGGAGGGGTATCAGCTTACACAATTCTGAGACGGGGGGTATATTTAATTTTGACCGCATACAGCTTGCTGTTATTCCTGTTGAGCAAATTAACTTTTCTGGCTACCCCATTAAATTAAAAGACCAAAAATCAGCTTCTCTTTTTTATCCTAGTGATATTTCTCACTATGAATTCGTTGATCACTATGCGTTTATTCAACAGGGGGGCTTGGAAGAATTATCGTCTGAGATGAAGCTTTGGAAAGGATATTATGGAAATGTTGACGGCAACAAAGCTAGGTTAGTACTCACTCCATCATCAAATGATGCGAATTCCAATTCTCCCGCCAAAGAAATTACCTTCGACAGTGACTCAACAGCCACTATAAAATCCGAATGCTTAAGCGTTAAAATACTTTGCGATAGCAATGTAGCTCTTCAAGACAAACAGCTCACTAAAGTCTATTAGTGAATAGCGCCTCGCTAGCTTGGGAGTGACTGCCCTCAAGCTCTGCTTGCTGGGTAGGTAACATCAAGCAGAGCTTGAAGGTATGCGTTCCCAAGTTGGAACTTGGGAACGAGATATTTTCGTGCCTTTCGTGATTTTCGTGGACGCTATTTCTGAGCGAAAACTAGCCCCATTGCGATTTATGGACATTAAAATTGCGCCCTTTGATTTTGCCGTTACGCAGGCAAGCCAGGGCTTTATCGGCACTGCCGCGTTTGATGGCGACATAAGCATGGGCATCGAAAATATCGATTTTGCCGACTTCACCACCGGTAATCCCGGCGTCACCGGTCAACGCACCTAATATATCACCCGGACGCACTTTGTTTTTGCGGCCGCCATCTATCCATAATGTCACCATCGGCGGCTCAAAACGCTGCTCATAGCTCAACTGAAAAGGCGCGACTTCGTCCCATTTGGCGGAGGTATTTTGATAATCTTCAATGGCTTTAACCCGGTTCAATTCCTGTTCGGTGCATAAACTCAGCGCCAGCCCTTTTTTCCCGGCGCGGCCGGTGCGGCCAATACGGTGTACATAAATTTCCGCGTCCCACGGCAAATCGTAGTTAATCACCGCCTGCATATCCTTAATATCCAAACCGCGTGCGGCCACATCGGTCGCCACCAACACCGAACAGCTTTTATTGGCAAAGCGCACTAACACTTGATCGCGGTGTTTTTGTTCCAGATCGCCATGCAATGCCTGCACCGAAAAGCCGCTGTTTTCCAAGGCGCTGGCAACATCCTGACAATCGCGTTTGGTGTTGCAAAAAACCACGGTGGATTCGGGACGGTGATAGGCCAACAAATAAGCCAGCGCGTTGATGCGTTTGGATTTTTCCACCTGATAAAAATGCTGCTCAATATCGCTGTCGTGATGGCTGGTCTCAATGCTGACCGAAACCGGCTTGAACTGGAATTTTTGGCTGATTTCCCGGATAGGGTCGGTATAAGTCGCCGAAAATAGCAAGGTTTGCCGATGCGTCGGCGCGTAAGAAATGACATCGCTGATGGCTTCTTCAAAGCCCATGTCCAGCATCCGGTCGGCTTCGTCCAGCACCAATACTTTCAAGTTGCTCAAGCGCAGGCTGCGTTTACGCAAATGTTCCTGCAAGCGTCCTGGGGTGCCGACAACGATATGGACGCCATGTTCCAATGAGCCCAGCTGCGGCCCGAAAGGCACGCCGCCGCATAAGGTCAGCACTTTAATGTTTTGGGTGAAGCGCGCCAGTCGGCGGATTTCTTTGCAGACTTGGTCGGCCAGTTCCCGCGTTGGGCACACCACCATTGCCTGAACCCTGAAGCTGTTCAAATCCAGCTTGGACAACAGGCCGATGCCGAAAGCGGCGGTTTTACCGCTGCCGGTTTTGGCCTGCGCAATCACGTCCCTGCCTTCAAGGATATGCGGCAGACTTTCCGCCTGAATCGGCGTCAGATGGGTGTAACCCAGGGATTCTATGTTTTCAAGCAGGGCGGGTTTTAAGGCTAGGGAGGAAAATTTTTCAGTATTCACGAGGACTCTTTCATGTTGACGGCGGACTGCCGTGATTCGGATGCTAATGATAGCAGATGGGGGGATGTGGCGCTTAGGTTGCGGCGGTGATGGTTTGCGGGTTACCCACTTAAGCCGGGACAGTTGTAAGCGAGTGGCTGGGAACGCCAAGCCCCAGCTTGGCGAGTAGCCTTAATGATTAATATTGCCGAGCTGGGGCTCAGCGTTCCCGGCTTAAATGGGTAGCCGGTTTGCGTTAATCACGACGTGGGCGTCGTTCCCACGGCACTACAATACAAAAGCGCTGGCCTGATTGTTCTCTGCCGCCAGCAGTTGCAGTTTTTCGAGCCGGGGCAGTTTTTTTATCGCGCATTCCCGTTTACTGGCGGAACTGCGGTCATGGCCGGTTTCAACATAAACCAACTGCTTGGGCTGCCGAGCGCGAAAATATTTGGCGCCCTGTTTGCTTTCATGTTGCTTAAAACGACGCACGACATCGTTGCTGATGCCGGTGTACAGCGATTCATCGCTGCACAGGATGATATAAACCTGCCAATTCACCGCGTTACACGGCGGTGCCAAAAAGGGCGCCGACGGCGGCGGTCAAGCCCATGGCCAACGCGCCCCAAAAAGCGACACGCACAGCGCTTTTAATCAGGCCTGAGCCGCCGGTATAAGCCGCCAACAGGCCGAGTGCGATTAAAAACAGCAACGAGGCCAATGACACCCGCACGATCAAATCGGCCGCAGGCGCCCATACCACAATCAATAAAGGTAAAGCCGCGCCCACAGCAAAGGTGGCCGCCGAGGTCAACGCCGCCTGTACCGGTCTTGCCGTGCCTGTGGCAGAAATGCCCAATTCGTCGCGGGCATGTGCGCCCAGCGCGTCATGGTTCATCAATTGTTCTGCAACTTGTACGGCCAGCATCGGATCAAGCCCACGCGACACATAAATCGCGGCCAGTTCCTTGTGCTCATGATGCGGGTTTTCGTTCAGTTCTTTGCGCTCGCGCTTTAAATCGGCCTGCTCGGTATCGGCTTGGGAACTGACCGAAACATATTCACCCGCCGCCATCGACATCGCCCCGGCAACCAGACCGGCGACACCGGCCAGCACAATAGCGTCATGCGTCGCATTAGAGGCGGCAATGCCGACGATTAGGCTGGACGTAGACACGATGCCGTCGTTGGCGCCAAGCACTGCTGCACGCAGCCAGCCGATACGATGCGTCCGGTGTTTTTCGGGATGATGGGCTAACATGAGTTGTCCTTGTTTAAGGTAATTTCCGGGAAATAAGTCGATTTGCGAGAAATAACATCCCTTGATAATCAGTGTCTGTAAAAAATAAAGTCCACGAAAAGCACGAAAGCCACGAAATTTTCGTATTTTTTCGTGCCTTTCGTGGACAATTTTTGGTCTGTTCTTTTCAGAAAATCACCTCTAAAAATCCGACAACGTTTTTGGCGGTATTGCCGCCCTCAGGGCATTCAATACCGCCAATACGTCAATAATTTCCTGAGTGATCGCGCCCGCTACCGGGGTCAAATAGCCCAAACCGGCAAAGCCCATGCCGATTAAACTCAGCGCCATGCCGCCCACGGCGCTTTGCAGCGCAATTTTACGCATCCTCTCGCCGATATGAAACAGCTCATCGACTTTTAACAGCGAACTGTCCATGATCACCGCATCGGCCGATTCGCCGGTAATATCGCTGTTCTGGCCGAAAGCGATACCGATGGTCGCCGCCATCAGCGCCGGGGCGTCGTTGATGCCGTCGCCCAGATACACGGTTTTTGCCGCGTCGGTTTCCTCGCGCACCAGCGCCAATTTTTGCTCTGGGCTTTGGCTGAAATAAACGTGCTCAATGCCGACCTGCTCGGCCAGAAAACGTACTTCCGATTCCCGATCGCCGGACACCAGCATCACCTTGTCGAACAAATGGCTGGGTTTTAGGTGATTGATAAAGGATGAGCTGTCGCTACGCACCTCATCGCGAAATTGCAGCGTCGCCGCGTAAGCGTCGTCAATCAGCGCCACGCATTCCAAACCGCCGGTCATCGGCGGTAAGTGTTCGGCAAAATCAGGGTGTTGTTCAAGACAATTTTTGCGGCTGGTGATTTGGACTTGCTTTCCTGCCACATGGCCTTTAAGCCCTTCACCCGGCAACTCAATGATGTGGGTCACTGCCAATAAAGCTAGCGTCGACTTATCCGCCGCCAACATAATGGCACGCGATAGCGGGTGTTTGGAATAACGCTCCAGACTGGCGATTAAGGCCAATACTTCCTGTTCGTTATAGCCGGTAGCGGGAATCAGTGCAGTCAATGAAGGACGGCCATAGGTTAACGTGCCGGTCTTGTCGAAAATCGCGGTGCGGCAGGTGCCGATGGTTTCCAAAATGGCCGGATTCTTGATGATAATTTCCCGCCGCGCCGCCAACGAAATCGAGCTGATAATGGTCACCGGAATGCCAATCAGCAGCGGGCACGGCGTGGCAATCACCAGCACCGCCAAAAAGCGCACCACGTCGCCACTCATTGCCCAAGCGGCCAGCGCGATAACCACCGCCAGCGGCGTGTACAGCGCACCCAATTGGTCGCCCAGCCGCCTGATGTTCGGGCGATACTGTTCTGACGACTTCATCACCTCCATGATCTTGGCATAGCGCGAATCGATAGCCAGCTTGTCGGCGCGTATGGTCAATGCCGAATCGCCGTTAATTGCGCCGGACAGCACTTTGGAACCGCTGACTTTCGACATCAGATACGGCTCGCCGGTCAAATAGGATTCGTCCATGGTGCTGGAACCTTCCAGCACAGTGCCGTCAACGGGGCATATTTCGTGCGGCAGTATCAATAAGGTATCGCCGATAGCGACTTGGGTGGTGCTAATGTCGGCGAGCTGGTCGCCGGATTTTCGATGCGCAAGCGACGGCATCCGTTTGGCCAAAGCCTCCAGCACCGAGGAGGCTTTGCGCACCGCGTAGGTTTCCAGCACCACACCGCCGGACAGCATCAGCACCACCAGGCTCCCGGCCAGATATTCGCCCAATAAAACGGCGGTCACGATGGACAGGCCTGCCAGCAAATCAGCGCCAAAATCACCGTGGAAAATTCTCACCAGCAGCTGATAAAGTAACGGAATGCCGCCCAACCCCAATACTGCAAGCAGCGGCAGTTGCACTGGTTCAAGCGCAATCGCGAACTGCCCCCGGTAAAGTTCAGCGGCCATCGAAGTTAAGGCCGCATTCAATGACAGCGTATAGACGTCATGGCCTATTTCAAATGCATAGCGCAACAGCAGATAAGCGCCGATACCGAGCAGGCTCAACACCGCAATGCAGTTTTCGGAGGCTGCGCGGGAAGAGGCTAAATGCGGGTCGGACATGGCCGGTTATAGGTTGATGTATTCGACATAAAGATAATCGTCAACCTGCCGCAGTTTATGCGCCGAACCGGCATCAATCCGCAGCTGGAACGAATTGGCTAAGGGCAGGTTCAGTGCGTGCGCCAGCAAAGCGCGGATGACCCCGGCATGGGTGATGACCAGCACTTGTTTGGCGTCAGTGCCCAGCAACTCTTGCCAAAAACTGCCCGCACGCCGGTACAAATCTTCAAAGTTCTCACCATTGGGCGGCGCGGCGGTGACAAAATTTTCCGTCCACTGTTGCAATGCAGCAGGGTCGATGCCATCAAAACGCTGCCCTTCCCAGTCGCCGAAATTAAGTTCCTGCAAACGCGTGTCAGTGATCACCGTGTCCGAAAAAGTCTCGGCCAATTGCAAACAACGCGTTAACGGACTGCTGAACACTTTGCAGTCATCGTCAAACTCGGGCAGTTTGTCATGTAATTTTCCCATTTCGTCGTCAAAACTGGCGGCTAGGGCAATGTCGGTTTGGCCGTAACACAGCCCCGGATCGGTGGCGGTTTGGGTATGACGAATTAAATAAATATCCATAAAGTACTCAGGTAAATGAAAATGATGTTGGCGATAACCGCCAATAAATTGCCGCATTTTAGCATCAGCCTCGCTTTTAAAGCGCTGAATTTGAATAATGGCATTGCTATGGGTCGCGGAATTTTTGGTGATAACATACTCGTTCACTACATACGAGGATGAAAATGAAGCCAACACAATTAATTGTAAAGTGCTATGCGAAACACAATAACGGCGTCTGGATTGCGGTGTGCCTGGATTTTTGCCTAGCCACACAAGGCGATTCATTTGATGAGGCAAAGCGTAAACTTGAAGAGCAGATTGTTTTTTATGTGGATGAGGCGTTGAATGATAAAGATTATGGCAGCCAATTATTAACCAGGCGCGCGCCTTTATCTGCGTGGCTTGAGTATTATTTTATCCGTATGACCAAGTTGATTTATCACAAGAGCAGCATCGTTTTCGAAGAAACCATGCCGTTACGTCTGGCATGAGTAAAGAGCAGCCACCTATCACCTGCAAAGAATTAAAAGCAATTTTAGCCTACATTGGCTTTGTCTTTGACACGCAAAGAGGCTCGCATGAGCAGTGGGTTATGATAAAAAACAACAGAAAATATAAAGTCACTGTCGATTGCCCTAAAGCGCCTTTCTCGCAAGAACTTATCAAAAATATGGCGACGCAAGCGGGTTGTGCGAAGAAAGATTTTTACCGAATTCTTAAGCAGCTTTAACCAAGGCACTCACACTTAAATAAAAAACAGTTTCAGCGACTTGCTGGCTTGCGCCCAGACAATCGCCGGTATAGCCGCCGATGTGGCGGTAAAAATAATGTCCCAGCAACCCGGTTGCAACGAATACCGGGATAATCGCCAACGCACAAAATAGCGGCAGCAAGACCAGCGGCAGCAAGGCGATGACCGCAGCAAACGTTAGCTCCCGGATGGTGGGGCGATAAACCGCGCCCGCTGCTTTGCTGTCATTAGTCCGCGCATAATCATAACGTTGCATCAGCCACAGCGGCGATAATCGGCTAATGCTGTGCCCTGCGAGAAAGATAAAAGGCACGGCAGAAACCGGCAGTGTCGCCAGCACGCTGATTTTCAACGCCAGCAACAACACTAATCCGAGCACACCGTAAACGCCGATATGCGAATCTTTCATGATGGCCAGAATGCGCTGCTGAGTGAAGCCAGCGCCGAAACCGTCGCAGACATCGGCAAAGCCGTCTTCATGCAAGGCGCCGGTCAGCAAAATGCCGGAAATTAGCGCCAGAATGACCGCCGTGGTTTGCGGCCATAATAAATCCGCCAGATAAAAGACTGTCGCGCAACTGCCGCCGACTAGCCAGCCGACCAACGGCAAATATATAGCGGCCTGGGGTAGTTGTTGATAGTCCAGTGTTTGCGGATGAGGCAGGCGGGTGTAGAAACTGATAGCCAACAGCAGTTGTTTCATGGGTATTTTTGCATCACCGTTTCATAACTGACTGTTTCCAGCTCACCGGCTTTATAAGCTTGCCACCTTTTTTCAGCTTCTTCGAACCAAAGGGCATCGATGTCCAAATCGGGCGTATCCTCATCAACCTCTGTTTTTATCACTGATCAACCCCTGCCTCGGCAAAAGTCGCCATCTCATTCAAAAACAGTACCGCCGATTGCACCAGCGGATAAGCCAGGGCAATGCCGGAACCTTCACCCAGACATAAATCCAGATTCAGCAGCGGCCTGGCACGAAAGTGGTGCAATAAAGCCTGATGGCCCTGCTCACTGGAAACATGGCTGAACACGCAATAATCCAGCACCTGCGGATACAACTTGCTGGCGACCAATAGCGCGGTGCTGGCAATAAAACCATCAACCAAAATCAGCATGCCCAATTCAGCGGCTTTCAGATAAGCGCCGACCATCATGGCGATTTCAAAGCCGCCGAAGGTAGCCAGCACCGACAGCGGCTCAGTGGCCTCTTTATGCTGGTTTAGTGCCCGCTGCAATACGGTGACTTTATGTCGCAGTTGCTTGTCGTCCAAGCCGGTGCCGCGGCCGACACAGCGCACCAACGAAAGGCTGGTCAGCCGGTGCATCAACAGCGCCGCCGAGGAACTGTTACCAATGCCCATTTCACCAAAACCAATGCAGTTACAGCCGTTGTCATATTGCTGCAAAACCTGGGCTGCGCCACGTTGAATGGCGTTTTGGCACACCTCGGGCGTCATGGCCGGATGGCTTAGGAAGTTCCCGGTACCTTTGGCTATTTTCGCGTCGATTAATTGAGGGTGGGCATTCAAATCGGCATTTACCCCGGCATCAACTATCCATAAATCAATATTGTGCTGCCGGGCAAATACGCTGATTGCCGCACCACCCGTTAAAAAGTTGGCCACCATTTGCGCGGTCACACTTTGCGGATAAGCGCTAACCCCAGCATCAACGATGCCATGGTCACCGGCAAAGATAAGCAGGCACGGTTTATTTAACTGCGGCGTCAGGCTGTTGTGGATGCGGCCAATCTGTAGCGCCAAGGCTTCCAGTTGGCCCAGCGAACCTCGGGGCTTGGTTTTCTGGTCGATTTTGGCTTGTAAAGCGGGGTTAAGCGTTGGTTTGAGCGGGGTAATGGTAAAGTTTAACGGCACGGTGTATTCCAAACGTTTTCAAATAATAAATCATTAAGGTCTTGACGGGCTGCCCAGCATTCTTGCTCCAGCATCGGCTTGTCGTAAAATTGTTCGACATGACCCAGACATAGCACCGCGAACGGCTGGCTGTCTTCGGGCATCTGCAATAGCGTTTTCAGCGCTTCCGGTTCAAACATCGACACCCAACCCAAACCGATGCCTTCCGCCCGCGCCGCCAGCCACATGTTTTGTATCGCGCAGGACAACGAGGCCAAATCCATTTCCGGCAAGGTGCGGCGGCCGAATATATAGGGTTCGCGCTGTCCGCACAAGGCGGCAACCAGCACTTCCGCGCATTCCAGTATGCCTTCCACTTTCAGCTTCATGAATTCGTCTTCGCGTTGCTCCAACGCTTCTGCGGTGCGGATGCGTTCTTGTTCGACCAAGCCATGAATCGCTTTACGCAACGTTAGGTCACTGATGCGGATAAACCGCCACGGCTGCATAAAACCGACACTGGGCGCATGGTGCGCAGCATCCAGCAAACGCAGCAACAGCCCAGGCTCAATCGGGTCAGGCAAAAAATGGCGCATATCCCGGCGTTGATAAATGGCGCGGTAAATGGCGGCGCGCTCGGCGTCAGAGTAAGGGGCTTGGGGCATATTTTAGATGGCGGTGGTGGGAGCGGCACCTACGTTGTAATTAGCAGCGTGGACGCCGCTCCCACAATACGGTCAAACATTATATGGATGCACCGCCTCAAAACCATGCACTTTGGCTTTGGTGGTGAAAATCGGCGGCGTCCAAGGTGCCTGTTGCTGTCCGGCCAGAAATTCCGCCAGCCACAGCGCCTGATTACGGATCGGCAACACAAAGGCGTACAGCTTGCCGTTCGGCAACTCAGCGACATCGCCCAGCGCGTAAATGGACGCATCGCTGGTTTGTAAATACGGATCTACCTTGATACCTCGGCCAGTTTCCAAACCGGCCTGTTCGGCCAATTCGGTGCGTGCCTTGAAGCCGCAAGCAACGATTAATCGGTCGAATTCGGCGGTCACGTCTGTCCTGACGCACACCTTGCCGTCTTCCTTGATAAAGGCCTGCACCGCTTGGTTTAACAACACGTTAACGCCTGAATCCTGCAACACTTTCAGCAATGAAGCCGAATCTTCGGCCGCCAGTTGCCGCTCCATTAACCGATCCATAGCATGAAACAGGGTGACTTTATCGCCCGCCGCCGCCAAATCCGACGCCACTTCGCAGCCGATTAAACCGCCGCCGATGATCGCCCAGTCCGGGTGCTGGTTTTGGTTCAAAAAGCTTTGGCGGAACTTACGCAGGGCTTTCAAATCGACCAAGCTGTTCAGGCAAAAAAACAGCTCGCCATAAGGCCGGAACGGCGGCGGGACAAACGCCGCCGAGCCTTGTGCCAGTATCAGTTTGTCGTAGGGCAATGATTTTTCCTGACAGGCGCCTTCAATGGCAATGGATTTCTCGGCGCGGTTGATGGCGGTGACTTCGGCACCGCAAAGCACATTAATATTGTTTTCACGCAGGCGCTCAAAAGGTTTCAAGATAATCGATTGCTCAATATCGGCCTTAGAGAAACCCCGGGACAGCAGTGGGCGCGAATAATAGCCGTCATGTTCGCGGGTGACCAGCGTAATTTCGTCATCGGGCGCTAAGGTGCGGTACTTCTCGGCAAAACTGACGCCCGCCACGCCTGAGCCGATAATGACAATTTGCATAGTGTGCTCCAGTAAGGGTTGATTAAGCCATTAAGGCGTATTCGCTTTTTTCCACGCCGCATTCCGGGCAACGCCAGTTGTCCGGCACATCCTTCCATAAAGTGCCCGGTGCAATGCCGGTATCCAAATCGCCTTCCGCTTCATCATAAATATGGCCGCAAACGCCGCATTGGTATTTTTTGTAATCAGACATGAGTATTCCCCGGTTAATGGTAAAAGTGCCATTGACTTTAACAGGTTTGGGTTAATTTTCAATCCTTTCGCTTTAGCGGCAGGATTGTTGTGGTCGTCGTTCCCACAACCGCTTTAGCGATTTTTGCCGTAACTTCTCATTAATGGCCGGTTAAAAGTTACCACGAAGGACGAAAAGAACATGAAGATTCATTCTTCGCGCCCTTTGTGGTGAGCAAATATGTTCAATACCCCTGTTTAGTTAAGGGATTCTCCTCGTTCCCACGCTCATCGTTATACACATCCTGCAATAGCTCACTAATCAGAGCGCTGCAAGTTAGACCAGGGTTTTAAAACCTGGAAGGCCTGCATATCGGCATGTTTCACGGTAACCCCTGGCAAGTAGCGCGCTCCGCGTGGAAATGCAGTCCCGGCGCGCCGCGCCGAGTGATTTGCGGATTTTTCATTGTCACTGCATCCTGGATTCGCGGCGCGTGGGGACGAGGCGGAAATTTTTTTTCGTGCTAAGCGCGGACAATTTTCTGCATTATCTTCGTTGTCTTCGTTTGGCATCGAAAAAATATCACCGGTAATAAATAAAACAATTCATTGCTCATGAGCTAGCGTTTCCATGGCACGGGTAGTGAATTGGGCACGGTCAACGGGTGTATCGAAATCGTGTTCGAGCCAGTGCAGTTCCGTGGTTTTCCCGGTGCGCATATTGGCCATCTTCAAGTATTCAGGCCGCCAGTAGTGCTGGTTATACAGCTTGAAGCCGCTAACACTGGATTTTTTCAGCAACTCGCCTTTGCGGTCATAAAACTCACTTTGTAAGGTACGGAATGACTCCTGGTCTAACCAATCGACAATCCGCGAGTAAGCGCTGTTAGATGAAATAGGCCGTCGTTCGATTTTGTAACAGCTCAGGGTTAACAGATGGGGGCAGGGTTCATCGGCCAGCCAGAGAAACTGATAATCTTCGGGCGTTGGCAGCGTCAGGTCTTCATAAGAAAATTCGCTGGCCAAAAAAGCGCCGTTTTTTTGTATGCCGCCAATACGCAGTGCCCGCTTAACTTTTGGCAGATACAGCCAGTAAAAACCCTTACCGGCTTTTCCTTGAGTGAGCAGTGCGGTTCCGGCAACATCGGCAGGAAACGAAAACACCAGCAAAATCCAGTGGTCATTTGGACTTTGTTCAAACACACGGGCGCTAAAGTGCCGTTCGTTGCGGTTACCGGCGGCATCGATCAGAATCATTTGACCTTTGCTGGTCGTCCAGCGAAACCCTGCTGTTTTTTGTAAGGCGGTTTCGATGAGGCGTTGCCCTTTTTCGGCATCGGTCTCGGCTAACACCGGAAACGATTGCATAAACAGGACGGTCAGGTAAAAAATAATAATTTTCATCAAGGCGGACTCTTTTCACTCAATAATAACAGGGAAGGCGCCAGACAAAACTCGGCGATAAGGGCGATGGTAATGGTCATTGCTGTCAGCAGCCCCATTTGTGCGGATACTGCAAAACTGCTGCCGGCCTGGATTAAAAAGCCGGTGACCAATACGCCGGTAGTGAGAAAAATAGCAAAACCGACTTCCTGCATGGTTTCTTGCAATGCTATTTTTGGTGTCAGGCCTGCTCGACGCAGATAGGCGAATCGAGCAAAGATATGGGTGGTATCGTCAACGATAATACCAAACGAAATCGCGGCCACAACGGATACCGCCAGATTAACTTCACCGAAAAACCACCCCCACAAACCTAAGGTCACCAGAGCCGGCAGTATATTCGGGATAAGGCTGAGCAGCGCCAGCCGTACATTGCGCAACGCGACGACCAAGGTGATCACGATTAACGACAGCGAGAGCAACGCGCCGCCCATCATGGCCTGGACATTTTCCTGGGCAACATGGGCATAGGTTAAATAAAGACCGGTCGCGGGCGCGGCAATGTCCGGGCTATGGGTCTTTAACCAGGTTTCGGCACGATCCGCAAAAACCCGCGTCTGCGCCGATGAAAGACGCCGCATCATCAGGGTCAAACGGCTGTGTGAACGGGTCGCGTCGATTTGCGTACTGAGATCCATGGCCAATGGCGCAGACAGCTCGTAAAACAGCAGCAGTTGCGCGACCGTTTCGTTATCCTCTGGAATAACCTCAAAACTCGGGTCATCACCGTGTACCGTTTTGTTCAGGCGTTTGATCACGTCGCTCAGTGCGATAACATGCCGGACTTCGGGCTGATTACGCAGCCAGTGCGCAAAGGCATCAATCTGGGCGAGGTACGCAGGCGCGGTTATCGCGCCGGTTTTCGCCGCTGGCAAGGCAAACTCCAGTATCTGTAAAGCCGTTAACTGCTGTTCCAGATACTCGGTGTCACGCCGAAACGCGTAGCTGTCATCAAAATAACGCACGAAATCATCTTCATAAACAATGCGCGTCACCCCGAAAACCGCCACTGTGCTGAGCAACAAAAACACCAGGGCGCAGCCACGCCGCCGCGCTATCAGCCACTGAGTGAAGCGGTATCCCCGAGGTCTACTGGCTAATCGGTGACCATTCAACGCTTTCGGCAATAACATCATTAATGCGGGTGCCAGTGTCACACTCAGTATAAATGCCGCGATCACGCCGACCGAAACCAGATTGCCCAAATCCCGCAAAGGCGGCGATGCACCCAAATTAAGCGTGAAAAAACCCAGGACATCGGTCACGCTGGTCATAAAGATAGCCAGCATGTTAAAGCGTATTGATTCAATCAGTGCCGCACGCCTGGAAAAGCCAGCCTGGTATTTTGTCTGCGCCAACACGATGAGATGAATGCAGTCAGCTGCTGCCAGCGTCATGATAATGACCGGCGCCGCCGCAGTGGCGGCATTGATGGTCAGACCCAACCATCCGGCCAGACCCAGTGTCATTGCGGCTGAACCGGCCATCACCAGCAGGGTAATGACCGCAGCGGACAGAGAACCTAAGCCGATGATTAACGCCAGAAACGCCAGAGTCGCCATCAGCGGAGCCAATATCAGCAGGTCGCGCCGTGTGGCCTCGCCAAAAGTCGCATCGGCAATGGCATCACCTGATAAACGCACTTCAACGCTAGGATAATGATGCTGGATTTCGTCTTGTAGGGTACGGCTAAAATCGGCAATGGCGCTGCCTTCATGGCGATCCTGGTGCGGCGGTTGTAGGTGTACCACGACCAGCGCCACCGAGCCATCCGCCGAAATCAAACGATCCACTAAATCCGTATGATCAAACACCCGTTGGTACACAGTGTCCAGCGTTTGGGCGGTTGCAATGGCGGCCTTGGTAAACAAAGGCGCGACGCTGATCTGATGGTCTTCAATTAAAAGCTGCTGAATAGTGGCCAAAGACTGTACTTGGGTCGAAAAAGGCATCAGTCGGGCTTTGTCGGTTAACTCCTGAATGGCGTTTAAAGAATCTTCCTCAATGATATGACCGGAGCGGGCGGTGACGATAAAAATCACCAGGTTGGCCGATCCGAAATAATGCTCGAATTGTTGCAAAGCCTGGGCATGAGCGCCATCGTGGCCGACAAAGGTGCGGGTATCGGCATCGAACTGCAAGCGTAAGCCGCCGCTAACCAGTAACAAAACAGGTATCAATATCAGCAGCAGGATCATACGCGGCCGCGTCACGCACACCGTGGCATAGTAAGCAATCAATGGGGCGCTCTCATTGTTGTGCCAACGCCAGTGTTAATGAAAAACAAGCGCCGCTTGAGCTATTGCTAACCTGCAAATCACCCCCTAAACGCTCGCGTGCGATCATCCGGGCAATGGTCAAACCCAGACCCGAACCACTCGACGCCTCCACTCTTTCGCTGACAAAAGCATTAAATACCGTATCAATCGGTTTAAGCGCAATGCCGCCTGCATTATCGCTCACCTGCAAACATAAGTGCGGCTCAACACCGCTGAGATGAAGGTGGATGCGTCCCGCTTTAATGCCCCGTTCACTGATCACATCCAACGCATTATCGAGCAGTATCATCACTACATGAGCAAATGAATGTGGGTAATTGACAATCAATTGTTCATGTTCTGCGCTAAATTCCACTTGCACCGATGTCGCCATGATCTTGGTGGCAAAGAAATCCACGACTTCGTTAATTTGCTCGCTAGGGCTGAACTGTTGGGGCAGTGAATCGGCGGCGTAAAAAGAGCGGAATTCACTCAGCGTCTGTTCGAGCATGTCCAGCGTCTGCTCCAAGCCGGGAAGAATGCGTTGCGCCGAAGCAGAAAAATCTTCCGGTGGTTGATAATACGCACTCGCCTGCAATTCGGTAATCAACCCGCCCATACGCGCTAACGGAATTTTCCATTGATGCATCACATGGCCCATGGTTTTTCCTATCGTGCTAAAGCGTGATTGTGCCAGGGCAATGAGTTGATAGTTGATACGTTTCTGGTCTATGGCTTTGATATAGACACTTTGGGCGCTCGACAAAAAAACGATTTCAACCAGCGTGGCTAACGGCACAATCATGGTCATCATCCGTTTTTCTATCGGCAGATAATTCAGTAGGCTGAATATCTGCAACATATAAGCGACACCTAAGCTACCTTGTCCGAGGACATAATAAGTAGCTCCCGGCAAGCCTTGACGGATGCCTTGAATACCGGCGCAAACAATCAGGCTTAACAGCAAGCCTTGTACCACCGCAATCATCATTACCCAGTTATTCGTTTGCATCCCGCCCAGCCATTGATACAGATACAGGCTGCTTAAGCCGGCAAAATTGTATAACAAGCTGCGGTGTAATCGCGGCATGGTACGGCGCGTTTGCAAAAACAAACAGGCAAACGCGGTCAAGGCACCGAATAAAAATATCGGCAGCCACCACGTAGTCAGGTTTATCCAGGTTAATGGCAGCGGGTGGTCGATAAGACGAAACCAGCCATTGAGCGCAAATTGAAACAACAACGAGGCTAACGCCAAGACTACATAAGCGAAAAAAAAGGGCGTTTTTAGCGACAAGCCCAAGTTCAGATTATAAATGATCAAGGTTAAAATCATCCCGGCAAAACCGCCCCATAACAGCGAATCAAGCGTGTTTTCTTCAGAAAAGTCGGCCAGTGACTGTAACATCCAGGTGGCCTCTAGCGGCCCGAAATTTTGCAGCCGAGTGAACACGATAAGCGTTTCGCCGGGGTCTAACATTAACGGCACGACGCTGTAGCGATGAACCACAGGATGCTGTGCCGACGGCTGTAAATCACCTAAAAAATAATGTTCTGCAAGCTGTCCATGGCGAACAATAGACACCTCCAGATGATCCATACCGGCACGCGGATTTTTCAATACCACACTTTGCCGATGCCCCGCCGAATTTTCGAGTGCTAACCGTGTCCATACCGGATAAGCCAAATAGCCCAGATTGCTTTGTGTCAATGGCTGCCAATTAGGGCGCTGCTTCACGTCAACTAAAGTATCGGTGGGTTCTGCGTTAATAAACTCAATGGCGGTTAATAAATTTTGCTGTCCAACCAAGTGGGCTATGTCCCAAGCCTGTACCGGCTTCAATCCCAAAATTAGCCCTAACAGCAGCCCTAAAAAACACCTTAGCGCCATAGATAGCCCACATCCTTCAATGTTTCTATCCTGCTATGCGGGCCTAACTTACGACGTAAACGCAACACTAAATTACGCAAGGCGGCTAACGTCATCTCATCGTTATAAACCTCGTGCTCAATCACCCCTAACAACACCGGCTTGGCGCGATGTTTGAGCAATAACTCTAAAAATAACGCCTCTTTTGCGGTTAATAATTGAACCTCCGGCATTTCCCCATAAACAGACTTGCTGACCAGGTCATAAACCAGACCCGGCGCCAATTCAATTTCAATCAAGCCACAGGCAAGCAAGTGTTCAACCATTTTTTGTAACACCGCGTTTAATTTATCAAAGCTAATCGGTTTAACCAGATAATCGACCAGATGCAACGATGCCGCTGCCAGTAAATCGGGTACGTCTTGATAACCGCTGATAATAACAATGGGCACCTCCCGCGACTGCTGCCGGATTTTTCGCGCCACATCCAGACCATTCAGACCCGGCAGTCGCACATCCAAAATCACCGCATGTATCTGCGACTGCTGGAATAGCGCCCAGGCCTGATCACCGTTTTCGGCGTAATGCACTTGAGCAAAAAATAAGTCCAAGGTGCGGCGCATAGACTCAGCCAGCACCGTGTCATCTTCAGCATATAAAACCGTCAAACGTTTTAACAGTGTTAAAGGCACGTTTTTTCCTCTTGATTAAAATGCTGCGCTGTAACCGCTTCAAAATCGGGCTTTAGCCATAGCGGATATTATTAGCTTAAACGACAATTTACCCGGTGAAGAAATAAAAATGACCAAAATCAGAAAAAAATTGCGTTGAGATTTTTGTGAGATATGGCTTTGCTAAGATGGCAACCTGTTAATCAGCTGTCTAAAAAGAAGGCGCCCCATGTATCACGATTCAGTTTTTAGCGTTTCTCGCCGTTTCAGTTTATGGCTGATAGTGCTCATGACCGTGCTTTATGCCCCAGGTGTCTGGGCGATTAAGTACGCCTTTCAAGTGCCTAAGTACACGCATAGTTTGGGAGCGGATAATGTGCCTGAGAATACCTATCAGGCTTATCTTGATACCGACAAACAACTGAGCGGCTGGTTTGAAACGGCTGAGCCATTGGCTGCCGATTTGACTAACCTGAATATATTAGAGCTTGTAGAATCCACAGAGGATGAGCCAGGGAACGCTAATGCTATTGTGGCCTATGAATTTCAGGATGGTGAGTTTATTTACACCTACTACGCACCGAATAGTTCAACGCCTGACACGCCTGATTTGAGAACTAATTCAGGATTAATATCGGCATCGATTTCTACCGATCAATATGGCAAACTGGCTAAAGCTGAATTAGGCATTGTCACATCACTTCCTTTCTTATCTGAGACAGAATTTTCCGGTAATATTAATGCCATTTATGTGACTTCTTCGGGGGTGTTAGATTTTAACATTACCAACTTTATTATGGGGGTAGTAGGTGTTACTTCTTTGCCGGCAGGTGTCGATGTAGGTAGTGACGAGATACCAGGCAATATAAATGCCTTCGCGGCAAGGACGCATGCTGTTTGTGTAGAGAATGAGGGCTGCACATTTACGAACAAAGGTGCAGCTTATGTGGCTGGTAACGATGGGCAGATTAATGCAGATGTGCTTGTTGTAACCGTACCGGTCACCGTGCCCGATGCACCCACAGCTTTGCAGGCCACCGCCGGTAATGCCCAAGCCACGCTCGCGTGGACGCTGCCTTTGAATGATGGCGGTGCAGTGATCAGTAATTATGAATATTCGTTAGATAATGGCACGACGTGGATCACATTTGATCCTGCCATTACAGCATCACCTGCCACGATTACTGGCTTAACTAACGGCACGACTTATCAAATTAAACTGCGTGCGTTGAACAGTGTCGGCGCCGGTTTGGCTTCCGATCCGGCCAGCGTCACCCCAGAGCTACCGGTCACCGTGCCCGATGCACCCACAGCTTTGCAGGCCACCGCCGGTAATGCCCAAGCCACGCTCGCGTGGACGCTGCCTTTGAATGATGGCGGTGCAGCAATCAGCAACTACGAGTATTCACTTAACAATGGCACGACGTGGATCACATTTGATCCTGTCATTACAGCATCACCTGCCACGATTACTGGCTTAACTAACGGCACGACTTATCAAATTAAACTGCGTGCGGTCAACGCTATTGGCGTCGGTTTGGCTTCTGAAATGGTCAGTGTTAGGCCGGTCGCCCCCGTCATCATTACTGAACCTGAACCTGAGCCTATTATTGATGACGACGGTGATGGGGTTGATGATGCTGTCGAAGCCAATGTGCCGCCACCTATTGCCGGTGGTTTGCTCGGAGACGGCAATGGTGATGGGATAATCGATACTGAACAAAACAATGTCACTTCCATCGTTTTTCGTAACACCGACAAACCCAGTACCAATCCGAATGCCCCGAAAGTATTTGTCACCTTGGTCGCGAATGAAACAGCAGGGTTGCAAAATGGCGCTATTATTACCGCTGTTAGCCAAGAAGATGCGCCCAGCAATAAACCGGACAATATCGATATGCCATTGGGTTTGATTAGTTTTCGCGCTGAAACGACAGTCGGGGAGGCGCAACTGTTTAGTTTATGGGTGGATAGCAGCATTGCCATTAATGGCTACTTCAAACAAAATGCCACGGGGCAGTGGGTTAATATTGCCAGCCAGATTGTTGCGGTAGGCAGTAAGAACCGCATTGATTTTGTGATTAAAGACGGCGGGGAATTCGATAGTGACGGCGAGGTCAATGGCGTTATTGTTGATCCAGGTGCATTGGGCTTTTTTACGGAACTTAGCATTCCAACGCCCGAGCCAACGCCTGAACCAACGCCTGAACCAACGCCTGAGCCAACGCCTGAGCCAACGCCTGAGCCAACGCCCGAGCCAACGCCCGAGCCAACGCCCGAGCCAACGCCCGAGCCAACGCCTGAGCCAAAGCCAGTAGTCAAACATACGCTTTCGCTCTCTGTTGAACCCACTCAGGCCGGGCAAATTGAGGCGGATAAGCGCTTTTTGCAGGGCAGTCGTGCGGTTGTCCGGGCAATAGCTAATCCGGGTTATGCGTTCATTGGCTGGCAAGAAAATGGACGCCAGGTGTCCGATGCAGCGGCATACAGTTTTACCGTGAACAATGATAGAAAGTTACAGGCCTTATTCAGCGCTACGCCAGCCAATGAGTTGGGCATTAATCTGGGCAGTCGTGGCAAAGCCGATTTGATGGCGGTTGATACGGTGTCCGGGGACATTCATTATGGCAGCCTTAACGGGCAAGAACTGGCTGAACACGGCATTCTGGGTACCTTGCCTCAAGGCTGGCGGCTTCAAGGTAATGGCATCATTGCAGGCCGTAGCGCGGTATTGTTGCGCCATGACCTCGATGAAACGGTGTTCTTAGCCGATATTAGCCATTTTGTCGTGAACAATGTGGTGGCCTTAGGCGCGTTGTCGCAAGAGGTTAGCCTTTTGCATTTCGCCGATTTCAATGGCGATGGATATTGGGATGGCTTATTGCTAAATACGCTGTCACGGGAATTAACCGTGGTCTTGATGAATGGCTATAACCCGGTTGAAACCGTTTCACTGGGTATGCTTGGCGCGACTGAAACGGTGCAGTTGGTGGCAGACATCAATGGCGATAAGCAGGCGGCCATCATTTTACGTGACCACGACAGCGGCGATTTCTTTTTACTGGATGAGCTGGCAAGCGGTGGCAAAAGAACCCTGTTAGGGCGGCTGTCACTGGATTGGCAGCTCTTAGGGCACGGGCGTTTCAATCGTGACGATCAGGCTGATTTACTGTTGCGGCATAGCGTAAGCGGTATGGTCAACGTGTTGTATATGGACGCGACAACGCGCCAAAGCGGCAGTGCCGAGATACCGGTGCCATTGGATTGGCGCTTGGCTTCATTGGGTGATTTTACCGGTGATGGCTTAACCGATCTGGTTTGGCAACATACCTTTAACCGGCAACTGGCCCTTACCACGACGCAGGTAAACGATTTGTCCGATTTTGCCCCGTTGTTTGAATTACCGGAGAATTTGGAGTTGATCGCCAAATGACCGTCTTAATGCAGGGAAAACAGTGTAAATGGGGATAAACCGGTGTTAACAGAAACAAAAGATGATTCTAAAATCGCGTTGGCCACGCTTAAAGGGCGCGATCTTGGCTTTTGGGCGGGGCGTTGGCGGAGTTTAAACGCGGCAATAAACGGTATCTGTTATACCTTGCGTACCCAGCCTAATGCCAAAATTGAATTGGCAATGGCGGTCATCGTTATGCTGGGCGGTGGCTGGTTTCACATCAGCGCTATCGAATGGGCCTTGTTAATCTTTACCTCTTGCGTGGTTTTGGCCTTGGAATCGTTTAATACCGCTATTGAAGAAATGATCGACTTCGTTTCCCCTCGCTATCATCGGCAGGCCAAAATGGTAAAAGATACGGCGGCCGGGGCGCTGCTGGTTGCTGTGCTGGGCAGTCTTGGTGTGGCTTGGGTTATTTTTGCTCCGTATATCCGGCAATTGTTCCCTGCCGCTTAGTGTCTTAAATCGTGGGAGCGCCGCCTACACCGCGACATGGGCGTCGCTCCCTCAACCGTTTAGCGCTTTAGCCGATACAACGCCGAAATGTCCTCATCGCCGTAGCCTTGCGCCATCAGCTGTTCGTAATCGGCAAGCGTCTTATCGATCAGCGTGCTTGATGCGCCGACTTGCTGCGCCATTTGTTGGCAGATAAGCAGGTCTTTATGGTGCAGCGCCAGTTTAAAGCCGGGGGCAAAACGGCCTTGGGTCATGGTCGCGCCGCGATGCTGCAAAAACCAGTTGCCCGAGGCGCCGCCGGAAATGACGTCGATGACTTTGTCCAGCGGCAAGCCCTGTTTTTCCGCGAAGGCCAGCGCTTCGGTTACCGCCTGATTGATGCCCGCGCCCATAATTTGATTGACCGCTTTGGTCGCCTGTCCCGCACCGCTTGCGCCTATGTGCATGATGCGTGCGGTCATGGCTTCCAGTATCGGGCGGACTTTTTCCAGCGTTGCCGCCTCACCGCCGACCATCATTGCCAGTGTGCCGTTTTTGGCGCCTTCTACGCCGCCGGACACCGGCGCATCGAGAAAAACCGCCTGTTTTTCGGCCAGCAGGGCGGCGGCTTGTTGTGCGGTTGCGCTGCTGACGGTCGACATATCGACGACGATGGTGCCAGGTTTAATGGTTTTTAGCAGTTTTTCCACCACCGCCAACACGTCGCTGTCGGCGGAAACGCAAAGCAACACCAACTCGACGTTGGCGGCAAGTTCTTCCGGGTGCGTGAAGACGGCCACCTTCAATTCCTCGGCCAGATTTTGTGCTGTGTTTGTGCTGCGGTTATAAACGCCGGTTAAGTAGCCTGCCTTTGCCAGATTCCTGGCCATGCCAACGCCCATCGCGCCCAAGCCTATCATGCCTGTTTTCATCTTATTCCCCAAGGTTGCTTAAATGGCCGAAGAGTTTAACCCAATCCTGCGACGAATGTGGGAGCGAGAAATGATGGCTTAATGGTTTTTTGATTTACAATTAAATTTGTGGGTTGAATTCGCCACTCGATGTTCAGATTTTTAGTGTAACTAAAGTAATATAAATCGATTTGTTAAGTAGTCATTCAAAAGTTTCTTAACAAACAAGTTGGGAGTAAAACAGCTTTAGCTGTTTTACCGCCAATAGCTAAAGCTATTGGACTCCAATGTAAATGTTAAAAGAAATGGGCTTTTAATCAGTTATTATCCGTCTAATCAGTGCCATCCGAGTTCTATTGCTTTTTCGCTGAATAGTTACCTTGAACCTAAACAAACACTAATGAAACTAACTATCCGGCGCTATCTTCGCGTTATGCTGCCTTGGCTGCTGTTGCTGGCCGGGCTGCTCGTTACCGGGCTGTCCGGCTATTGGGTAAGGCGGGATATAGAGCACGATGAATACCGCCGCTTTACCTTTTATTGCGATGAAATCCGTCTGAAAATAGAAGCCCGGCTTAACGTACATAAACAGATATTGCTGAGCGGCGCGGCTATGTTTGATGCCTCGGATGAGGTGGCGCGCGAGGAATGGCGTGTTTTTGTACAGCGTTTAAGCGGCGATGAACATTTTAGCGGCATTCAAGGCTTGGGTTTTTCGTTGTGGATCCCGCCTGAACAATTGGCCGCACATCAGGCGCAACTACGCGCCGAAGGGTTTCCCGACTACCGGCTGCGCCCCGACGGCCCGCGTGACACGTACAGTTCAATCATTTATTTGGAACCGTTTAGCGGGCGTAATTTACGCGCCTTCGGTTATGACATGTATTCCGAACCGGTGCGCCGTGCGGCCATGCAACAGGCGCGGGACGACAACAAAGTCAGCCTGTCGGGCAAGGTGGTGCTGGTGCAGGAAACCGAGACAGAGAAACAGGCCGGTACGCTGATGTATGTGCCGGTTTACCGAAAAAACCAGCCTACCGACACTGTTGAACAACGCCGCAACGCTTTGTTCGGTTGGGTGTACAGCCCTTTCCGTATGAATGACCTGCTCAATAAGGTGTTGCCGGAGATTGATGGCAAAAGTGCGATACATGTGCATTTGCGTGTTTATGACGGTGCTGTACAGCCGGGAAAACTGTTATATAGCAGCGTGGACAGTTCTCATGCCGAGGATGCCCGGATTCTGGCGCAGATAGAAATGGCAACTGACTTTAACGGCATGCTGTGGGCATTGCAGTTTGAACAGGTTGCCGGTAGCGAGGGCGGCATCGATTACAGTAAGATGTGGATTACCCTGGCGGCAGGGCTGTCGAGCGCTTTTTTGTTGTTTTTGCTGTTGCGCGCTAACCTCAATATGCGCGTCAACGCCGCTCAAATGGCGGATCAACTGACGTTCAAATTGCGCGAAAGCGAGCAGCGTTTTCGTTTACTGGCCGATTCTGCGCCGGTACTGATCTGGTTGTCTGACATCCACAAGCAGTGCTTCTACTTCAATAAAGTCTGGCTGGCGTTTACCGGCCGCAGTTTGGAACAGTCACGCGGCAACGGCTGGGCGGGCGATTTGCATCCTGACGATTATCAATACTGTCTGGACACTTATAATGCGGCATTCGACCGGCGTGAAAGCTTTTTGATGGAATACCGCTTGCGCCGCCATGACGGCGTTTACCGTTGGCTGCTGGACACAGGCATACCGCGTTTTGCCGATGACCAGACTTTTCTGGGCTATATCGGTTCCTGCATTGACATCACTGAATGGAAACAAATGGGCGGCAAGCTGAGCCGTGCCCATGCCGAATTGCGCCAGTTTACCTATATTGCCGCGCATCATTTGCAAGAACCGGCACGGCGTTTGGGCAGTTTTGTGCAGCGCTTACGCTTGCAGCTGCCAATGGAACAACTCAATGAAGATGCGTTGATGTCATTGCATTTTATTGAGCAGAGCGCTTTGCGGCAAAGCGCGTTGGTCTGCGATATTCAATTGTATCTGGCTGCCGCCGAGCCGCGCAGCACCGTGGAAAAGATTTCGGCGGCTGACGTTATTGCTGGCCTGCTGGAGCAACGGGCGGCATTTATTGGCGCAATCGGTGCGCAAATTGATTTTGAAGGTGTCCATCCGGTTTCTATCGACCGCCCCCGCTTGAAAGATATTTTCAGTATTTTGTTCGATAATGCCTTGCAATACCGCCATCCTGAACAGCCTTTACAGGTACGCATCCGTTCCGAACTGAAAGCGGGGCGGGTGATTTACCGGTTTGCCGATAACGGTATTGGGATTCCTGAACAATACCGGGAACGTGTGTTTGGCGTATTCGAGCGCTTGCAGGTGCAGGATGACCAAAACTCTACTGGCATCGGTTTAGCCATTGTCCGGCGCATTGTCGAAAGTTGCGACGGTTCGGTGGTGTTGCAGGAAACGTCCGGCGGCGGCTTGACGGTGGTATTTGATTTGCCGGGCGTATAAAGTGGGCTTCCCATTTAAAGCGGGACAAGTATGCCGAAGTAGACCTTCCAGGTTTTTAAAACCTGGAAGGTCTGTCCCGTGTTAAGTTGATAGCCAAGAGTTCAAAGCCAGCTTTGAACTCCAAGTTGGGGCTTGGCGTTTCCGATTGCCCCGGTTTAAGTGGGTCGCCTGCATCCTAGTACATAAATGGGAACGAGGAAGTGAATGCCTATATGACTGATTTACAACTATTAATATGAATACATCACTGCAAATAAACCTATTTGTCCGTTTGCTGCTGTGGGCAGCGTTAATGCTGGGTACGGCTTTGCCACTTACGTTGGCTCATGCGGCCGACATTGTCAAAATCGGCGTGCTTGCGTACCGCCCCAAGCCGCAAGCACTGGCGCAATGGCAACCGTTGGCGGCGGTGTTGAAACAGGCCATACCGGAGCGCGATTTTGTGGTGCAGGCATTTACCTATCCCGAATTAAATGAGGCGGTCGCCCGCCGTCAATTGGATTTTGTACTGACCAACCCCGGGCATTATGTGCTGTTGACCAAGCGCGGCGGTGTGTCCGCACCCTTGGCCACATTGGCGGTCAATGATAAGGGGCAGTCCAGCACGGCATTTGGCGGGGTCATTTTTAGCCGTGCCGGACAATCTCCTATCGATACGCTGGGCGGCATTAAAGGGAAAACTGTTGCGATAACCCATATCGATTCGCTGGGCGGTTACCAAATGCAGGCTTATGAATTGAAGCTGTCCGGGGTCAAGCTGCCGCAAGACGCTAAGCTGATGTCTCTTGGTATGCCCCATGACAAGGTGGTCAATGCGGTGTTGGCCGGGCAAGCTGATGTCGGTTTTGTCCGCAGCGGTGTGCTGGAAGATTTGGTGCAGGAAGGCCGGTTGGACATGGCTCAAATCAATATTTTGAACCGTCAATATCCGCCCGATTTTCCTATGCAGGTCTCGACCCGGCTTTATCCTGAATGGCCGTTTGCAGCGTTGCCGCAGACCGATGAAAAACTGGCTCGTCATGTTGCCGCCGCGCTGTTTTTGCTGGAAAAAGATACCGCCGCCCTGCGTGCGATGCATATTTGCGGTTTTACCATACCGGCTGACTATATGCCGGTCGTCGATTTGCTTCAGGAGCTACGCTTACCGCCTTTTGATGTGCCACCGGATTTTAACTTGACTGATTTGTGGCATCAGTACACGGCCTGGATTATCGCGATTTTTATGTTGGGGCTTTTGCTGGCGGGCGCGGGCGCGAACCTGCTGCTGCAAAACCGCCGTATCCGGCAAGGTGAGCAACGTTTCGCCACGCTGTTTGAGCATTCGCCGGAAGCGATGTGGATCATGGCTGACCGGCGTTTTATCGGTTGTAATGCGGCGGCGGCGCGGATGTTCGGTTTTTCAGATGCAGTCTCGGTGCTAGGTCTTAGTCCACTGGACATATCGCCGGAACAGCAACCTGACGGTGAGGCTTCGGCAGTTAAGGCAGAGCGTCTGTTACAGACGGTCAAAAAGGGTAGGGTGCAGAGCTTTGAATGGCAGCATCTCAAGGTTGATGGTGAAAAAATAACCTGTTTTATCAAACTGGTTCCGGCGCAACTCGATGGCAAGCCGGTTGTGCTGTGCAGCGGGCAGGACATCAGTGCGCGTAAGCAAATGGAAACCGCGCTGCGTGAAAGCGAATACCGCTGGAAATTTGCGGTCGAAGGTTCGGGCGATGGCTTGTGGGACTGGGATATTGCCAACAACACAGTGTTTTTTTCCAAGCGTTGGAAAGGCATGATAGGTTTTGGCGACAACGAACTGCACAATCATTTCGAGGCATGGGAGCAACGCATACATGCTGACGACAAGGCAGCGGTATCCGCTACATTGCAGGCTTATTTCGACGGCAAAATCCCGGTTTATAGCATCGAACACCGGCTGCTTTGTAAGGATGGCCACTACAAATGGATATTGGCGCGCGGTATCGTGGTCAGCCGCGATGCAGAGGACAAACCTTTGCGTATGATTGGCACGCATACTGACATTAGCGAACGCAGGAAATTGGAAGATGAGCTGCGTGACAGCAATGCATTTAATGTCAGTATTCTCGATTCATTAACAGCGCAGATTGCGGTGCTCGATGCACAGGGCGTTATTGTTGCCGTCAACAAGGCTTGGCGGCAGTTTGCCCAAGACAATGCGATGCCGGAATTTAGTCGGGATATGCAGGGGATTAATTATCTGGAGGCCTGTAATGGCAGCTATGGCGATGAGTCCAATAGCGCCCGTAGCGGCATTTTAGCGGTGCTAACCGGGGAGCAAGAGGCTTTTCATTTAGACTATCCGTGCCACTCACCCGACCAACAGCGCTGGTTCCAGATGAATGTGTCGCCTTTGCAAGGCTCGCGTCATGGCGTGGTGGTCAGTCATGAAAACATCACCGAGCGCTTGCAGCATGAGCATAAACTGGGGCTATTCCATAGCCTGTTTGAGATGGCATCGGATTGCATGTTTTTGATCAGCGCAAAGCAGGATTCCAGGTTTGTGTTTGTCAATGACTCGACCTGCCGACACTTTGGCGTAACGCGTGAGCAATTGCTGCAATGGCGCATACCCGATTGGGACCCTAACTTTAAAACCGAGGCCGACCTTGAAGCCGTGTGGCAACAGATAAAGGCCGAGAAAGGTTTTGTGCTTGAGACGGTTCACCATGTTGCCTCGGGGCGGGAAGTCCCGGTCGAACTCTCGGTGAGTTATTTGGCGTACAACGACGACGAATATATGGCCGGTTATTTCCATGACATCAGTGAACGTAAGCGGGCGGAGCATGAGCTAAAAGCCAGTGAGGCAAAATTCCGCTCAATTATTGAAGCGTCGCCGGTGCCGATGGCATTGAATGATGACCAGATGAACGTTATTTTTTTGAATCCGGCCTTTGTACAAACCTTTGGCTATACTTTGGCGGATATTCCCACGTTGTCCATCTGGTGGCAGAACGCTTACCCCGACCCGGATTATCGGCAGTGGGTGGAAAGCACTTGGCAATCGGAATTGGAACAGGCCAAACAGGAACAGGTCGATTTTGTGCCGATGGAGCTGGCCATTTGCTGCAAGGACAACAGCGTTAAAACCGTCATGGTCACGGCGGCGGCACTTGATCAGAATTTTAACGGTGTGCATTTGGTCATACTGTACGACATTACCGAGCGTAAACAAATCGAAGCAGAACTGACCCGTTCCAATGCCGAATTGGAGCAATTTGCTTACGCGGTGTCGCACGACATGCGCCAGCCGTTACGCATGGTCAGTAGTTATTTGGCCTTGATTGAAAGTGCTTTAGCTGGAAAATTGGATGAAGAAACCCGGCAGTGCCTCGATTTTGCGCTGAACGGCGCCAAGCGTATGGATGCGATGATTTTGTCATTGTTGGAGTATTCGCGCATAGGCCGGGTTTCTGCAGATAAAATCCGGCTCAGCAGCAAAACGGCTTTAGACGAGGCGCTGGCTTTTTTGCAACCTGAAATCAGCACTTGCGGCGGTACAGTCAAGGTCAGCGGCGACTGGCCGGAATTGTTTGCCAGCCCCGATGAATTGACGCGCTTGCTGCAAAACCTGATTGGTAATGCGCTGAAATATTATCGGGAGGGGCAGCCGCCTGTGGTTGAGGTTCATGGCGAGGTGCGCGGCACCGTGTTACGGGTCGCGGTGCGCGATCAGGGTATCGGCATCGACCCCAGCCAAATCGACCGCTTGTTCAAGGTGTTTTCGCGCTTGCAGGCGCGCAGCCGTTTTGAAGGCACTGGTGTGGGTTTGGCCTTGTGCCGTAAGATTGTCGAGCATCATGGCGGCAGTATTGGTGTGGAATCGGCTGGCGAAGGGCGGGGCTGTGTGTTTTGGTTTGAATTGCCGTTGTAGGTGTTTATAACATTGGAGTCCAATAGCTTTAGCTATTGGCGGTGAAAACAGCTAAAGCTGTTTTACCTTCGCCGGACGGGGCATGTTGCCCCGTCTGAAACGTTTTATGTTCACATCAAAACGTTGCGACGGGGTACATACCCCATCGCGCGTTGTGTTCATAACATTGGAGTCAAGAACATGGAGTCCAATAGCTTTAGCTATTGGCGGTAAAAAACAGCTAAAGCTGTTTTACTCCAACGTGTTTTCCCTCGTTCCCACGCGCCGTGTGGAAATATAACATTGCAGGGGCAAGAACATGGAGTCCAATAGCTTTAGCTATTGGCGGTGAAAACAGCTAAAGCTGTTTTACTCCAACGTGTTTTCCCTGGTTCCCACGCGCCGTGTGGAAA
>JAUXXQ010000146.1 GCA_030684815.1 Methylobacter sp. | reverse complement strand
CGCTTCGGCAGCCAGCATGTGGTCTAAATTGGGCGTAAACGTTTGCCGTTTGCAGAGCAAATCAATCAGGAAGGTCGGCGAGCCGGTTTCAAACCAATGGTTTTTAAACTGCCGTTTTGAAAAAAGCAGCAACACATCAAAGGGGTTATAAACCGACTGCCCTGTCCAGTTATAGCCGTTATACCAATAACGGATTTTTTCGCGGTCTAAGCCTTCAAGTTCAGGCGCGAACAGCGTATCAATATCTTCATCGGTATAGCCGCAAATCGCTGAATAAGGCGCATCAATGGTGATGTCATTTAAATTATTCAAACCCGAAAACAAACTCACTTTGCTAAATTTGGATACGCCGGTCAGCATAGCAAATTTAACATGGGTATCAGAATCTTTAATCACTGAATATAAATTGCGCAATCCGTCGCGGATGTCTTTGGCAATCTCAGGCTTTGCAAGGTTGTCCAAAATCGGTTTGTCGTATTCATCGACCAAAATGACGACACGCTGACCGGTTTGTTCATGTGCAGTACGAATGAGTTCCGCAAAACAGGCTTGTCCCGATTCCTGCTTGCATTCGAGTTGTAAATTTTCTTGCACGATAGTTAAAAGCTCTTGAATTTTATCGTCCAGTTCAGCACGGTTGCGCATCACGCCACCACCAAAACTCAAACGAATCACCGGATATTTAATAGACCAATCCCATTTGTCATGAATAAAAAGTCCGCGAAACAGCGGCTCATTGCCCGCGAATAATTCACCGAGCGTGTCGATCAACAAACTTTTGCCAAAACGGCGTGGGCGGGAAAGAAAATAATGCGTTCCATCAGCAACTAATTTAAAAATTAACGCGGTTTTATCAACATAATAGTAGTTGTCTTCACGGATTTTGGCGAAGGTTTGAATACCAATCGGGAGTTTTTTGCGGCGCATAACGATACCTGCTGATTCAGTAGCGGCTTATCCATCAGTGAATGACAAAAGACAGAAAGAAAGGCGTTTATAGTGCCATAGGTTTTTGTGAAAGGAAAACGGCGCTATTGGGCTGGCGACAAGGTCTCGGCAAACCGGCCTTGCGTTTGGGACGGAACAAAAATGAATTTTTACGCTTAGCTGAACGGGGTGCATTGCGTCGTTCAAAACGATTTCTAGCCGCGACGTAGGCGTCGCGGCTAGAAACATAATACATTGATTTATATTTTATTTGGATGAGCTAAAAGCTTGAACATCGAGTTTCATGCTTTTCATAGACTTTGGTATGTCTTGTTCAAAAAATCGCCTAAAACTCAATGCGCCGCACCTCCACCGTACCCCAAATCCGGTCAATAAAATCGGCATCCATGCGCGGCATACCGTCTTGTATCCATTGCACCAGCACTTTGGCGATATTCGGGTAAGTGATATGCACGGCGCGCTTATCGTGCAGCCAATGCCCAATCACGGAACTGTTCATATCGTGCATGACATGGCCGTAACCTAATTGCTGCAACGCAGCGGCATTGGAGATTTGTTCCATTTGCGCATGCAGCGGTTTGGCCAGGATTTTTTTGCCCAGCTGCAATGATTCGCTGGCCAGTTCAAAACCGGCATTGCTGATTATGCCGGCGCAATCGTATAAATCTTGTTGAAAACCGGCACGCGATAGCGGGTTGCAGCTAATGTGCCCGAAACTAGAGGCCACCGGTTCCGGCGCATACAGATGAAAATCAAAATCCCTAAACGGCGCTAACAAGCGGATCACGTCATTTTGGTCTTCAAACGGCAAATAGACGATGATTTTGTTGTTGATGATACTTTTAGGCGTTTCCGGGGTATCGATGATCGGCGGCAAAATGGGCTGGCCAAAATGATGCCAATGCAAGCCGACGCCAATATCCGCCGGGGCAAAATATTTCATCACCCGGTCGGCGATAGGGTCGGAACCCGCTCTGGGGATGTCATGGTTAAACGCATATTGATGGCCGATGCCTAACACTGGGATGTTCTGATTTTTTGCCGCCCACGCGGTGACCGGTTCAAAATCGCTGATAACCAAATCATAGCCGCTTAAATCCAATTGCCTCATATCTTTTATGAAAGTAATCGGCTTGGCGTCGAGCGCGGTTTTCAGATAACTGACCTGGCCTTTTTCGGTATGGAAAGTAAGCCCGGTGCGCGACTGGTAGCCGTTAAAAACCTCCATATCGAAATATTTTTCCGCAGGGCGGCCGGTAAACTGGAAAGTCACCCCGATGCCTGCGGCCTTAAGTTCCCTGGCCATCACCCGTGCGCGGGTGATGTGGCCGTTACCGGTGCCTTGTACGCCATAAAAAACCTTCATATTACGCGGCCTCCGCATACGGCGTTTCAAGCGGCTGATCCAGCAGTTGCCCGCTTTGTTCCAGCCAATGCACAATCGACAATTGGCCGCTGGCGTCTTCGACCAACGCGGTGCAACTTTCCACCCAGTCGCCGCAATTGCAGTAGGTTTTGCCAAATTCCATTTCGGTAATATCGGCATGATGGATATGACCGCAAATAATGCCGTCGACCTGCCGTTTTTGCGCTTCCAGGCTCAGGATATGCTGGTAGTTATCCATGAAACTGATGATGTTTTTGACCTTGTGTTTCAAAAAAGCCGAGATAGACCAGTATTGATAGCCCATTTTGGTGCGCAAGGCATTCAGCCAGCGGTTGACCACCAGCAGCGCCTCGTAGGCCTCGCCGCCGATGTAAGCCAGATTTTTATTGTGGCAAACGATGCTGTCGAATTCGTCGCCGTGCAACACCAAAAACTTGCGCCCGTCGCAGGTGGTATGGATCGCGTTGAGCTGTATGTCGATGCCGTTGACATGCATCCCGGCATGTTTGCGGAACTGCTCATCATGGTTGCCGGGGATATAAATGACCCGCGTGCCTTTTTTGGCCTTGTTCATCACCCGTTGCACGATGTCGCCGTGCAGGGCGGGCCAATAAAAACCGGATTTGAATTTCCACAAATCAATGATGTCGCCGACCAGATATAAATAGTCGCAATCGACGTTATCAAGAAAATCGCGCAGCTGTTCGGCCTTGCAACCTTTAGTGCCAAGATGGGTGTCGGAAATCCAGATTGAACGATATTTCAAGCTCATAATGCCCCCTTTTTGCCTGGCATTGGGCGGGCTTGAACTGTATTAAGGCTGCTGATTTTTTTCATGGGCATCCACCAAATTAAATGAAGATGCACTTACTTTAAGCGGCAAAGGTGTCAGTTTCGCGTCAACTTAATGAACAGCACGTGACAAGACAGTGACGCTTTGATGACAACTTGCTTTGATAACAACTTGCTTTGATGACAACCTGTATGCTGCCTAGTGTTGTAGCGACTGCGATCCCGTGTGAATATCAGACAGCATTCATGGCCGATGAGCCGCCCTTACAACACGACTTCCGTGGCCTTCGTGGTGACAGTCTTTTTATCTGCCATTAATAAAAAGTTACGTAGCAAGATGTCATCACAATGAAATACCCATGTAACAAATCCCCTCTATGCTGATGCTAACCTCAACCTATTTAGGGGATCTACCAGATGCCGGATTTACGCAAAGAAATAATCAGTATCCTTAATGGCAAGCTACTGACGCCGGTTTTTCAACCGATAGTGTCATTGTCCCAAAAGAAAATAATGGGTTATGAAGCACTGATTCGCGGCCCGTCAGACAGTGCATTGCACAGCCCGTTCAATTTATTTACGACCGCCGAGAAATATAATTTGAGCACGCGCCTGGAATTTCTCTGTCGGGAAATCGCCATTCAACGTTATGCCGACCTGAACATTAAAGAAAAGCTGTCCATTAATGCCAGCCCGTTAGTATTGCTGCAACCCGAATTCAAAAAAGGCGAAACGCTCAGGTTGCTAGGGCATTACGGTGTTAACCCCTGCTCGGTGATTATCGAGTTGACTGAACATAAACCCGGTGACAATTACGAAATCATGCGGGCTTCCGCTAAACATTACCGCAGCATGGGCTTTGAAATTGCCTTGGATGATTTAGGCGCTGGTTATTCTGGGTTACGGCTGTGGTCGGAGCTATTGCCCGAATACGTAAAAATAGACCGGCATTTCATCCACAGTTTGCATGAAGACCCGGTCAAGATGAATTTTGTCCGCTCCATCCAAAGCATGGCAACATCGCTTAATTGCAGCGTTATCGCCGAAGGCATTGAAACCGAGGACGAATTTAGGATCATCGAAAAAATCGGCATTGTTTATGCCCAAGGCTATTATTTTGCCCGGCCAACCGCAATTCCCGCCGATAAAATAGACAGCTCGCTGTTCGCCACCTCAGACCGCGTAGCAGAAAACAAGGGCGGCCTGCCTAACACCACCAGCGCGGTTCATCTCGTCCGCTATGTCACCCCCATTTCGGCAAAAACCTCCATCAGCGACGTGATGAACCTCTTTCATCACGATGACGAATTGACGCTATTGCCCTTGGTTGATGACAGCATTGCTTCAGGCATTATCTTTCGCGACAAGTTTCTGACCAAACTGTTCTCCACCCGCTACGGCATCGATTTGCATGGCAAAAACCCGATAAAAACCTTTGTTGAGAGTGCCCCGCTGTGTATCGATAAAAACACCCCCATCGACCTGATCAGCAAACAATTGACCTCATTGCCGACCAGCGACCCGGCTTTTATCATTGCTGATAATGGCGATTATATGGGCATAGGCACGTTGCTGGATTTGCTAGCCGAATTCACCCGGCAACAAATCGATAATGCCAAACACGCCAATCCGCTGACCTTATTACCGGGCAGCGTGCCTATCAACAACCAGGTCAACCAACTGTTGGCCAATAAAACGCCGTTTGCATTCGGCTATTTCGACCTGGACAACTTCAAACCCTTTAATGACGTTTACGGCTACGATGCAGGCGATGAAATCATCAAAGCCGTTGCCCATATCTTGAACCAATGCGTTCCGGCAGAAAGCGGGCGGGTTGGCCATATTGGCGGTGACGATTTTATTGTCATTTTTACCTGTGACGACTGGCGGGCGCGTTGTGAAAGCATACTGGAAAGCTTTAATAATACTGTCCCGGCCTATTACCGCGACAACGATATAAAAGCAGGCGGCATCCATACCGAAAACAGGGCGGGGGAAAGTTGTTTTTTTCCTTTAATCAGCCTGTCCGTCGGCCTGGTAGACCCACTATCAACCAGCCTCTGCCGCTCCCATGTCGATTTGGCCGACTTGGCCTCCGAAGCAAAAAAAATGGCTAAAAAAACCACCGGCAACAGCCTTTTCATTAACCAGCGCATGAGCGCAAAAAATGCTGATAGCTTTCAAACCAGGGCGCCCAACCCCGCCGTCAAACTGCACGCTGTTCATTAAAAAACCGCTTTAAACCCTATTGCACCCTAAGAGAGGTTCAACATGTTTAACCATATCAATTTCAAAGCCCGCATACTGCTTGGTTTTCTGGCCATCATCAGCTTGATGACCGTTGTTTCCGCCTCCAGCTTAATCAATCTGTTCAACACCAAACGCGCCCTGACCGAAATAAACACGACGCTGTTACCCAATGCATTGCTGATGGGGCAAATGGCGCGCGATATTGTGCTGGTACAGCAATTTTTAACCGGCGTATCGGCCTCGCATTTGCCAACAGGCTATCAAGGTGCGGAAAAATCAGCCCAGGATTTCAAAGAGGGCTTACAGCAGTTCCGCCAGCGCATTGACGGTGATGCCGAAAAGCTAAGGCAGGCCGACATACTCGAACAACGTTTCGACCTGTTCTATCAGGACGGCAAACGCATGGCCTCAGCCTATACGAACCAAGGCGTGGAAACCGGCAATAGCTTCATGCAAGACTTCGACCACGGCTCGCATAAATTGTCAGCGCAAATGATCAGGCTCAGAAATGCCGAGGTCAACGCCGCTAAAGCCCATGTCAGCCATGTCACCGAAACCACCTATCAAGTATCTAACGTATTGTGGACGCTATCGATGGCTATCATCACGCTGGCAATCGGCATCGCCTTGTTTTTGACCCGCCATCTCAGCAAGCAAATCGGCATTGATCCGTTCTACGCCAAAGGCATCGCCAAAGAAATTGCGGCAGGCGACTTGTCCCGGACTATCCATCTGGATGCCGACGACAAAGACAGCCTGTTACATGCGATAAAAAACATGCAACAAAAACTGCTGGCCCGCCGGACGGCGGAACATCAGGCCGCCGAAGAAATATTGCGCATCAAAATGGCGCTGGACAACACCAGCATCGGCATCATGATTGCCGACAATGAACGCAACATCATTTACGTCAACAAATCGGCGGTCAACGCATTTGGCAACATAGAGGCAAAAATCCGCGAGCAAATACCCGGCTTTTCCGCCGCGACCTTGATCGGCAGCAGCATGGATAGTTTTTATCAAAATCCAAGTAAACAAGCCGAATTATTCGCCACCTTAACCGGTGCGCATAGCGAAGATATGGAACTGGGCGGGCGCACCCTGATGGTCATCGCCAACCCGATTATCAACTCACAGGGCGAACGTATCGGCACCGTCACCGAATGGCATGACCGTACCGCCGAAGCGGCCGTGGAAAAAGAAGTCTCCACCATTGTTGTTGCCGCCAGCATGGGCGATTTCAGCAAGCGTTTCGAGCTGCATGGCAAAACAGGCTTTTTACGCGAACTGGGCGAAGGCCTGAACCAGATGCTCTACACCAGCGAAACCGGCCTCAATGAAATGGTGCGGGTACTCGGCGCCCTGTCCCGTGGCGACCTGACCGAAACCATCACCAACTATTATGACGGCACCTTCGGCCAACTGAAAGACAACGCCAACACCACCGTGGAAAAACTCGAAAACATCATCCATCAAATCAAGGACGCCACCGACTGCATCAACAGCGGCGCCAAAGAAATCGCATCCGGCAACAACGACCTGTCGTTCCGTACCGAGCAGCAGGCCGCCAGTCTGGAACAAACCGCCGCCAGCATCCATCAACTGACCTCGACGGTGCAGGCCAACAGCGAAAACGCCAAACAGGCCAACCTGCTTGCGATTGGCGCGGCCGCAATCGCCAGCCAAGGCGGCGATGTGGTCGGCCAAGTTGTCAGCACGATGAATGAGATAAAAGAAGCCTCACAGAAAATCGAGGAGATCGTTTCAGTGATTGATGACATTGCGTTCCAGACCAATATTCTCGCCTTCAACGCGGCCATAGAGGCCGCCCATGCCGGTGTCCACGGCCAAGGTTTTGCCGTGGTCGCCAGCGAAGTGCGTCATCTTGCGCAACGCGCCACCGCCTCCGCCGAGGAAATCAAAAGCCTGATTGATAATTCGGTGGAAAAAATCGATGACGGCAGCAAGCTGGTAGCACAAGCCGGTTGCACGATGGACGACATACTCAGCGCCATTACCGGTGTCACCGGCATGATGGCGGAGATCAGCACCGCCTCGATTGAACAAAGCGCCGGTATCGGGCAAGTCAACCTGGCCATGACGCAAATGGATGAAATGACCCAACAAAATGCCGCATTGGTGGAACAAGCCGCCGCTGCTGCCGAATCGCTGGGCGAGCAAGCACAAAACCTGGCCGTCTCGGTCAGCGGCTTTAAACTCAATGAGCAACTGCTGAACCGCGAGCTGTTTTATGTGCTTGACGGCATCATGCCGCCAGCAAAAACCGCCGCGCAATTGCAAACGCAGCCGCAACAACCCAGCCCGGAACACCAAGAGCATATGATTTGGGATGCCATAAAAACCAACAGCGGCAATGCCCTTCATAGCCTTGAACAGGCAGCAAAAGCAAAAAATCAACAGCTGGCTTTCGCGGCCACCGATTGGGAGAATTTTTAACATGACTCTTGTTTATAACCCACAATTTATAGATGGCAGCCCCCTTCCCCGGAAACAAGCGATGCCCAAAAAACCGAAGAAAAAAGACCTGCACCTAAAACAAGACACACCGCAAACCTTGCAAAAAAACGCCGAAAAACTGGCTGTTTTCAAAGCACAACTGAACCAATTGATTGACGCACTGCCGGATACCCTGCTGCTCAAGGACAGGGAAGGCCGTAAATTAATCACCAACAAACTGACCAAACAGCTGTTCAAACTGCATGACCTTGACTGGTACAGCAGAAAAGAGCCCATTCCAACCTTGACACAGGATGCGTATAGCAAACGTCTGCTGAAAGCAGACCTGTACTCGGCGTTAACCAAAAGCCAACTCAAGCTGTACTATCAAATGCAGGTAAACAGCCACCGCCAAATGATCGGTGCCGAAGCCCTGCTGCGCTGGGAACATCCGCAATACGGGCGGGTCATGCCCGAACAATTCATCGCCATTGCCGAAAAAAATGGCCTGATCCTGCCCATCGGTGCCTGGGTGTTGCAGACCGCCTGCGAACAACTCAAACGCTGGCAAAACGATCCGCTTAGGGGAGCGGTATCGCTTACCGTCAACATCAGCCCGCGCCAATTTAGCCAACCTGAGTTCGTTAAACAATTGCGCAAGCTGCTAAAAAAAACCGGCATCAACCCCGAGAAACTTAAGCTCGAACTGACTGAAAGCCTGATGCTGCAAGACATCAGCGAAACCATCGGAAAAATGGAAGCGCTCCAACAACTCGGCATCCGCATTTCTATGGACAATTTCGGCACCGGTTATTCCTCGTTAAGCCATTTAAAGAAGCTCCCCATCGACCAGCTAAAAATCGACCAGTTTTTGATGCGCGACATTGCCTTCGACAACACAGACGCAATGATCGTAAAAACCATCATCGACATGACCCGCAGGCTGGGTATCGGCATGGTTGCCGGATGCGTGGAAACCGAACAACAATTTGCCTGCTTAAAAAACATCGGTTGCACCGTCTATCAAGGCTACCTGTTCGGCCAGCCGATGCCGCCGGAACAGTTTGAACAACAGATGGGTGAAGTACCGCCGCTTGTTTAAGAAATATTTGCTCACACCTCGTTCCCAACCGAGAGGCAAGCCTTCCCGGTTTTAAAAACCGGGAAGGTCTAACTTGCAATGCTCTAAACAGGCGGGTTGTTGCAGGATGTGTATAACGATGAACGTTCTGCGTAGGAACGAGAGAACAAAACACATCAATCAATTGTCACTCAGGATTAACCATGCCAAGCCATAAATTTGTTATCAGCAAACCCAAATCATCCATCACCAAATTGCCCGAACGGGGCATCAAGAAAGATGATTTTATCGATAACTTCAAACAATATTATGTGCACTTGCTAGGCCGTGATGAAAACTGCCGGTCGCCTTATTATGCCGGCGAGGCTTTATCACTGGCGATTCGCGACCGCCTGATGGAGCATTGGAAAGTCACCCATCAAACCTATAAAAGCAACGATTGCAGGCGGGGTTATTATCTGTCGATGGAGTTTTTAATGGGGCGGACGTTGAGTAATGCCATGCTCAATCTCGGTGTAACCGACACCGTCACCAAAGCCATGTACGACCTCGGCATCGCCATTGAAGAGCTGATTAGCAGTGAGCAGGATGCCGGGCTTGGTAATGGCGGTTTAGGCCGTCTCGCCGCTTGTTTTATCGACAGTTGTGCGACCTTGCAACTGCCGGTTATCGGTTACGGTTTACGTTACGAATACGGCATGTTTACCCAAACTATTGTTGACGGCGAACAAGTCGAAAAACCTGACCATTGGCTGCGTCACGGCAACGTTTGGGAAATAGAACGGCTGGAATATTCGCATTGCATTAAATTTGGCGGCCATACCGAAGTGCAAACCGATGAAGACGGCAAGCAACGGCATTGCTGGGTCGGCACCTCTGACGTGTTGGCCGTGCCTTTCGATACACCAATACCCGGTTATCAAAACGGCACTGTCAATTCCTTGCGTCTGTGGAAGGCGGTAGCAACCGAAGAATTCAATCTGGATGAGTTTAACGCAGGCGATTATGCCGAAGCCGTCGCCGCGAAAATTATCGCCGAAAATATCACCATGGTGCTGTACCCAAACGACGCCAACGAAAACGGCAAAGAGCTGAGATTGCGCCAGCAATATTTTTTAGCCTCCGCCAGTTTGCAGGATGTTCTTGCCCATTGGGTCGGCGGCGTACACGGCAGCGATTTTAGCCGCTTTGCCGAAAAAAGCTGTTTTCAATTAAACGACACCCATCCGAGCATTGCGATAGCCGAACTGATGCGCCTGCTGATGGATGTTCACGGCTTAAATTGGGACACCGCCTGGGACATCACCGAAAACACCATGGCTTACACCAACCATACCCTGTTACCCGAAGCGCTGGAAAAATGGCCGGTTGCGTTGATGCAACGCTTATTGCCGCGCCTGATGGAGATCATTTTTGAAATCAATGCCCGCTTTATGACTAAAGTGTCGATGCACTGGCCCGGTGACAACGAGCGATTAAGCCGGATGTCGATCATCGAAAACGGCCACCAAGTAAGAATGGCGCACCTGGCCATTGTCGGCAGTTTTTCCGTCAATGGCGTTGCAAGGCTGCATTCGCAGTTGTTACAACAAGGCTTGTTCAGCGATTTTTATGCCTTGTGGCCGCATAAATTCAACAACAAAACCAATGGCGTGACGCCACGGCGCTGGCTGGCCGCGTGCAATCCCGAGCTGGCAAACCTGATAACGGAAACCATAGGCGACAAATGGATTACCGATTTATCGCAACTGAAAAAACTGGAACCCTACGCCGACAACGCGCACTTTCGGCAGCGCTGGCATGGCATCAAACAGGCCGCCAAACAGCGCCTGATCGATTATAAAAGAAGCAAGCATGAAACCGAACTGCATCTGAATGCCGATGCGCTATTCGATGTGCAGGTCAAACGTATCCACGAATACAAGCGCCAACTGCTCAATGTCCTGCACGTCATCCATTTGTATAACTGCATCAAAAAAGGCGACACCGACCGGGTGCCGCGCTGCGTGTTAATCGGCGGCAAAGCGGCGCCCGGTTACCGCATGGCGAAAAAAACCATCAAGCTGATTAATAACGTCGCCCAGATTATCAACACCGACCCGGATGTGGGCGGCCAATTGACCTTGCTGTTTTTACCGGATTACCGCGTTTCGGCGATGGAAAAAATCTGCCCCGGCGCTGACTTGTCCGAACAAATCTCCACCGCAGGCAAAGAAGCATCCGGCACCGGTAACATGAAGCTGATGATGAACGGAGCGATTACCATTGGCACCCTGGACGGTGCCAACATTGAAATCCGCGAAGAAGTGGGTGATGAAAACTTTTTCCTGTTCGGCTTGACCGAAGAACAAGTTGAAGCAAGGCGCAGTCATTACGATCCGCTTGAGATAATCGACCAGGATGAAGACTTGCAACAAGTCATGCATTTACTGGAATCCGGCTATTTTAACCAGTTCGAACCGGGGTTATTTGACGACCTGATCAACTCCATCAAAAGCCCGCATGACCCGTGGATGACCATTGCCGATTTTCGCAGCTTTATCGATACCCAAAAACGTGTCGAAGACGCTTATCGGGATAAAGACCATTGGGCTAAAATGAGCATCTTAAATTGCGCCAACAGCGGCAAGTTTTCTACCGACAGAACGATTGGCGAATACAACCGGGATATATGGAAACTGGAACCACAACCGGTAAAAGGTAAATAACAAGCAACCCCAGCTAACACTGTTATGGATATGCCCCACTTCCCTTGAATATGCAGTTTTCAAGCCAACACGGCTCTTTAGCCGCACCACCGCCTACACTGCGTTATCAATGTTGGCTACCTACTTAAGCCGGGACAGTTTTAAATGGGTGGCTGGGAACGCCAAGCCCCAGCTTGGCGCGAACACTCGCCAAGCTGGGGCTTGGCGTTCCCAGTTTGTCCCGGCTTAAGTGGGTAGCCTGCTTTTACAATCCGTGATTATCCGTTTAACCCGTACCATCCGTGTTCTATATTAGTCATTTTCAACAATTCCTGAGTAGTTACTATTTTTTAAAACGTTGCGAGTTAGACCTTCCAGGTTTTAAAAACCTGGAAGGTCTGTAGTTCGGCAGTTTTTTCGCCTAACATAAGCCGAAAACTTAACCGTTCAAAGTATATTTGCGTAGTACAAGGTCAGGCGAACCGGGCAATTTTTTGTCGTGCAGGCGGAAACGGAAACCTTGTTGGTGTAGCGCAGAGCGCACCCATTTTTCCGGTTTCGTATCCCTGCTGCGGATGGCCGCCATTGTGCGTGAACGGGTGGCTTGGTCAATACGGTCAGTCATACGGTTTCCGCTAACTTGTCTAAAACATCATTTTTTTATCACCAAGTAGCGTAAAACCCCGCCGTTCAGGGCGGGGATGTAAGCGGCTCAGTTTCGTATTTCTCATAGAGTTAAATCCTTCCATCGTGTTAAAATCAACTATTGCTACCAGAGGACGCTGTCGGCTCTCTCAATGACGGCAACTTAAAGTTTTAAAAGGCTTCAAAATCACAACTCGCGAAAACCAAGCAAACCGTGGGCTTCCCATTTAAAGCGGGACAAGCATGCCGAAGTAGACCTTCCAGGTTTTACGACTGCCATGGATGGCGGAAGTGCTGGAGCCGTCGGGAGCGGCTCCAGTAAAAACCTGGAAGGTCTGTCCCGTGTTAAGTTGATAGCCCGTGCTGATGAAGTATCTCGTGCTTATGGACGATAATAAATCCGTACAACTACTTAAAACGCTGCCGATCAGTTAATCAACATGTGCGCGCCGATGCTGGCCGCATAACCTAAGGCAATCGCCGGCGTCCATTTCAGGTGGCTGAAAAAAGTATAATCGCCGCGTGCCTGCCCCATCAACGCCACACCGGCTGCGGAACCGACCGATAATAGGCTGCCGCCGACGCCCGCCGTCAATGTCACTAACAGCCATTGGCTTTCAGACATGTCGGGGTTCATCGTTAATACCGCAAACATGACGGGGATGTTGTCAACAATCGCCGACAAAACGCCGACGATAATGTTGGCGGTGGTTGCCCCCAATTCGCCATAAATAAAATCCGACGCGATGCTCAAATAACCGATAAAACCCAGGCCGCCAACGCACATAATGACGCCGTAAAAAAAGAACAACGTATCCCATTCGGCTTTGGCAATCTGGCTAAAAACGTCAAAGCCGCTGCCGCTGCCTTCGGTGCCCGGAATCGAATCGAAACCGGAAAATTCGCGCCGGTGCCGTAAACGCAAGTAATAGCCGAAAAATTTTAAATAGCCAAGACCGGTCAACATGCCGAATGCGGCCGATAAATGCAGGAATTGATGGAAGGCTATCGAGGTGATGATGGTCAGTAAAAACAAGCCGACAATGACCAGGCCGCCGTGTTTGATTTGGATGGCGTCTTCCTCCGGTAGCGTCGGCATTCCTTGCGGAACGAAGGCGTGCATGATGGCGGCAGGCACTACAAAATTGATTGCTGCGGGGATAAACAGCTTGAAAAAATCCTCAAAGTCCAAGATGTCCTTTTGCCAAACCATCAGTGTGGTGATGTCGCCGAACGGGCTAAAGGCGCCACCGGCATTGGCGGCAACGACAATGTTAACGCAGGAGATGGCGATAAATTCCGGTTTGTTGGCACCAATGGTCATGACCACGGTACACATGATCAGGGCTGTCGTCAGGTTGTCGGCAACCGGCGAGATAAAGAACGTTAAAATGCCGGTCAGCCAAAACATCTGGCGGTAATTGAGGCCTTTAGAAACCAGCCAAAAATGCAGCGCCTGAAAAACGTCGCGCTCTATCATCGCGCTGATATACGTCATCGCGACCAGCAGAAAGAAAAATAGCTCGCTGTATTCGAGGAAATTGTGCTTTAAGGCCACCTCGGTTGTTTCATTCAAACCTTGGCTGGCATAGGCAAAAGCGATCATGGCCCAAATGATGCCGGCCGCCAGCAGCACCGGTTTGGATTTATGCAAATGCAGTTTTTCTTCAAGGATGACCAGCGCATAAGCGACGAAAAAAATCATCAATGCTAGATAGCCGACCGGCTCAGCGGTGAGATCCAATATGTCGTGTTCGTTAACTGAGGCAAGTACGGAGATTGGCCATAAAAAGCCGCCAACAGCGAAGAGTATAAGAGTGATAATAATCATTTTTAGGAGGACGGTGTGGTGACGAAAAAACAAGGGGAGGGTTTTTAAGCAGCCGTTCAAAGGCCTTTAATGCGACACGAAGGGCTATTATTTTGACTGCTTTTTTCGTGATTTTCGTAGTCATGCTATTTCAATCATTGAAAATCTTTTGGCCATTTGCTTGCCAACAAATATAGCCATCCCGGTTACAAAGAACAAGGAATGATTGAATTTTTATGGTCATTGAGTGGTTTTTCAATCCTGTGCGGCGCGTCCATCGTTACAAACAGCCTGTTTAAACCATGACTCAAACCATGACTCGTTAGACCTTCCAGGTTTTTAAAACCTGGAAGGTCTAACGTGCAACGGCCTGATCAGGCTCATTAGCAAGAAAGTCGCCCCACAAAAGGGCTAAATCCATTTTATGCTAAACTAGCCCCCCGTTATTCCAATAGATTTATCGTCACAATCCCATGCTATTAAAATTATTGCCCCTGCTGTCCACTACAGTGCTTTATGCCTTGTTTTACCTGATTAGCACGCTCAAGTTCGATGTGCAGATACTGCCGTTATCGGTGCCTTACGATTTCCTGCTACAACTGGCCATCGCTTATGTGCTTTATGCCTTATCGCGGCGGGCGTGGATTTTTTTGGTGATTCACACGCTGCTGATGGGGCTGCTCTATGTCGGCAATGCGGTCAAAATATCATTCTTTGGCGGGCCGATTATGCCTGACGATGTTTTTGCGCTGCAATCGCTGCTGTTAATACTTGAAGGCTGGCGCTTTTTTGCCGCCGCCATACCGCTGGCCGCGATTGCCAGCTTGCTGCTGTTCAACTTTACCATGCGCCACTGGAGTGCTTATTTGGCCAGTTTGGTCGCCATTTCGTTGGGCATCACCATTGTTTATAAACCCGTTAGTTTGTTGGCGCCGCTGGATGGCTATTTTGGCAACTCGGTTTGGGATCAGCGCTCCAACTATATCGGCCGGGGCGCAACCGTGTATACGTTGTTGGAAACTGCGCGTTATTTTGCTGCGGCTGAAGTGCTGCCTGATAGCGATATGGCACAGGAAGCGGCTGATAATTTACTGGCCGCCGCACCGAAAAAAACGGCCGTCGGCAAAGCGTTTACCCCGCGCAACGTGCATCTGGTGTTGCTGGAGTCATTTTGGGATCCGAATGAGCTGAAAAAAGCCAAATATAAACCCAACCCGCTGTCGCCCGAATTCCGTGAGTTATGGAAGAATGCAGGCTATTCGCACGCACTCGATCCAGTCTTCGGCGGCTTTACCGCCAATTCCGAATTTGAGGTGTTGTGCGGTTTTCCGGTGGTTAGGAACTCGGTCAAGTTCGAACGCCAGCTGCTCAATGACGTACCGTGTTTGCCGCATCTTTTGGCCGACAAAGGCTACCGCACCATCGCTTCGCATCCCAATGTGCCGGTGTTTTGGAACCGCGTTAATGCCTACCGGCGCATGGGTTTTGAAACCTATTGGTCGTTGAAGGATTTTGTTAAGGATGACATGAACCGCGAATTTATGTCTGACCGCACCTTATACCGTCAGGTGTTGGAAAAAATATCCGGTTCGCTGGAAGCCAAGCAGCCGGTGCTGGATTATATCGTGACTTATTTCGGCCATTGGAATTACCCGTTAAGCGAAAGCCGGCCCAATAAGGTCAGCTCGCCCTCTAATGTTGAGGAAGTCCCGGCCTACGCCAACACCATTTATTATAAGACCCGCGAATTGATGGAATTTATCAAGGAAGTGGGCAAACGTGACCCGGAAGGCATTATTGTGGTGTTCGGCGATCACCTGCCTTTTTTAGGTGAGAATTTTGCAGGCTACGTCGAATCGGGGGTGTTGACCACCAACCGCAGCGACTTTACTCCGGTCATGTTTAAATCGTATGTCAGCACGCCGATGATTATTATCGACGGCAAACGCGGGCCGGTTAAGTTCGGCAATTTGCCGCTGTATCAAACCCCCAAGCTGGTGCTGGATTTGCTGAATTTTGATGAGCCGAGCATCATGGATTACACCGCCGGTTTGCCTAATATGCGGATACGCCCCTTACCGGGACTGCATTTTAATCTGCTGAATAAGGGCGTGGTCGACCTGTGCAAAGAGCCGCCTTATTCGGAAACGTGCCAGTTATCGGCGCGCTGGCTGGAAAATGTCGCCATCGTCAGCAATGATTTATTCATGGGTCGTCAGTTCACCCGACCCAAATATATACCGGAAAAACAGCCGGAACTTATGTCAGCGCCGCAAACCATGCCTGACAGCCAATAGCCCTACCGGAGACGCTTCATGTTGAAATATTCCCTTGCCGCCATCGTTGGCTTAGCGCTATTTGCACAAAACAGCTTGGCCAATCAGGTCAGTGTGCCGTTGCAAATCGATTACAGCCTGATTAAAAAAGTATTGGTGTCGCAACTGTACACCGGCAAAGACCAGACTGCCGAATTATGGAACGACCGGCATGGCTGCAGTTATTTAAGGCTGTCCAAGCCTGATGTCAGCGGCAATAAAGGCCTGGTCAAACTGTTAAACCAAGTGCAGGCGCAATTCGGCACCCACTTGGGTGGCCAATGCCTGACCGTTCTGGAATGGGCGGGCACCTTGGAAACCTTGCAAAAACCGACGCTGGATGCCGAACATTCGGTGCTGAGTTTCCCTGTCATCAGCGCCACTGCCTACGACGCTGCAGGCCGCCATTTGACCATCGACAAACTGCAGGATTTGATCAGGCGCTTTGCCGAACCCAAGTTGGGCGCGGTAAAAATCGATTTGAATGAATCCCGCAACCATATCGAAGACACATTGGCGCATTTTTTACCCAAAGACAATGCGGCAGAAGTTAAAGATATTCTCAAGTCGGTCAAATTCAGCAGCATCGCCGCCAAAGACAATAACATTGGCATTACCTTGGATTTCAATGCCCCGGCTAAACGGGCCGCACTAACACCCGCCCCCGCCTTTAGCGAAGCTGAGCAAGCGCAGTGGCAAGCGGCCTGGCAACAATGGGACGGCTTTTTGAGTTCGGCCATTGAGCAAGCCGCCGCCGATACCCAATCACCGGCCTTGCGCGACACGCTGATGCAAATCTTGGCCGATTCCCGCGCCGCCTTTGAGGCCGGATTAAAAGAACACGATGCAGCCGGCGCCGATCCGGTGCGGGTGTTTTTTACCGACACCTGGGTGCGCTTGACCCCAACCTTAAAAACCATTGCCAAAGAACAGCCCGGCATACAAGGTTTGCGCTACATCACTTTTATCGCGGCCACCGATGTGATGTATGAACTTGAAAAACTGGGCGCGCCGTTCGGTTTGGATATTTCCTCGGATGGGTTGCGTAGGGTGGCGCGCGTGTTGATAGCCAAGCAACAACAAAAGTAGGCGGAATGTTGTGAACTTTTTGCCTTTTCAGCGGCATTCAACTTAGGTAACGCGCAAAAAACCCCTGTCGGAGTTCAAAGCTAGCTTTGAACAGCCAAAGCCAGCTTTGGACTCCGACTATCGTGAGAATACTTGATTATGAGGATTACCACTAATGGCAATGCACAATCCACCACATCCAGGCGAGTTTATTCAAGAGGTCTATCTTGAACCCTTTAAAATAAGTGGCAGACAGCTTTCTGCAAAGCTGGATGTTTCACCTTCCACACTCAATCGAATTTTAAAAGGTCATAGCGGCATCAGTTCAGAAATGGCACTTCGATTGTCAAAAGCATTGGGGCGTTCACCAGAAAGCTGGCTAGCCATGCAAGACAACTATGATCTGTGGTACGCCCGGCAAACCGTTAATCTTGATGCTGTAGAAAGAATTGATTTCAGGGCGGCATCAACCGTGTAAACAACCTCAGCAATAATGATTGTTTCAAACAAACTTTCCAGCCTGAATTCAGGGTTATTTAATTTTCATTGCCAAACAATAACAAGCCGACAGTTATCGTAGCGCAGTCAAATGCCGGAAAAAAACCAGATGAACCCAATAGGTCTCCAGGGGCAAAAAAAACGCCTGGTAGGTGCGGCTTTTTTACTCGGCCTGTCAACCAACGCCATAGCCACTAACGACAAAATCTCCCTCGCTCCGGTAACGGTTTACGATGACCTGATTTACCCGGCACTCATCGAAGCGCCGCGTATGCGCAACCAGATCGGCCGCGAGGCGTTACAGGCCAGCGGCATGGCTGATATTAACGGCATATTAAGGGGGCAGAGCGGCTTGACACTCAACCAGGGCAGCGGCCAGATGGTGACCGGCATCAGTATGCGCGGCGCGGGCGGTGGCGGCCAAGGCTTGTTGACTTTGGACGGTGTGCCTTTGTTTGCCAATTTTGCCGGGTTTTACTCGTTAAGCCACTATGCGCTGGATGCTTTAGATCAAGTCACGGTAACGCGGGGTTCCGGCGGCGAACGGCACGGTAGCCGCTCGCTCGGCGGCGCCATTCATTTACAAACCCGGCATATCGCAGACAAGGACGTTTTTTTTCATAGCGAAGGCGGCAGCTATGACACGCTACGCAACACGGCTGGCGGCGGCTTATCGACCCGCGCCGGGGATTTTTCCGCCGTGGTCGGGCGCAGCGATATTTTTAGCGGTATCAGCCAAGCGCAAGGCGGCGCTGAACGCGATAATTTCGGCATGACCCATGCCTCGGCCAACTGGTTTAAGGAATTCGACCGGGGCGGCTTGGAGGCGTCATTTTATTTTGTCAGTACCCGTGAGGACATCGACGGCCCCGGCTTGAAGTTGCCCAGGCACACAGTAGGCTGGGTGGATGACACGCAAGGTCAATTTACCGATGAAACCTGGGTGGCACAGTTGCGCGGCCAATACGATTTAGCCGAATATTGGAACAGCTCATTGCAATTCGGTTTTACCCAAGACCGGCAACAGGTGCAAACCACTGTGATCAGGCCGTTTACGCTGACCAGCCAGTTGTTGATGTTGGACTGGAAAAACACCCATCGTTTGCCGTTGGGCGAGGACAACCAAGATCAGGCGTTGCTGGTTTGGGGCATCAACACCCAGCACCAACAAGGACTTAATTTACCGGCCAAACAAACCGTAATCAGCCCGAATGTACGCGGCGAATTAAGCCTCGGTGCCTGGCAATGGAGCGCCGAAGGGCGTTTCGACCAAGGCGACACGTATGGCAATCATCAGGTGTTTACACTGGGCGTGAACCGCTCATTGCCGCAAAATATGAGCGTCTGGGTCAACGGCGGCACCGGTTACCGCCAGCCCGGCGTCAGTGAACTGATGCACCCGGTATTCGGCAATCAGGCGCTGCAAGGCGAACACAATGCCGGTGGCGAAATCGGCTGGCGCTGGCAGCCATTGCCCGAAAGCGAAGTCAAAATCAGCGGCTATTATCAGCATTACCGGCAGATGATCACGATGCAGCTGGATTCAACAACCGGCATCAGCCGGGGCGGCAACATACCTGAAGCCGATGTGTGGGGCGCGGAAATGCAAGCGCAACACCGCTGGTCGAGCATCTGGCAGAGCGGCTTGAATTACAGCTACATGGACACCAAAAATCCGCTGACACAGTTACGTATCCCCGCCAGGCCGGAGCACCAAAGCGTATTCTGGAATGAAATCCAATTGCAGCAAGCCTTAACTTTACGGGTGGAGTTTACTGTCCGCAGCGGTTACTGGTTTGATGTCGCCAATACCGTCAGGGCCCAGAGTGCGCCGCGTGTCAATGCCTTATTAAATTACCAGCTGACGCCAAAAACAGCAGTCTATTTGCGTGGCGAGAATATGACCGATGAACGCACCCCCGAACTTCGTGACTTTAATTTTAACGGCGCGGCGGTGTATGTGGGGCTGCGCACCGGTTTTTAGCGGGTAGAATAGGCCACAGCGCGTTTAACACACCTATAAAACCTGGTAATCAGGCTTATTAAAAATAACCTTGCCCGATGAAACTCGATATATTCACTTCACTGATAAACCTTCTTATCGTCTATATGGTTTTTGCCATTGCTTTTGTAATAACGGCACGTCGGCATCCTAATCTTGACGGCCCGGTGCATTGGTTTGTCGCCTGTTTGATGTTTTTTAGCGGCTTTCTGGGGCTTAGTTTACGGGGTGTTATTCCTGATTTGCTGTCCATTGTCGTCGCCAACTCCCTGATTCTGACCGGGAGAGTTTTTATTTGGGCAGGCGTCCGCAGTTTTTTCGGGCTTCGCTGGCGTCGGCCTGTGTTTTCGCTGTTTGTGTTATGTGTGCTGCCGACCACCGTGTTACTCAGCTTATTCACGGCCGTCTGGCCATCCATATCGGCGCGGCAAGTGATCATGTCGGTGTTTCCCATGCTGGTAAACCTATTTATCATCCGCGACGTTTACCGGCAGCGCAGTTCCACACTGGTTATGGAAAGCAATCTGTTCATCGGCTTCGTTGTTGCTGAGGTAGTCATACATCTTGTCCGTATCACCATCCTGATGACGGTATCCGTATCTACCGACAGCTACTTGCTCGGGCAAGTCCAGCCGGATAAATTATTTTTCATCATGTTTTTTATGCTCAGTACCATACAGCTGCTTATTTTAGTTACCTTGGTCAGTGCTAAACTACAAAATGAACTCAACCAGCTGGCAACGCAAGACGTGTTGACGCAACTGCCTAACCGGCGTTTGCTGTTACAACGGTTAAAGCACGGTATCGACATGAAACAGCGTACCGGCAAAAAACTGGCCTTGCTGATGCTTGATTTAGACCGCTTTAAAGATGTTAATGACAGCTTAGGCCATGCCGCCGGGGATGAATTGCTGCAACAAGTCGCCGGGCGAATAGGGGCTCGTTTGCGTGATATGGACACGGTGGCGCGTTTGGGCGGTGATGAATTTATTGTGCTTCTGGAAGAGATTAGCCATCCGCAAGATGCGGCGCGGGTGGCCGAAGACATTATTGCCGACTTGGGCAGGCCGTTTCAATTGCTCGCTAACAATGAACAAGCCCCTGAAGTACAAATCGGCGCCAGTATCGGCATTAGTTTGTATCCGCAACACGCCGATAACCCGGAACTGTTAATGGAACAAGCCGATATTGCCATGTATGAGGCCAAACAGGCCGGGCGCAGCTGTTACGCCTATTTTTCTGAAGAGCTTACCCTGGCTGTCCGCAAACGTATCGACATTGAAAGCCGTTTGCGCCACGCCATTGAGCAACAAGAATTACGTGTTTTTTACCAGCCGCAGATCGATATTGCCAGTAACCGGATTATCGGCGCTGAAGCCTTGGTGCGCTGGCAAAGCCCAAGCGAAGGGCTGATCGCACCGATCCACTTTATCCCCATTGCCGAAGAAACCGGCCTGATTACCGCCATTGGCGAATGGGTGTTGCGCGAAACCTGCCAACAAGGCCAGCATTGGTTAGCCGCAGGTTTTCCGCCGCTAACGCTGGCGGTCAACGTGTCGCCGCAACAGTTCCGGCGTGGCGACATTAACGCGCTGGTTGCAAAAGTGCTGGCCGAAACCGGTTTTCCAGCCGGTCAATTGGAGCTGGAGCTGACCGAAAGCGGGTTAATGGAACATCAGGACAAGGCGGTGGGCGTGCTCAATAACTTGCGCGCACAAGGCATCCGGCTTGCTATTGACGACTTCGGCACCGGCTATTCGTCGCTGGCCTATCTCAAGCGTTTCCCGGTTGATGTGCTGAAAATCGATAAAAGCTTTATCGACGATATTCCGGATCTTCAAGATGACATGGAAATCACCGCCACCATTATTGCGATGGGGCATACCCTAGGTTTTAAAGTGTTGGCAGAAGGCGTGGAAACGCAGGAACAGTTAGCTTTTTTGCAGGCGAAAGGGTGTGACATTTATCAGGGTTATTTCGCCAGCAAGCCAGTGCCGGCCAAGGAGTTTGCCGCCTTATTGGCGGCGCAATATGAGAAAAAGAATACAGACGAATTTAACCCGGTATTTTAGGTAGAATAATTGTAACTACCCAGCAGTTGTTAAAAATGGCTATCAACTTAACGCGGGACAGACCTTCCAGGTTTTAAAAACCTGGAAGGTCTACTTCGGCATGTTTGTCCCGTTTTAAATGGGAAGCCTTAAAAATAATGAATCAGAACGCGGAAGGCACTGATTAAAAGCGAGCCTATTTTAAAAAAATCCGTGTAAATCCGTCCGGTCTGTGTTTTTCGCGTTCCATTTCTTTTTTCACTGAGCCGTTACGAATAATTTTCTTTCTCGAAGGTGATAGCCATTAACACATATTTGCAATCTGTCGAACATCTGCAAGCCGAGGCTGAAGTCCGTGAATTAAAACGCACTATCCAAGCCTTGCGTAACGGGTTGGAACTGGCGCAACACGACAAGGAAAATGCGGTTCAGGCCGCGACAGTCGCCGCTACCCAGGAAGTCGGCCAGCTTAACGTGACCATCGTGGCGTTGAGGGATGCCTTGGAAAATGCATTTATGGAGCGGGAAAATGCGGTGCAATTGGCCTTGGCCGGTTCTGCCGCCGAAATTGCGCAGCTCAAGGAAACCATAGCCAAATTGCGCGACATGCTGGAATTGGCGCAAATAGAACAAGACAATACGGTGCGGCAAGTCCGGCAAGCCGCCAACGTGGAAGTTGCCCAATTACAGGCAGCGATTCAAGCACTGCGTGAGCAACTGGAGCACTGTAGGCCATGACTGAAAAACAAGAAAACCCGATTTTTGCAAAACCCGGCCGCATGTCCGAAACCGCCAAACAAAAAAGATGGATAAAAGAAGCGGAAATACTGTTGAACGTGTCAAAACGCATCTCGGCGCAAGAATCGCTGGATGACGTGCTCAATGTGCTGGTGGATATGTGCACCGATGAGCTGAACAGCGAAAGGGGCTCGCTTTTTCTCAACGATGCCGAAACCAACGAATTGTATTCGCGGGTCGCCCAAGGCACCGGGCAACGCGAGATCCGCATTTTAAATAACAGCGGTATTGCCGGGCATGTTTATACCAGCGGCGAAAGCGCCATTGTCCATGACCCTTACCATAACCCGCATTTCAACCGCAGCGTTGACGAACAAACCAACTTTGTCACCAAAAATATACTGTGTGTGCCGGTACGTACCGCCAAAGGCACTATTATCGGTGTCGCCCAGGTGCTCAATAAAATGTCCGGGGCTTTCAATAAAAACGATTTGGCGCTGTTCGAGGCAATGACCAGTCAGGCGGCGCTGGCTTTGGAAAGCGCGCAATTTATTGAGCGTATGCAGGCGCTGCGTGTGCAGGAAATGGAGTTTATCAACGTGGTTTCGGAAGTGACCGCCGATATAAAGCTTGGTTCGTTGCTGCAAAAGGTAATGGGCGAGGCCACGCGCCTGCTCAATGCGGAACGCTCCACGCTATTCCTTAACGATGAAAAAACCAATGAATTATGGTCGGAAGTCGGGCAGGGGCTGGAAACCATGCAAATACGCCTGCCCAATCATTTGGGCATAGCCGGGGCGGTGTTTACCTCAAGCAAAACCATCAACATCCCTTATGCTTACGCCGACCTTCGTTTTAACCCCGCATTCGATAAAAAGACCGGTTTTTTCACCCGCTCGATTTTGTGTGTGCCGGTGATCAACAAACAGGGCAAAACCATCGGCGTGACCCAAGTGCTTAACAAGCGCGGCGGGCCTTTTTCCAGTGAGGATGAGGCGCGCTTGCGAGCGTTTACCGCCCAGGTTTCCATTGCGTTGGAAAATGCCAAGCTGTTCGCCGATGTGCAAAACATGAAGAATTATAACGAAGCCATGCTGGAAAGCATGTCCAATGGGCTGATTACGCTGGATGGGGCGGAAAAGATTATCACCTGCAATGCCGCCGGGCTGAGGATTTTGCAAGTCACGCCGGAGCAGATACTGAACCAGGCGGCGCAGACCTTTTTTATCGGCGCCAATGCCTGGATTATGGACAAAATAAGGACTGTCGAAGAGCATCAGCAGCAACAGGTGATGATGGATGCGCAGCTGCAAGTCAACGACGAACATCTTTCAGTTAATTTGACCGTCCAGCATTTGCTCGGGGCGGACAAAAAACGTATCGGCTTTATGCTGGTCATTGAGGACATCAGCAATGAAAAAAGGCTGAAATCAACCATGTCGCGCTACATGGATCCTTCCATTGCCGACCGGCTGGTTGCAACCGGCTCAGACATTTTGGGCGGTAAAAACGTGGTCTGCACCACCTTGTTTTCCGATGTGCGCGGCTTCACCACCTTGACCGAACAACTCGGCGCACAAGGCACAGTGTCGCTGCTAAACGAATATTTCACCATTATGGTCGACTGCATACAGCGGGAAGAGGGGATGCTGGATAAGTTTATCGGCGATGCGATCATGGCGGTGTTCGGCATCCCGGTGATTCATAAGGATGATGAAGACCGCGCCGTGCGCACCGCGATTGCGATGATACGCGAACTGCAGGTGTGGAATGTCAAGCGCACTGAAGAGGGTAAAATGCCGCTGGACATCGGTATCGGATTGAACACCGACACTGTCGTGTCCGGCAACATCGGTTCGCAAAAACGCATGGATTTCACCATCATCGGCGACGGCGTCAATCTGGCGGCAAGGCTGGAATCGGCCTGCAAGCAATACGGCGCGCATATCCTAATTAGCGAATTTACCTACGCTAAGCTCAAGGACACCTACCGGACGCGGGAAGTTGACTACGTTGTGGTCAAGGGTAAAACCGAACCCGTTGCCATTTTTGAAGTTCTGGATTACCACACGGAGCAGACTTTTCCGAACATCGTAGACGTGGTATCGCTGTTTAAAAACGGTTTGGGCAAATACAGGAAGCGCCAGTGGCAACAGGCGATGGGCTTGTTTAATGAAGCGCTGGCGCTTAACCCGGCGGATAAGGTGTGTCAGTTATATGTGGACAGGTGCCGTCAGCTCGAACATGCGTCACTGGGTGAAGACTGGAATGGTGTGTGGGTCATGGAGTCGAAATAGGTTGTTACTCGATATTCAAGTTTTTACGGCTATAGTCGCGACTAGCGTCCGCCAAGGCATTTATTTTCGTTAATAGGAAAGGCTCATGGATTTTATCAAACGCACCCTCCTGGTGACCGGCGCCAGTTCCGGGATTGGCCGCGCCATTGCCAGGAACTTGTTGCAACAAGGCCATCAGGTGCTCGGCGTGTCCCGCGATAGCAGCAAGTTTGTCCGGGCAATGGCTAATTTCATCCCGGTGCAGCTGGATTTGAGCCGGTTAAAGGAGCTGCCGCAACGGCTGCGCGAGCTGCAGCAAACCTTCCCCGACATCGATGCCGTGGTTTTTTGTGCCGGCATGGGGCAATTCGGTTCAGTGGAAGAGTTTTCTTATGCCCAGATTGAAGAACTGATGGCTTTAAACTTCACCAGCCAGGCTTTTTTGACCCGTGCCATGCTCCCGGGGTTAAAACGTAAACCTCGTAGCGACTTGATTTTTATCGGTTCGGAAGCGGCGTTAAAAGGCAGCCGCAAAGGCGCGGTTTATTGTGCCGGCAAATTTGCTGTGCGCGGTTTCAGCCAAGCCTTGCGCGAAGAGTGCGGCAAAAGTAATGTGCGGGTGTGCCTGATTAATCCGGGCATGGTCAAAACCCCCTTTTTTGAGGCGCTGGCTTTTGGGCCGGGCGATGATGAGAGTAATTTTATCGAGCCGGAAGACGTCGCCGAGGCAGTGTCTTATGTGTTGAATTCACGGGCGCAGATTGTGCTTGATGAAATTAACCTGAGCCCTTTGAATAAGGTGGTGAAGTTTAAAAAAACGTAACGCCGCACGTGGGAGTTGCGCCTGCGTCGCGGCTAAAGTGGCTCCTGATTTATGGCGGGTAAAAAAATTATCACCGAAGTTTTATTCTTCGCGCTTTTCGTGGGTAGTTTAGGCTCTGTACTGTCCCATCGTTTCCAGTTTGGCTACGGCCTGTTTTATTTTCGCTTCAGTTTCGGGGTTCAGTTCGTTATTTTTATAGACTTTGTCCAGCAGGCCTTCAGCGACTAATGCGTCTTTTATCCAGCGTTTGGTGAAGCGGTAATTGCTATAGGCGGTGGCTACTTCGCCCGTTTGCGGATTTTTTAAGCCGGTGCTTGGCGCGGCGGTGACGGGGGCTTTTTCAGCGGCGGCAGGTTTTGTGGTTGCGGCCTTGGTTTTAGCCTTGGCTTTAGGGGCGGTTTTGGTTGTTGCCGGTTTGGCCGGTGGCTTGGGCGCGGCCGCTTTGTTGGCGGTCACAGCGGGTTTTTCCTCTGCGGTAGTTGTTGCTTGTACGGCAGTCGTTTTTGGCGTTTCAGGGCTTACCGGTTGTGATTTTGCTTTTGCCAAGTCCCTTTGTTCGCCGACGATCGCATAAGCGACGTAAGCAACAAAAATAGTCGTTAATATAAATAACCCTTCAGTCATAATGGCTCTCCACCTTTGTAGTAATTGATTTTTTAGCAAGCTTTGGGATTTCAGTGTCCGGTTAGCCGAAAATGCCGCCCCATTGGCACCGCTAGCGCCGGAATATACCAGAAGCCACCGGGCAGGGAAAATTCTAATTCAAAAAGCCCTCACCCATCTTGGTATGCAAGCCGTTTTGTCAGGGCTTGGGCTAGCAACTTTAGGTGGCAAATAAAGGCATATCTACTTACAATAACCGGTTATTTTTTGTCTCTTCGGTAAACTTTTATATGCGGATAAAGCCTGTTTCAGGCGGTCTGTATGATCAATCGAACTAATCAAACACGAGAACTATGGAACCACAACATCTTACTCTAGGCATCCCCGGCTTTAACTATGCCGATTTATACGATTCTGCGCGTCTGCAAGATTTATTGGCGGTGTTTGATGCGTCGGTTGAACGCCATGATGCGCAATTGCATAGTGAATTTAAGGCTTACCGCGAAAATCAGGGTGATGGTTTGTCGCCTGAAACCATTTCCGATTTGCTGGTGCGTATGGGGCCTTATGTCGGGCAGTTTGTCGCCCAGATTTTCAATGTTTCCGAGCAGCATCAGGCGCAGGGCGCAAAAATCAAGGACGAAATCGACAGCATTTTCACTTATAAAAATGAAGTAGTCGACAAGCTGGCGTTCTTTTTTAAAGGTCAGGATGCCAGCGATTGGGCTATTCCCGCAATTCTGAACCGCTTTGATTTATTGATTGCTGCAGGCTTTCCCGAAGCCAATCAGGACGATGACGCCGAACACCGTGTGGCACGGGTCGGCGCGGCTATCGGCTTGCTGTATAGCCATTACAAGCTGGTTGCCAAAGGCAAAGACAGCGCTTACGAAAATGCCGATTTGGTCGTCGAAACTTTGCGCGCCAAACTTACCGCACACGCAGAAGCGGCAAGCGAATTTGCCGACCTCATCAGCCTGCAAGACCCTGCCGAATTTACCAACGGCCTGATGGACGTGGTGCTGCGCTGGAGCTTTGTTGCCCAACAGGATAACGATGTGGTTGCCAACTGGCCGAGCTTCAAGCTTCCGCAAAAACGCGATTTCGACCATTTGGTTGAGCATGAACTGATTGATAGAGGCGAATTTAAGGCCTGGATGGGCGGGCAGGAACACCGCCGCCGTCGGGACGGTTTTAAGCTGACCGATCCGCGTTACAACGGACGCCAAGTGTTGTCCGAAGTCAACCACTGCATCTACTGTCACGAGCGCGACACCGATTCCTGTTCCAAAGGTATGCGCAACAAGAAAACCGAAACGTTTAAGGTCGACCCGTTGGGCGTGATCACCATCGGCTGTCCGCTGGACGAGAAAATCTCCGAAATGCACTTGGTCAAACGTAACGGCGACAATATCGGCGCGCTGGCGATTGTCATCATCGACAACCCGATGTGCCCCGGCACCGGCCACCGTATCTGCAACGAGTGCATGAAAGGCTGCATCTACCAAAAAACCGATCCGGTCGATATTCCGCAAATCGAAACCAGCGTACTGACCGATGTATTGTTCATGCCCTACGGTTTTGAAATTTACAGTCTGCTGACCCGCTGGAACCCGCTCAACGTCAAGCGTCCGTATATGTTGCCTTACAACGGCAAAAACGCACTGGTGGTCGGCCTTGGCCCTGCCGGTTACACCATGAGCCATTATTTGCTCAATGAAGGTTTCGGCGTCGCCGGTATCGACGGCCTGAAACTGGAGCCGCTGCCGGTGGAATTGACCGGCGACCACAATACACTGCCCGCGCCGATTGAAAATTTCCAAGACCTGTACGAAGATTTGGACAAACGTATCTTGGCCGGTTTCGGCGGTGTGGCCGAATACGGCATCACTGTGCGTTGGGACAAGAACTTCCTGAAAGTCATTTACCTGACCCTGCAACGGCGCGCGGCGTTCCGGGCTTACGGCGGTGTGCGTTTCGGCGGCACGATTACGATTGAAGATGCGTGGGAAATGGGCTTCGACCATATCTGTATTGCTTCCGGCGCAGGCCAGCCGACCATTATCGGCCTGAAAAACAACCTGATGCGCGGTATCCGCAAAGCCTCGGATTTTTTGATGGCCTTGCAATTGACCGGTGCGGCCAAAGCGTCTTCATTGGCCAATTTGCAAGTGCGCTTGCCCGCCGGTGTTATCGGCGGCGGCTTGACCGCCATGGATACTGCGACCGAATTGCTGGCCTATTACCCGATGCAGGTCGAAAAAATCTTGCATCGCTATGAAATACTGGTTGGCCGATTTGGCGAAGCAAGTGTGCGCAGCCGTTACGATCAGGAAGAAACCATCATTCTCGATGAATTCCTGGCGCACGGTAAAGCCATCGTCGCCGAGCGCGAACGCGCCGAAGCGGTGGGTGAGTTGCCCAATTTTCAAGCACTGGTCGAGGCGTGGGGTGGCGTCACGCTGTTTTACCGAAAAGGCATTGTTGATGCGCCTGCGTACCGCCAAAACCACGAAGAAATCGCTAAAGCGCTGGAAGAAGGCATCGCCCTGGCTGAAGGCATGAGCCCGCTCGGCGCAGAAGCCGACGAATACGGCCATTTGAACGCGGTCGAGTTTGAAAAACTGGTATTGGAAGAGGGCCGCTGGAACAACTCGGGGCAGAATGTCACCGTGCCGTTGCGCAGTTTATACATCGCCGCAGGTACCTCGCCGAATACCATTTACCAAAGTGAATACCCCGACACCTTTGTGATGGACAAATGGTTTTTCCAACGCTACCAGCCGGAATGGAACAACGATTCGGTCGAATTGGTGGCCATGCATGACGAAGCCTTCCCCAAACTGGGCAAACCGGCACCGCTGACCTCGTACCAAAAAGACGGCAAATTCATCAGCTTCTACGGCGATAACCACCCGGTTTACGCGGGCAACGTGGTCAAGGCCATGGCCAGCGCCAAAAACGGCTACCCTTATGTGGTCAAGCTGTTTGAAAAAGAACTGGCCGGATTAAACCCCGCCCAGCAACCGGAACGCGATGCCGCATTAAAAGCCTTGTTCGCCCAAATGGATGAGTCGTTAAAAGCGACTATTGTCGCCATTAACCGCCTGACACCGACGATTGTTGAAGTCGTGGTCAAAGCGCCGATGGCGGCGGAAAAATTCCAGCCCGGACAATTTTACCGCGTGCAAAACTACGAAGCCTTTGCGCCCGTCGTTGAAGGCACAGTGCTTGCTGCCGAAGGCTTGGCGTTGACCGGCGCGGAAGTGGATAAGGAAAACGGCACGGTGTCATTGATTGCGTTGGAAATGGGTTCGTCCTCGCGGCTGTGCGCCACCTGGAAAGTCGGCGATCCGCTGGTGTTGATGGGCGTGACCGGCACACCGACCGAAATCCCAAGCGGTGAAACCGTCTTGTTGCTCGGCGGCGGTTTGGGTAATGCGGTGTTATTCTCTATCGGCAAAGCGTTACGGGCTGCGGGCAACAAGGTTATTTATTTTGCCGGTTACAAATACGCGCAAGACCGCTTCAAGGTTGAGGACGTTGAGGCCGCCGCCGACCTTATCATTTGGTCGGTTGACAAGGGTGAAGGCGTCACTGCCATTACCCCGACCCGCCCGCAGGACAAGACCTTCGTCGGCAATATTTTGGAGTGTATGCTGGCTTACGCAAAGGGCGAATTAGGTGAACAGCCCATTTCACTGGCCGATGTCGACCACTTAATTGTGATCGGCTCCGACCGTATGATGGCGGCGGTAAAAAGCGCGCGTTTCGATGTATTGAAGCCTTATCTGAACAAAGCCCACCACGCCATCGGCTCAATCAACTCGCCGATGCAGTGCATGATGAAAGGCATTTGCGCCCAGTGCTTGTGCAAACATATCGATGCCGAGACCGGCAAAGAAGTGTTCGTGTACTCTTGCTACAACCAGGATCAGGATTTGGATAAGGTCGATTTCCCGCATTTGAACGCAAGGTTGCGGCAAAACACCGTGCAGGAAAAATTGTCTAACCTTTGGTTGGATTATCTATTGGAAAAGCAATAGGGCGGTAACTGCATAGGCTTGAGATACTTAGGGAAATAACATCCCTTAATGATCATGTCATGGTAACTATTCAGCGAAAATAGAAATATATTTTAAACGCGTCCAGGTTTTCGGTTTTTGCAATCAGCAGCAGCTATTCCGCGCTAAAAAACTGAAAGCTTTATCTTTCAAAACGTTGCGAGCTAGACCTTCCAGGTTTTTAAAACCTGGAAGGTCTGTCGTTCGGCAGTTTTTTCGCCCAACATAAGCCGAAAACTTAACCGTTCAAAGTATAGAACACGGATAGCACCGATGGGACAGATTTACACAGATTTTTTGGCTACGCGGGACAGACCTTCCAGGTTTTTACTGGAGCCGCTCCCGAGACGGCTCCAGCACTTCCGCCATCCATGGCAGTCGTAAAACCTGGAAGGTCTACTTCGGCATGCTTGTCCCGCTTTAAATGGGAAGCCGATTTTTTTGACTGTGCTGTGCTTTTAATCAGTGACTATCCGTTTAACCCGTGTCGCCTACTTTTGGCATCCGTGTTCTATTTAGTCATTTTTAACAATCCCTGAGTAGTTACAATCCATTAATAATGGGTGGCTGATTCACCTCCGAAGCAGGCGAAGTGTCCTTCGTGGTTAGTCAAACGCCATCGGCCAGTTGTCATATCGGTGTCACAATGTGACGCTTTAATGCCGGAAGTTTTCTCGTTTCCAGATAATCACGTGTAAACGAGAAAATTAAAAACTTGAACGGTGAGATTGGCCAAAAATAAAGTGCTCTTGGTAAAACCGAGGGCGGTTTCAGAAAATGTAAAGTGCCCCACTATGTGGTTTTTTATGCTGACAGGAGAAATCTATGAGCGATTGGACATCCGGTTATGTGGCCGATATCGACTACACCTACGGTTATTACACCGAGCTTAATCCATTAAGGGTTAAGCTTGCTTTTTTGAACAGTGGCCTTGTTTCACCCGAGATAGGGTCTGCCTGTGAGCTTGGTTTCGGCCAAGGCCTATCTGCCAATCTTCATGCCGCAGCTTCTTTTGTCCAGTGGCACGGTACCGATTTCAATCCCAGTCAGGCGGGCTTTGCTCAGGAACTCGCTACCGTTTCCGGGTCAGGTGCCAAGCTTTACGATGACGCCTTTGCCGACTTTGCCAGTCGGCCTGATCTGCCCGACTTCGATTATATCGGCATTCATGGCATTTGGAGTTGGATTAGTGATGATAACCGTGCCGTCATTGTTGACTTCATCAAGAAGAAACTTAAGGTCGGCGGTGTGCTTTACATCAGCTACAACACGCTGCCGGGATGGGCTTCGTTTGCCCCGATGCGGCATCTCATGACTGAGCACGCGGAGGTATTGGGTGCGGAAGGGCGCGGTATTATCAGCCGTATTGATGGTGCCCTTGATTTCGCCGAGAAACTCATTGCCACCAATCCGCTGTTTGCTCGTGCCAATCCCCAAGTTGCCGAACGCATTCAGAAGATCAAGGGGCAAAATAGCCACTACCTCGCCCATGAGTATTTCAACCGCGACTGGCATCCGATGCACTTCGCCACCATGGCCGAGTGTCTTGAGCCTGCGAAACTGGACTATGCATGCTCAGCCCATTACCTTGACCACCTTGATGCGGTCAATCTGACGGCAGAACAGCAGAATTTTCTTAACGAAATTCCCGATCCGATGTTCAAACAATCGGTGCGCGACTTCATGGTTAACCAGCAATTTCGCCGTGATTACTGGGTGAAGGGCGCGCGGCGGCTCAACACAATCGAGCAGGCCGAAGCCCTGCGTAAACAGAAATATCTGTTGATCACCCATCGGCCTGATGTCAGTTTTAAAGTTACCGGCAGCTTGGGGGAAGCGACGCTGACTGATACGGTCTATAACCCGATCCTCGACCTGTTAGCAGATCACCAGCCGAAGACTATTGCCCAGGTCGAACAGGCTGTCAAAGATAAGGGCATCACCCTGGCTCAAGTGGTGCAAGCCGTCGTGGTGCTTACCGGAGCAGGGCATTTGGCTGGAGTACAGGACGGCAAGGTGATAGCAAAAGTAAAAGCCCAGACTGACAAACTCAACCAAACCTTGATGCAGAAAGCCCGGGGGAGTAATGACATCAGTTATTTGGCCAGTCCAGTGACTGGAGGCGGCGTTACAGTAGGCCGATTCGACCAGCTCTTCCTGTTGGCCCTTAACGAAGGCAAAAAGCAGCCAACCGAACAGGCTCAAGCTGTTTGGCAGATCATTAGTGCTCAAGGCCAGCGTCTTATCAAAGAAGGCAGGACACTGGAATCGGCAGAAGAGAATATTGCCGAATTAACGGCACAGGCTCATACCTTTGCGGAAAAACAGTTGCCTATTTTGAAGGCATTGCAGATTATGTGATGCTTTAATCGTGGAAGTTAACCCTTTCAAACAACTTAACCTTAAATTTATAACTTTATGAATACGCTATCCCAAGAAGAAATTAACAACATTAACGCCTATTGGCGCGCCTGCAACTACCTCGCGGCAGGCATGATTTATCTGCGCGATAATCCGCTGCTGCGCGAACCGCTGAAACTGGAGCATGTGAAGAACCGTTTGCTCGGCCATTGGGGTTCTAGCCCCGGCCTTTCTTTTGCTTATATCCATCTTAACCGGCTAATTAATAAGTACGATTTGGACGCCATCTTTCTCGCAGGCCCTGGTCACGGCGCACCCGGTGTGCTCGGCCCTGTCTATTTGGAAGGCGCTTACAGCGAAATTTACCCGAACAAAAGCGAAGACGAACACGGACTGCGCCAGTTCTTCAAAGAGTTTTCCTTTCCCGGCGGCATCGGTAGCCATTGCACACCGGAAACGCCGGGTTCAATCCATGAAGGCGGCGAATTGGGCTACAGCGTAAGCCACGCGTTCGGTGCGGCTTACGATAATCCCGATTTAATTGTCGCGGTGATGGTCGGCGATGGCGAAGCTGAAACCGCGCCGCTGGCGACGTCTTGGCATTCCAACAAGTTCCTGAATCCTATCCGCGATGGTGCGGTATTGCCGATTTTGCATCTGAACGGCTACAAGATTAACAACCCGACTATTTTGTCGCGCATTTCGCATGAAGAGCTGGAAAACCTGTTCAAAGGCTACGGCTGGACGCCTTATTTCGTTGAAGGCAGCGATCCCGATACCATGCACCAAGCTATGGCCGACGTGACCGAACAATGCGTGTTGGAAATTCGCCGCATACAGCAGGAAGCGCGCAGTAGCGGCAAACCGGTTCGTCCGCGTTGGCCGATGATTGTGTTGCGCTCGCCTAAAGGCTGGACGGGGCCGAAAGAAGTGGACGGCAAAAAGGTCGAAGGTTTTTGGCGCGCCCATCAAGTGCCGCTGAGTAATGTGCGCGATACACCGGCACATTTTAAGCAGCTGGAAGACTGGCTACGCAGCTACAAACCAGAAGAATTGTTTGATCAGAATGGCGTTTTGTTGCCTGAACTCAAAGCATTGGCGCCCAAAGGCACACGGCGCATGAGCGCCAATCCTCATGCTAATGGCGGCTTGTTGCGTAAAGCCCTGCACATGCCGGATTGCCGCGAATACGCTGCTGAAGTGAGCAAGCCCGGAACCACAGTCGCTGAAAATACGCGGCCTTTGGGCAAGTTCCTGCGCGACATTATGCGTCTGAATATGCACAATTTCCGCGTGTTCGGCCCTGATGAAAACAGCTCGAACAAGCTCGATGACGTTTATGAAGTCAGCAAAAAAACCTGGCTGGCCGACTATTTGCCGGAAGATGCCGGCGGCGGCGAACTGTCTGCGGACGGGCGGGTCATGGAAATGCTGTCTGAGCATACGCTCGAAGGCTGGCTGGAAGGCTATTTGCTGACCGGTCGCCACGGCTTTTTCTCCACCTACGAAGCCTTCGTCCATGTGATCGATTCGATGTTCAATCAACACGCCAAATGGCTGGCGATGTCCAAAGACGTCGCATGGCGCGCGCCGGTGTCCTCGTTGAATCTGCTGATTACCTCGACCGTTTGGCGTCAAGACCATAACGGCTTTACCCATCAAGACCCCGGCTTTTTGGACGTGGTGGTCAATAAAAGCCCGGAAGTCACGCGCATTTATTTGCCGCCCGATGTGAACTGCCTGTTGTCGGTCGCCGATCATTGTTTAAAAAGCACCGATTACATTAATGTCATCGTTTGCGACAAACAAAAGCATCTGCAATTTTTGGACATGGATGCGGCGATTAAACATTGCACCAAGGGCATCGGTATTTGGGACTGGGCTTGTAATGACCAAGGTTTCGAGCCGGATTTGGTCATCGCCAGTGCCGGCGATATTCCGACTAAAGAAGCGCTGGCCGCTGTGGTGTTACTGCGCGAAAATTTCCCTGAACTTAAAGTACGCTTTATCAATGTGGTGGATTTGTACAAATTGGCGCCCGAAGCGGAACATCCGCACGGCTTGTCGGATAAGGATTTCGACAGCCTGTTCACGCTGGACAAACCGATATTGTTCAACTTCCATGGTTATCCTTGGCTGATTCACCGCTTGGCCTATCGCCGCAACAACCACAACAATATGCATGTGCGCGGTTATAAAGAAAAAGGCAGCATCAACACGCCGCTGGAATTGGCCATTCAAAACGAAATCGACCGTTTCAGTTTGGTGATTGACGCGATTAACCGGATTCCGTCATTGCGCGTAGCCGGTGCGCACGTCAAAGAAAAAATGCGCGATATGCAGATCGAATGCCGCAATTATGCTTACGAACATGGCACCGATTTGCCAGAAGTTGATAATTGGGTGTGGCCGTATTGATGCACTCGGTTTTAACCATCAATAGTGGCTCGTCGTCGTTAAAAGCGAGCCTGTTTGGCGCTGACGGTGCGCGGCGCAATTTTCGTTATGAGCATGTGCGCGATCAACAGCAGGCTTTCGACCAGCTGCTGCACGATTTGGCGGGCGAATTGCCGACGCTGGTCGGGCATCGTTTTGTGCATGGCGGCGACATAACCGAACCGGCAAGGCGGGTTGATACAGTCGAGCGTGCCCGGCTGGAGGCTCTGATTCATCTGGCGCCGTTGCATTTGCCGGGTAATTTGCTGGGGCTGGATTTGTGCCTGCAACGCTTCGATGCGCCGCAAATCGTCTGTTTCGACACCGCGTTTCATGCCACCTTGCCGGAATTGGCCAAACGCCTGCCGATTCCGAACGCATTGGGTTTGCGCCGTTTCGGTTTCCATGGCCTCAATTACGCCTATATCGCAAGCAGGCTTGAAAGCGTTTTGGGCGAAGCGGCGTATCAAAAAGTTGTCGTCGCCCATTTGGGCAGCGGCGCCAGCCTGTGTTTGCTGGAGAACCTGAAATCGGTGGATACCAGCATGGGTTACACCCCGGCAGGCGGCATCCCTATGGGCACCCGAAGCGGCGACCTTGACCCCGGCGTGATGTTGGAATTGGCCAAACGCTACACGCCTGAGCAATTGAGCAAAGTGGTGTTCCACCAAATGGGCTTGTTGGCCTTGTCGGCCGGTGAAAGTTCGGAAATGAATGAACTCACCGCCAGCGTGAGCGACAACGCCGCCTTCGCTGTCGATTATTTTTGCCGGCAAGTGAGGGCGGCAATCGGCGGTTTTGCCGCTAAAGCGGGCGGCATCGATGCGCTGGTGTTTACCGGCGGTATTGGTGAGCATTCCGCCGAAGTGCGCGAAAAAATCTGCGCGCCGCTGGATTTTTTAGGCTTTGTTTTGGATCAGGCTGCCAACAAGTCGGGCATGGCTGTCATTGGCCGACCCGGTCACAAACCCGTGCTGGTTATCCCGGCTGATGAAGAAGTGATGATACGTGATCTTTGTTTGGGTGGTGATTAACCAACCCTACGCATTTTTGTCGTAATGACGCGCTTGCAGTATTTAAGTAAGGAAAAAGCACTGGCGAGTAAAAACAGCCCGTAATTTATTTTTTTGTCCTGATATAAGCTAAAAAAATTATCCAGCTCGCCTTTTTCCATTGCCCATAATTGTGCGCTGAGTCCACTTGCCCCGTAGAGTGGTTTATGAGTGTAGGTCAATGAGCTATCGATAAATACCAGTAAAAAACCGGAAAAAGCAATTTGTTGCCATAAATAGCAATCTTCCGAATAACGCTTATTATCGACAAATCGAAAAGCTAACTCTCGCTTTAACATCGACGTAGGTGCGCCAAACCGATTTTTAAAAAGCAAAGCGAGTGGATTAACGGGACTTAAATTTATTAGATCAGGAATATCAGGCAATAACTGTTGATTACAAAGCCATAAGCATCGGTGTCCAGAAGCAACAATTGAGGGGTTATTTAACATGACCTGATATTGGATAGCCAATTTAGCAGGATGCCAACTGTCATCGGCATCCAAGAATGCAATATAAGGTTGAGTTGCCGCATCCCATCCGGCATTGCGCGCACGAGAAGCACCGCAATTCTCGCCGAGCACGATAATTTTTATCCAACCTTTATACTGGGATTCCAATTGTTGTAAAACAGGCAACGTGTTATCGCCACTGGCATCATCAACCAAAATAACTTCTGTAGGCCGTTGTGTCTGCTCAACAATAGACTGAACCGCACGCTCTATTGTTGCTGCACAGCGGAAGCAGGGAATAATTACTGTGACCGGAATAATAGTGCTGTGTATCATCAGGTTCGCGTCCAAAATGCCGGTAAGCCCAGCATACGCCGCCCCCAATCCAAAGTTTTTCTAGCCGCTTGTTCGCCTAGAAATTGCCATAACAACAAGCGGATATATACCCTTGCTATGGCCATTAGCCAGCTGACTCCAGGAAAATTTAATCCTTGGATACGCTGTCCACGCCTTACTTCACGCAATTGAACCAGCGCATTTTGTGGATCGCTGCTAATGCCGCCTTGGCGCATGGCCACGGTGATTACATCAGGAATAAACGCAGCATCGGCGGTTTTTAGCTCGCGCAATAACAATTCATAATCGCCCGCGATACGAAATGATTCATCAAAGCGGCCATGCTGTTCAAACAAACTGCGCCGATGCAGCGTGCCGGGGTGCGGAATGCTCATAATTTGCTTAAAGCGTTTTTTAACGTTCTGCCAAGGTTCGCCGGATAAATATAAGTCTTCATCTTTAGAATTAAGCAGCATGATTTGTCCATAAGCCACGCGAATACTCGCGGGTAATGTGGCCAAAGGCTTACTGATTTTTTCGAGCACCTGCGTATCCCAAAAAAAATCATCCGCGCCTAAAAAACAAATCCATTCACCTTGTGCTTGTGCCAATCCTTTATTCCAGGCGTTATAAATGCCTTGATCGGGTTCGGAAATCCAGTAGTTGATATGCTGATCATTCGCCTTCAGCAATTCAACAGTGCCGTCGTTAGAACCGCCATCGATAATGATTAATTCTTTGTTGGCATAAGTTTGTTGCGCGACACTATCGATACATTGCTGCAAGGTTTTGGCGCCATTATAAACAGCAATGATAATGGTGATTAAAGGGGGCGGTTGATGGGTCATGGTTATACTAAAGTGGTTATTTGGGTAGTTTGAACTGTGTTTTTGTTTTTGTTTTAAAAATATTTGTCATGACAATGTCGGGACGTTATCATAAAAATCCAACATAAGGAGGCCTTTATGCCAGTCGTTATCCAGCCCAAGTCCGAACATATCGATGTGCGCGCCAGCGCCTCTGTAAAATTGCTGCTTCAAGAGGCGGCGCACGCGACCCATAAGAGCGTCAGTGAATTTTTGCTGGAGGCTGGCATTATTGCCGCCAACCAAACGCTCGCCGACCGGCAGCGCTTTGAACTGAGCCCAGAGAAGTGGGACGCATTTCACGCTGCGTTAGACCGTCCTGTCCAGTCCAAACCCAAGCTAAAGAAGTTGCTCAGCGAACCCGGATTGCTTGGGTGAGTTCAACGTCTTACAGTCCAATCCACAAACTTGCCGTTAGCGACAATGTTGAAACGTTCGATTCCGGTAACTCCGCACTCAACCAATTCTTACAGCGTTTCGCCCTGACCAATCAAAAAGCCAACAGCGCACAGACCTATGTGAGTTGTCAGCATGAGCGTGTCGTGGGTTATTACAGTCTCGTTGTCGGTAGCGTTGAGCCGGAAATGGCAGCGCCCCGCCTGCTCAAAGGCATGGCACGGCATCCAATCCCTGTCATGATCCTTGCCAGACTGGCGGTTGACCTCAAACATCAAGGCGTTGGGCTCGGACGCGCATTGCTCAAAGATGCCCTCTTGCGCACCACCCAAGCGGCTGACATTGCCGGTATTCGTGCTCTGCTTGTCCATGCCAAGGATGACGCCGCTCGTGAGTGGTATCTGGGGTGGGAATTTGAACCCAGCGACACAGACCCATTCCACCTGTTTTTGTTGCTCAAGGACTTGAAGGCTATTTTGGCTGGCAATAGTTAGGTAGCGATTAAACGAAAATAATGAATACCGGCGAAAAAAACTTGAGCTAAGAAGCTGCCCAGTGAGCCCGTGCTGCTTGGGTGGGTTCAATAGTTGGAATTTCAAAGGTATTTATTTTCAAGGTCTTGTTTATAATCGCTTTCATCAAGATGGTCACACGCTGGCACACCACTCAATGACTGAGTGATAGGTAAATGTCCCTTTTTAGTCTCGATTATTTTGTTTTACAGCAACCTTTTTCTAATCGTCGGTTACTCAATCTATAACGCTAACCTGCTGCATGTCATCGCGCCAGATATTCATCGCTTTAAAAACTGTCCGCGTTCCAAAATTTGATCCAAATGAAAATCAAACTGATCACTCCAGTAAATACGTTTGTTTTTAAATTTGACCGTGTTAAACAAGGTCAAATCATAAAGCGCTTTGTAACAAGGAATACGATCTAATTCCGCTTTTACATCAAAATCAACTATCGAATCATCATCTAAAGAGATGCGCAGGATATAATTATCTTTAGGTTCTACTTTAATCAATTTCATAGATAGCTCCGATTATCTTAATGGTTCAATGCGCAGTGGTTCTTGACCTGATACGGCTAATTTCCAATCGATCATTAAAGATTCTTGATATAACTCAATCCAGGCTTGTACTAAGCGCGTTTGTTTGCGTGGCAAACTCCCCGAAATCACCTCAGCGTCCAAAATTGAAAACACCGCTTCGTTATCCTGATATTCAGCATGGATATGTGGCATGTTGTGTTTTCCATTATCATAAAAATACATCATGATTTGGATGCCGTAGAAAATGGATATGGTTGGCATTGTTTATTACCCTGTTTTAATTTTTCCACGAAACATACGAAAATATCATAATACAATTTATTCTGCTGTTTCTTTTGGATAACCACCGAAGTTGATTAACAATCCCTACACAATTCCCCAAACATATTCCGGTAGCCTAGTTATGCCGAGCGTGTGCGGCGTTTCATCGTTGGCGAATAGTCTTGTTTGCGCGATTCAGTAATTCAGCTATAGCAATGCGCGCTGCTGCGATTAGCACGATTGCGGCTTCAATAAGGCTGCCTTTGCCTTCATATTCGGCGCAGTATTTTGTCAGGGAGGACAATCGCCCCGCGCTTTTTACCTTGGACAACCAGGTACGGGCAATATAGTTTGCCCAATGGTTTTGGGTTAATTGAGTTTTAAAAAACCATGCCAGCGCAGCCAGATAACCTTTTGTGACTTCGTTATCGTCATTGGCTATTGTGAATGAATCGGTATGTATCCGAAAAAATACCTCAGCCATAGGCAGCATAACGACAGCTTTATAATTTAATGCGGTTAAGGCATACAGCAACACATCCGGCCCCGCCCCGTTTTTGGTGAAATCACGGGGGATACAGGTAGGAAATGAAAGCCTTAAATTGGCGCGTATATCCGCCATGCGGAAGATGGCTGCTCCCGGCGAAAAAGGGGCACTGGCGGTCAGTAATAACTCGAAATAGCGCTCGCTGTGTAGGCGTTCCGTAGCGTTTGCCAGTGAATAATGAAGTGTCCCATTTTCGACGCCCGTTCCAATCAGTGCCGCAGTAGACACAAAACCCACGTCCGGGCATTCAAGATACGGGAGCGTGTGCTCAAGAAATTGTGGGAACATCAAGTCATCGCTAAACAGTATTTTGCCCAATGCGCCTTGCGCCTTGTTCACACAGGCCAACCAGTTTCTTACCGGGCCGATGTTGGTGCCGTTTTGGAATATTCGCACCCGATGATCGCTTGCGGCAATCTGCCTGCAAATCTCCCAGGTGCCGTCGTTGCTGGCGTTATCCACGACCACAACTTCAAAATCGGTGCATGTTTGATTCAATGCAGACTGTATGCATTCGGCGATGTAGTCTTTGCGGTTGTAAACCGGGATCAGGATGCTGACTTTGGGCGGTTTCATTTTCGAAGCATTCTTTTGATGATGGGTTTAAGTTTTCCGTAACTTTTAACTATAAGTTGTGCAATCGATTGGGGTATTCTGGCAACTCTATTTAGCTTTTGAACTTGTTCAGAAGTGCATTCTCTCCCAAGTTTAACTACATCACTTTTTTCTAGTTGACCGATTGCGCGAAACTGAATCAACACAGATATTTTGGTTTGATTTGTGAGAAACTGACTTTTAATCGCTGGAATGATTTTTCTGTAAATCTCTTGCTCCATAATTAGAGAGAACCAATAAGGTATTTCATAGAGCATAATTAACGCCGCATCTTTTCTCCACGATTTTTCCCCACCCCGTAACAAAACAATAGGTTTTTCTATGCATCTTACTTGACAGCTTCCTTTGTTTTTTTCTATATCAGCTAGTGCATCCCATATTACTCCCGTGTAAGCATGGCTAGTACCCATAAACCTTTGAAAAAGTTTTTCTGAAAAACATTCACGTGAAGCGAGAAATGATCCAAATGGCATTTTGTCCCAAAGAGCAATAAATGCTTCATCAGGTCGGCTAAATGAATTTCCCGCAATAGATGGTGATAAATGCATCCATTTTTTGATTAGGGACGAAGTTGTATGCCATCCGTTTAAGACTATGACGTCACCGCCATTTTTAATTTCTCGCAAAATCTCCAATAAAGAGCCATCAGGCAATATGTCATCATCGCCAATTGGGTAGATGTAATGCCCTTTGCCCATTGATATGGCTATTAACATATTTTCATCAAGCCCAGTATTCACTGGGTTTACGTTATATCGAAGCAATGGGTAGTCATTTGCGATTTCACATAAAAACTGTTTGGTTCCATCAATAGAGTGATTGTCAGAAATACAGACTTCAACATTATATAATTCTGCTTGAGGGAGAAGTACTGCAAGCGCCTGTTGAAGGTAGTTAAGCCGATTAAATGTTGGGATGCAGACTGACAAGGTTGGGGCTGTATTCATCTCAGAACCTCTACAAGAAAGCTATTTTTAGATTTTTCATATATAAAGAAATACACTTGAATTGGACTAATGATTGCACTTACGGAAATAGATATCAAAGTTCCCAGCACAATTCCGGCAGTTCCTAAACCTATGTTAACTGCCATAAAATAAGAAATAGGTATATTCAGTAAAGCAGTAAAAACTGTATAGATTGACCCTAATCTGATTTTGCTTATTCCTCCTAATATTGATCCAAAAATATTATTCCAAGTTGAAACTAGTACAAGTAGGCTCATTGCAATCACCAGTGGTAATGGAATATTGACATCAGGACCAATCCAAACTGAAATGAGTGGCTTTGCTAGAAAAATCATCATGATTGCAGCCAGTATAACTACAGCAAAAATTTTTATTTGCTTGCGCAACATACTTTTTATCCAGGTCAAATCACTTCTGTGATAGGCATCGGTATAAGCCGACCAAAGCGGCGCAGTGATTAGGGTATGTGCGAATGAAATGACACTAAAAAGCTTGAAGACAACCTCGTATTGGGTGACGTGTTGCGGGCCAAATAACTGGGTGATCAGCATTTTGTCGGTGGTGAAAATGACCAGTACGGCAAGCTGGATGATAAAAAATTGCAGGCCGACCGATAGCAGCGGGCTTGCATGTTGTTTGTCCAGATAAGGCTTGGGCCGTAATTCTGGATTGCGTTGGTAGAAATGCAGGCTCAGCAGAATGTTGGCGGTCACCAGCGAAATGCCGTAAACAAAGGCCAGCTTGGTGATTGAAGCCGCTGTTGTTTGGGTCAGCACAAAAACCAGCATCAAGGCCAGGACGTTTGAAATTAATTGGCCCAGCGCCGTCAGTGAGGTTTTTTGCAGCGCCCCGAGTAGCGCAGCAATCAAGCCAATCCAGAAATTGAGCGCCACGAAGAAGGTGGCAATCTGCACCGTCAGGCGCAAGGTCGTTTCTGCAATCGCGTGGGTATTGAACACGCTTTGCCAAGGTATAAAAAACGACGCCGCCGTAATCGCAGCCCACAGCAAAAGCGCGATCAGGCCAATCAGGCTATAACCCGAAGCAATGTAGTTTGCGGCTTCCGCTTTATCGTTTTTCGCCAAGGCTTCGGCCACCTTGTTGCGCAAACCATTGCCGACGCCTAAATCAAAGAATACGATCCACGACATCACCGTCAGCAGCGTTGACCATACGCCAAACTGTTCTTGCCCGAGATAACGTATCATCAACGGGATGGCGAGGAATGAGGCGGCCATGGCAACGGCTTTATAAACAACCGCGCCTTTTATCTGGCGCAGATAGTTATGGCTTCGTTCTTTTGAGACGGCCTCACTCATTCTATTTGGCTCACCCAGTGAAGCATCCGTTCGACGCCTTGTTGCGCGGACACCCTTGGCTGCCAATCAAGCAGGCGTTGGGCTTTAGCAATGTCGGCAACAAATACCCGTTGGTCGCTTTCGCGCACCGGCAGATGGATGTAGTCCAGTTTCACGTCGGCTATTTTTTCGAGCAAGGAGAACAGCTCCAACAGCGATAGGCTGTTTTCGATGCCGCCGCCGACATTGAAAACCTGGCCTTTGGCTTGGCCGATATTGTCGATAGCCGCCCTGTAGAGGCGTTTCATGTCGTCCGCGTGCAGCACATCGCGCACTTGTTTGCCTGTCCCCGAAATAGTGAAAGCTTGGTTGGCAACGGCTTGTTTTGCTTCAAGCGCTTTCTGGCAAAACCAGCCGACCCAGCCTTGGTCGTATGTGGCAAATTGGCGGCCGCCGTACATTGAGGAATGCCTGAACACCACGGTGTTCAGGCCGAACATGCGCGCATAATCAAGCATGTATTGGTCAGCCGCGCCTTTGGAACAGCCGTAAGGCGAATGAAATTCAAGCGGCGTTGTTTCATCAAAACCGTTCGGCTTGTCGATGCATTGATAGCGGGTGTCGGTTTCTTGATAAGCGTATTGCTCCAAATCGCCGTACACTTTATTTGTCGATGAATAAGCCACGGTTGCAGCGGGCGCGTACAAACGCACCGCTTCGAGTAAGTTATGGGTGCCGATTACGTTGACTTCAAAGTCCATGCGCGGGTTCGCGATCGAGGTGGTCATCGCCACTTGCCCGGCCAGGTGAAAAATGACCTCCGGCTGAAACGACTGGATTATTCGGGTGATGTCATTCTGGTTACGAATATCGCCGTGTTCAAAATGGAAATCGCCTTGGCTTTGTAACCAGGCCAAATTGTCCCGCGAGCCATTACGGTAAAGGTTGTCGAATAGCGCCAATTCATCGCCATTCGACAATGCGTCTTCAGCCAGATTGCTGCCTAGGAAGCCGCAGCCGCCTGTAATAAGAAGTTTCATAAGTGTTTTCTTTCCAGTTCGATGACTTGTTTTAATCCGGTTTCAAGGCCATAACGGCAGCGCCAGCCCAGCGCCGATAAGCCGGACACATCGGCCTCTGAATGCATGAGTTCATGTTCGCGATAAGGGTAGGCGCCAAAATCAAGCCGGGTTTGCGAAGCGGCCAACCGGTGAACAGTAGTGACAAAATCATGTATGCTCACCGCGTGTCCTGAGCCGACAGCAAACTCGGTAAACCCTTGCCCTATGTTGCCGGTGTTTTCGAGTAAGCAGAGATAAGCGCCAAGCACATCATCTATATGGATGAAATCGCGCTGTTGTTCGCCCAGTGTCAGCTTTAAGTTATCAATATTGTTCAGGCAACTGCGAATAACATAGGTTGCGAATTTGCTGGCGTCATCGCCCACGCCATACAGGTGTTCAAGTTTGATATTAATGAAGTTGATCCGGCCGCTATCGGAAAAATACTTGCCCCATTCTGCAAAGTGCTGTTTTGACAGTGAATACGCATTGAGATATTTGTAAAGGATGGTGTCGGTATTAAAGAAGTTTTCGGTATTAAAGCCCGCAGCGATTTCCAGTAATTGCAAGGGAAAGGCGGTATTGGCGGCGAATATTTCGGGCGTCTTTTCCCCGTTCCGTCCATAGCAGGTTGCGGTGTGTATCACGGCATTGAACTGCCCTAACGACTTAAACGGCAGATCCAGGCCGTCTTCGATAGTGAAGACAGCAAGCTGCGGCAGGCAGTCGTCAAGCCTGGAAAGGTTTGATACGGCGCGCTTCAATATTGCAACCCGGTGCCCGGCTGCTAATAGCGCACGAACCAAATGACTGCCGAGATAGCCGGTAGCGCCGGTGACTAATAAGGTTTGTATCATTCTACGGCACAATGTTTATAGGGTAATATTGTTTGTTTTGCCGTCTGGTTTTTGAAGATTAATTATTTGTTTAATATAGTCCTTAAAGTCGCTCAAATGATTATGTGCTATGTCGTAAGTAATCGCTAAATCAATATCATCGTAGTTATGGACTGCAATATTACGATAACCGATTGACCGCCTCATTTTGTCGGCAATAGTCGGTGTTATCATGTTTAAACGCTCCAAGCCGGTAAATGCTTCTGCCATTGTTGTTGGGACGGGGTGGTTAGTATTTGCGAGGATATGTGTTGCGATATCGACATTCATTTGTATGGCGCGTGTTAAATTAAGCACAATAACATCTTGGGCATCATAATCTTTTATAAAGGCCGATTCTGTTTCCGGTAAACGTTGCTGGATTCTATTTAAGCATCTTAAAATGGAATCGATTTTTTTAGTTAAAATAATATTATCCATTTGCCAACCAGCGCTCCCTTCTGGTTAACATCATGCGTTCAATATAAGGCATAAAATCCTGCGTGGTATTGATATTTTTTAGGGCTAATTCGATATAGTTTATTTGCTGCCCCTTTAACCGTTTACCGTATTTTATTATTTGCGATAAAAGTGGCTGCCCCGCTTTTTTTAAATCAACAAGATCAATATCCGTTTCTAATAGTTGCCCTAATTGAATTACATAGTTAATTTTATCTTCAGCGTGTATTGTTTTTCCTGATGAAAGCTGAATGGCCAAGTCTATGTCACTATGAATAGTTGCCGTTCCTTGTGCGTAGGAGCCAAATAAAATAGCCATTTCAATTTCTGTATGCGCCATAAGCCATGTTGCAAGCTGTTTTTCTTTGTCCATTAATTTCATAATTAAATCCTTCCGTTATGAGGATGCTTTTTAAAGTATAGCTTTTTAAACATTAATGCCCAAAAATGCTTCAAGCCGCTCGCAGACATAATCCAGCATCGGCTCATTCAAGCCGGGGTAAACGCCAATCCAGAGCGTGTTGTTCATGATGTCATCGGTGCGGGTCAGTTCCCCGCTGATGCGGTAATCCCTGCCGACAAAATAAGGCTGGCGCGTGAGGTTTCCGGCAAACAACATGCGTGTGCCTATTTTATATTGATCCAGATATTTCAGCAGCTCGACCCGCTTGATGCCAGCAGATTCACGCAGCGTAATGGGGAAGCCGAACCAGGATGGGTCGCTATCCGCTGTGGCTTCGGGAAGGATCAGCTGTTGCCCGCAAGATTTCAGCCGTTCTTTAAGAAAGGCAAAGTTGTGTTTGCGCGCTGCGATAAAGTCCGGCAAGCGATCCATTTGCGCCAAGGCGCAAGCGGCCTGCATGTCGCTGATATTGAGGTTGTAGCCCAAATGCGAGTAGGTGTATTTGTGGTCGTAGCCTTGGGGCAGGCTGCCAAGTTGCCAGCCGAAACGTTTGCGGCAGGTGTCGTCGCAGCCGGGCGCGCAGTAGCAATCGCGGCCCCAGTCGCGGAAAGATTCGACGATTTTTTTCAGCTTGCGGTCTTGGGTGAAAACCATGCCGCCTTCGCCCATGGTGATATGGTGCGCCGGATAAAAACTGCAGGTGGCGATGTGGCCGAAAGTGCCGACATGCCGGCCTTTATAAAGTGAGCCGAGTGCGTCGCAGCAATCTTCAATGACCCACAGCTTGTATTTTTGCGCGATAGCCATCACCGCAGCCAGATCGAATGGGTTGCCCAGGGTGTGGGCAATCATGATGGCGCGGGTGCGCTCGCTGACCGCCGCTTCGATTTTTTGTGGGTCAATGTTGTAAGTCGGTATGTCGACATCGACAAACACCGGCACCATGCCGTTCTGCAAAATGGGATTAACCGTGGTAGGAAAGCCTGCCGCCACGGTAATGACTTCATCGCCCGGCTTTAACGCACGCTCGCCGAGTTTGGGCGAGGTCAATGCAGTCAACGCCAGCAGGTTAGCTGCTGAGCCTGAGGTCGTGGTCAAGGCGTAAGGTACGCCGACAAATTCGGCAAAACGCTGTTCAAAGGCCTTGTTAAAACGCCCGGTGGTCAGCCAGCCATCGAGCGAGGCTTCGACCATCAGTTGCCGCTCTGTTACACCGATGACCTTGCCGGAAGGGGGGATGGCGCTTTGACCGGCGATGAAGCTTTGCGCTGTATTGCCGAATCTGTCGAATCCTGTCACTTCATCCGCTATGACGGCGCGGTATACCCGCGCCATGGCCGCATCGGTGAGTTGTGCCCACGGTTTGATGACCAATAATTTATGGAGAAGCACGGATTTATCCAGACGGATGTGGCTTTGCAACGGTAACGGTGCGCCGGCAAAATCAGCTTCATCGAGTGCTATGGCTTGTTCAGCCGCGCTTGGCGGCGTAACCGTAATAAAAAGGAAGCGTGCATCGCCTTGTGCGTCGCTATCGGTCAATGCCAAGGCCGGACGTACTTTGGTTTCGCTAAGGTCGGTGAAGGGGAACGGTATTTTGTAGATGTTGCCCGCTTTAATTTCACACGTCATTCCACACGTCCTCGGCAGCTGCTCCTAAAATATGTGTGGCGAACCCGGTTTGTTCCTGCATTTTTGCCAAAGCCAGGCTTTCAGCGGGTATCGCTGTCTGAGCATGACCGGTATCGAGATTTTCGATGATAATCCGCACCTTGGCACCGGCCAATTTTTCGAGTTGCAGGTGTATATGCCCACTCTCGTCAACTGTTTCTATGCGAGTAATTGCCTGCATGTTAAATCTCCAATTTTGACTGTTCGGGTAGCAATGAATTAACTGCTGATTGTTCGGCGCCGTTCATGGCGAGCACATAACGCTGAATCTGAGCCAACGAAACATCACGCATATTTTCACCCCGTTGGTGGGCGCGGTGCCAGTTGACAATCAGTGCCAGTGTTTCATCAAGAGGCCAGCGCGGGCGCCAATTTAAACGCATTTTGGCTTTTGAACAATCGAGTTTCAAATAATGCGCTTCATGGGGATGGTCGCCGTCATCCTGTATCCAGCTGGCGCCTTCGCCCCAGCTTTGGGTTAAATGGTCGACTATCCACGCTACCGGTTTGGCGTCTTCATCGTTCGGGCCGAAATTCCAGCCTTCGCCATAAACTGCGCCTTGTTGATAAAGCTTTTGTGCCAACAACAAATAACCGGACAGCGGTTCCAGCACGTGTTGCCAAGGCCTAATGGCGTGCGGGTTACGGATAGTGACCGCTGTGCCTTGTATGATGGCGCGCATGATGTCGGGAATCAGCCGGTCTTCCGCCCAATCGCCGCCGCCGATGACGTTACCGGCCCGGGCTGAAGCCAGCGCCACGCCGTGGTCGTTGAAGTTATCGGGATTAAAATAGGAGCTGCGGTAAGCCGATGCCACCAGTTCAGCGCAACCTTTGCTGTTGCTGTAAGGGTCATAGCCGCCCATTGCTTCATTTTCGCGGTAACCCCAGACCCATTCGCGGTTCTCGTAGCATTTGTCGCTGGTGACATTGACGATAGCGCGCACGCTGCCGGTTAGCCTTGCCGCTTCCAGCAGATGCACCGTGCCCATGACGTTGGTGGAATAGGTTTCTATCGGGTTGGCGTAGGAATAGCGCACCAATGGCTGGGCGGCCATATGGATGACGATTTCAGGTTGATATTTTTCAAATACGGCTGCCAGCGCGGCAAAATCGCGGATGTCCGATTCGATGCTGACCATGCCTTCAGCGACATGAGCGGCGGCAAACAAACTCGGATGGGTGGGCGCGGCCAGCGCATAGCCGATGACGTTGGCGCCCAGCGTTTGTAGCCATAAAGACAGCCAGCTGCCTTTGAAGCCGGTGTGGCCGCTTAGCAAGACGGTTTTATCGGCCCAAAACGATGGCGCTACCATACATTCCACGGCGCTTTGCCGTCAGCCCATAATGTTTCAAGGTGGATTTTATCGCGCAAGGTATCCATAGGTTGCCAAAAACCGGCATGGAAATAAGCGGACATTTGTCTGTCTCTGGCCAATTGTTCCATCGGTTCGCGCTCCCAAACGGTGTGGTCATTGTCAATATAATCAAGCACCTTGGGCGAGAGCACAAAAAAACCGCCGTTTACCCAGCCGCCATCGCCTTGGGGTTTTTCCTGAAAGCTAACGACATTGTTCCCGTTCAGGTTAAGCGCGCCAAAGCGCCCCGGCGGCTGCGTTGCGGTTAAGGTCGCTAATTTGCCTTGTTTCCTATGAAATTCAATGAGTTGGGTGATATTGACATCGCCGATGCCATCGCCGTAAGTGCAGCAAAAATCCTCGCCTTTTACATAGTCGGCAACACGCTTAATGCGCCCGCCGGTCATGGTATCGTCGCCGGTATCAACCAAGGTCACGCGCCAGGGTTCCGCATGTTGTTGATGCACTTCCATCTTGTTATGGCGCATGTCGAAGGTCACATCGGACATGTGCAAAAAGTAATTGGCGAAATATTCCTTAATGACATAGCCTTTATAGCCGCAGCAAATGACAAAGTCATGTATGCCGTGGGCTGAGTAGGTTTTCATGATATGCCAGAGTATCGGCTTGCCGCCAATTTCAATCATCGGTTTAGGCCGGATTGACGTTTCTTCACTGAGCCGTGAGCCTAATCCGCCGGCAAGAATAATCGCTTTCATAATTGGTTGCTTGAGATGAAGGTGTTTTTTAAGGATTGCTTATTTAACAGGGGTTATTGAAAACATTTTTTTCACGGCTTTCCATTTAAAACGGGACAAGCATGCCGAAGTAGACCTTCCAGGTTTTTAAAACCTGGAAGGTCTGTCCCGCGTTAAGTTGATAGTCTTATTCACCACTAAAAGGCGAAGTTTCATTTTTCATGGTGGTGATTTGTTTGTCGGCTATTTATTAATGGGCGTTGCGTTCCCTATAATCTATCGAAAAATTACTGCTTAATCGATTCTTGTAAAAGCTGTTTAATATCTGATGCTGATAAGCCGGTTACTTTGGCAATCATTTCAATGGGCGTGCCTTCTTGAGCTAAATTTAGCGCTATATTTTTTGTTGTTTGATTTACACCTTCAGCAAGACCCTCGGCTTTTCCCTCCGCTTTTCCTTCATAGTAGCCATCCCCAAACGATGATTCGAACATGCTGGCTTGATAACGCAAGTCTTCTTTGTAGTGTTCATAGGCTTTTTGTTCGTCTTCGGGTAATTTCATAAAACTTAACTTTTCTTCCGCCTCTTTTAAGCCTTTTGCGGTAAAATTTTCTTTAATTTCTTCATTCTTTAAAAAATAAATCCATTCATCCAGCGTGTCTTTGGCAATATCATTGAAGCGGTTTATTCTAATCAGGTAATACTCAGGGTAAAGCGATTCTATCGTATCTTTTTTGAAAAGCTGTTTTTGTCTTTTATTGAGTTCTAATAGGTCATGATTATGTAGCCCTATAAAACGCGTAGTGCCTTTATAAATATAATCGGTGCCGCTACCCAAATAAAAATAAAGGATATTGATGGAAATGATTTTGGTTATATTGGCATAGGATTTATTTTCTACTATGTGCTCTATAGCCGCTTTTGAAACACCATAGAATATGCGCTGCAAATAATCATATTCTCGGTCATATTGTATTTCTATGATAATGATTTCTTCTTTGCTGTTGCATGCTTTTAAATCAACACAGTTAAATTCGTGAGTTCTACAGCCTTGGTATCTTTGACTTTCTAGGACATCTAAAATGGTAATGTTTTTTGTTAATAATTCATTTAAAAAACCTTCTAATATGCCAAAGTTAGCTTTATTGCGCAGCAAGCGTTTTATTGCCCAGTCAAAGGTGATTAATTTTCTTTGTTTGCCCATAATATTAATTAATCGCAATAAGTTGTTAATCCAAAAATACTTTGGCTCTTCCATATTTCGCGGAACACCCGCTACATGCAGATGTTGCACATCAGCAGACGTGACATTAATACGGTTTTTTCGATCTAATATCAATGCGTTGATAGCTAGTGGCTTTCATGAAGCTACCCCAACATATCTATATGTAAATTTGCCCCCGCGAAATACGGAAGAGCCTTTAACATTGGTTGATGGCGCTGCGCCAAGGCGTATGAATACACCTTGGCGAGAGTGCTAAATGACTACAGATAACAATCAACCGTCCTGGTTGATTTTTGCAATAATCGCTTTTAAATGCAGTTCGCTGTCCTGGTTGGCAACTTGGCAGGTGCCTGCGTTCAGATGTCCGCCGCCGTTGTAGCTTAGGCAGAGTTCGCCGACATTGGTGTTGGAACTGCGGTTTAAAATGGATTTGCCGATTGCGAACACGGTATTTTGCTGCTTGACGCCCCACATCACATGGATGGAGATATTGCAGTCGGGATACAAGGCGTAAATCATGAAGCGGTTGACTGCGTAGATGGTTTCTTCCTTGCGTAAATCCAAGACCACCAGATTCTTGTGTACGGTTGAGCAGCGTTGGATTTGTTCTTTGGCCGCCGCTTCGTGTTCCTTAAACAGCTTGACCCGTTCCTGAACGTCGGGTAGTTGCAGGATGTCATCAATGCTATGATTTTTGCAGTAATCAATCAGGTTCATCATTAACTGATAATTGGACACGGTAAAGTCGCGGAACCGCCCCAAACCGGTACGCGCATCCATCAGGAAATTCATCAGCACCCAGCCATCGGGATTCAAGATTTCTTCGCGGTTGAATTGTGCGGCATCGCCTTTATCGACCGCAGCCATCATTTCATTCCAGTCGGCCGGAAAGCGGGTTGCGCCGCCGTAATAATCATAAACCACGCGGGCGGCGGAAGGCGCATCCGGGTCTATGATGTGGTTTTCGGCTTTTTCGTTGCGGATGGTTTCGCTCAAATGATGGTCGAATGCCAAATGCACACCATTGACGTAGGGCAGGTTGGTGGTGATGTCGCGGTCATTGATTTCGATAATGCCGTCCTGCATATCTTTAGGGTGGACGAATTTGATGTCGTCAATCAAGTCCAGTTCTTTTAATAAAACCGCGCAGATTAAGCCGTCAAAGTCACTGCGAGTCACGAGTCGAAATTTTTGCTCTGTCATGTTGTTACCTTGGATAAAAGCAAGGGCCAATAAGTTGAACCCTGTTATGGTTAAAATAATCCGGTGATTTTGCCGTCATTATCAATATCAATTCTTTCCGCAGCAGGCACTTTAGGTAAGCCCGGCATGGTCATCATATCACCGGCAATCGCGACAATAAAGCCAGCGCCGTTTGCCAATTTAACATCGCTGATTTCGATGGTATGGCCGGAAGGTGCGCCTCTGGTGTTCGGATTGGTCGAAAACGACATTTGGGTTTTTGCCATGCAAATCGGGAAGGTGCCGTAATCGGCATCCCATGCCGCCAATTGCGCTTTGATTTTGGCGCTGGCCGTGACGCTGTCGGCGCCGTACAGCTTGGTGGCAATGGCTTCTATTTTCCCCCAAAGGCTCAGGTTTTCATCGTAGACGTAGTTAAATGTAGGTTCGCGCTGGTCAACAATGCCACTGACCGCATGGGCCAATGTTTCAGCACCGGCACCGCCTTTTGCCCAATGTTTGGAAACGATGCATGTCGCGCCCAACGCGGCGCATTTTTGTTCAAGCAGGGTAATCTCGGCTTCGGTATCGAGGGTGAAATGATTGACGCAGACTACGCAGGGCAGGCCGTAATGCTCGGTAATGTTGTGGTAATGCCGTTCCAAATTGACAAAGCCTTGTTCCAGGGCCGCCAGATTCTCCTGGTTTAAGGCTTCTTTGGCTACGCCGCCGTGGAATTTGAGCGCCCTGACTGTCGCCACCAACACTACGGCGGAGGGTTTAAGTCCCGCCATGCGGCATTTGATGTCAATAAATTTTTCCGCGCCCAAGTCGGCGCCGAAACCCGCTTCGGTGACCACATAATCGGCCAGTTTCAGCGCGGTTTTGGTGGCGGTTACGGTGTTGCAGCCGTGGGCGATATTGGCAAACGGCCCGCCGTGAATGATCGCGATATTGTTTTCCAGCGTTTGCACCAGATTAGGGTTTATCGCATCTTTTAACAGCGCCGCCATCGAGCCTTGCGCGTTCAGGTCGCGGGCATAAACCGGCGTGATTCTATCGGTTTTATAGCCGATGACGATACGCCCCAGCCGTTCTTTAAGGTCTGCCCGGCTGGTTGCCAGGCATAAAATCGCCATGACTTCGGACGCGACCACAATGTCGTAACCGTCTTCGCGCAAATAGCCGTTGGCCGCGCCACCCATGCCGACCACAATGTTGCGCAGGGCGCGGTCGTTCATGTCAACCACGCGTTTCCATTGTATGCGCCGTGGGTCGATGTCCAGATCGTTGCCGTGGTTGATATGGTTGTCGATTAACGCCGACAGCAGGTTGTGTGCCACGCCGATGGCATGAAAATCGCCGGTAAAATGCAGGTTGATGTCCTCCATCGGCACCACTTGCGCATAACCGCCGCCCGCCGCGCCGCCCTTTACGCCAAAACACGGGCCTAAGGACGGTTCGCGCAGGCACATGATGGTAAGTTTGCCGATACGGTTCATCGCATCGCCCAAACCGACTGTAGTGGTGGTTTTGCCTTCGCCGGCCGGGGTAGGGCTGATCGCAGTCACCAGGATCAGCTTGCCGTCTGGTTTATCGGACAGGCTGTTAATGTATTCCAGCGACAATTTGGCTTTGTAATGGCCGTGGGGGTCCAAGTGTTCGGCGTCAATGCCGTAGTGTTCTTTCGCCAAACCGATGATCGGTTTCATGTGGGCTTGTTGCGCTATTTCTATGTCTGACATTAGTGGGTTCCGAATTTAAAAATCTTTAAGGATATGGCCAACAATAACGTCCTGATGCAAGGCCTCATCGACGGGTGTTGTGGTTCGGCAAGCCCTCCGCGAACGGGTTTAGGGGCGTTATTGTTGGCCATATCCTACTATGTGCATGTGTATCTTAATTGGGTTTGAATTGCCTGCATCAACCCTTACCTAATACGGAATAGGGCTGTCATCTCTGGTTAGTGGCCTTTAGCTTCGGCTAAAGTAACTTCCCATTAATGTATCACCAGGAGCTTTACTCTTCGTGTACGCCGTGTTCTTCGTGGTGAATAAAATATTTTCAAAGCGATAATTTATTGATTTATTTTTTAAGCTAAAAGTTTGGGTATCGGGCATCAGTTATTAATAAGTCTTCCAGGCATTATCCTCTTCGGGACGTTTCCAGTCGGCTGCTAAGGCTTGATCGCTTAGCAAGTCGGACTCCTGTTTGGCTGATATGGCTAACCGAACAGATTTTTCATGCATAAAGTCAATAAAATTAAATACTTCTTGTTGCATAGGCTCGGGAAGCGCACTAATTTTTGCAGTTATTTCTTGAATGGAATGTGCCATTGATATATCTCTGTTCAAATCTTTAGGTAAAAGGGAAGGTTAACGATGTTTGGGCAATAAGTGCCTACTCAATTTAAGGTAGGCAGGAAATGCCGGGGCGAGGCCAAATAAGCGCACATAGTAGAGCAGGGCGGTTGCTGTTACTTTAAATTTTTTTGGTGACTGCTCAGCAAAAAAAAGAAATAGACGCGGAATACACAGATTAGACGGATTTACACGGATTTTTTAAAATAGGCTGTGCTTTTACAATCCGTGATTATCCGTTTAACCCGTGTTCTATTTAGTCATTTTCAACAATCCCTGAGTAGTTACATTTTTTTTATAGTGAAACCGCCATTTTGCCAAGGTAGCATCCAGGTCAGTGATAAACATTCTTAAAGTGTACCGGTTCGGGCATCAACATAGCGTAAAAGTGCGTGGGATTTTACACTAATTAGCGGATCTGTTTTCCGGCTATTTTTGCTAAGCTTAAAAGCGTAGGTATTGGTTTGAAAGCCGCGATCATCATTGTGGGCATGTGCCCAGTCAAAAATTAGCCCATCTTTTCCCGGTTTCGCGAAACAGCTTTGTTGCGGCGCGAAGGGGGCTTTCTTGCAGGTTTGACGGCATGGGCAATGGGGGAAATCAGTTGATCATCACTATGCAGGCCAGTATACTCTAATGCCAATATATTGATTGGTAAGTGTATTTTTTATAACCTATAAAAACGAGATAATGACGATGGAAATATTATTGATTGGCGCGGTGCTGATGATTTTTGCGGTGCTGGTTTCGGCATGGCTGATGACGTTTGCCCGCTGGTTCCCGATTAAGGGCATTGATGGCGAGTTCCTAACCGACTATAAAACCCTGATCAGGGCGCATATCGATTTTGCCTTAATGGCTTTGTTCTGCCTGGGCTTTTATGCGGTCAAGGTGCCGTTATCGGTAACCGCCTGCTGGCTGGTGGTCATCGGTGGCCTGACCAATCCGTGTGTTTTTGTTGTGGCGGCTTTCGATCCCAATTTTTGGGAAAAAACCCACTGGAAAGCCTACTCGGCCATCAGCTTTCTCATCACCACGATAGGCTTCGGCTGGGTCAGCATCAGCTTGTTGGGTTACGCGATGTAAGCGGATAGCTTGGTTTTTCGGCTTCCCATTTAAAGCGGGACAAGCATGCCGAAGTAGACCTTCCAGGTTTTACGACTGCCATGGATGGCGGAAGTGCTGGAGCCGTCGGGAGCGGCTCCAGTACGACTGCCATGGATGGCGGAAGTGCTGGAGCCGTCGGGAGCGGCTCCAGTAAAAACCTGGAAGGTCTGTCCTGTGTTAAGTTGATAGCCGTTTTTTCATAAGCCAAGCCTGCCCACAGGCAGTGCGTGTGGGCAGGGGTTAATCAGAAAATCGCTTACTTTTACCCCCGAATATAATAAAGTACCCGGCCAACAATAATAAAAAAGGAGTACATAATGCCGGTTGATATTTTACTGACGGTGTTTGCAACATCGGTTATCCAGTCTATTTTTGGGGTGGGCGTATTGTTATTCGGTACGCCGCTGTTGCTTTTGCTCGGCTACGGTTTTGTCGATGCGCTGGGTGTGTTGCTGCCGGTTTCTATCGCCATCAGCGCCTTACAAGCGCTCAGGCACTATGACGATATTGATACCGGTTTTTATAAAAAGCTGCTGATCTACTGCATCCCTTTTGTGGTGCTGTTTTTAGTGCTGGTGACAACGGTCAAAATCAATATCAGCCTGATCATTGGCGCGGTATTGATTTTTGTCGCATTAAGAAATTTTTCAGCCGCCATTGAAAATGCACTGCAGCTGGTGGTCAAGTATGAAAAAGCCTACCTGATGGCCATAGGGTTGGTTCATGGGTTGAGCAATTTGGGCGGCTCCCTGTTAACGGTGATCGTTTACAGCAAAAAATACCCAAAAGACAAAATGCGCGTGACTACGGCGGTCAGTTATGGGACATTCGCCTTGTTTCAGTTGGCGACGTTATTTTTTGTCGGCAGTGAATTTGGCGTGCCGTTCGCCGACAGGGTAAGCCTCGTTCAAATCGCTGTCGCCGTGTTCCTGTTGACCGAAGAACTGATTTACAACGACATCGACAATGAAAAATACAACAAGATATTTGCCGTCTTTTTGTTTACATCGGGTATCTTGTTAATCGCGAAAGCCCTATAAAACCGGAGATAAAAAATGAAAGACTTGGTCAAAAAGCTGTTGAATTATTTTCTGATCGGCGCGCTTGCCGTTATCCCCATTGTGGTTATCTTGCAGATCATGATTTTTGTTAAAGACCGGGTTTCCGATTTGTTCCGCCTGGTTTACGGCTATGCGGACAGTTATCTTTATACGACGCTGGTTTTTGCGGTCAGTTTTATTATTCTGGTCTATATCGGACACAAATTGGTGCAGGAAGGCCGCTCTTGGGTGATTGGCGCATTTGACCATATTATCGACCGGATCCCGTTGTTGAATACGGTGTACCGCGTGCTTAAAAAAGTGATCAATATGTTTTCATCGCATGACCGCACCATTGCCAAGGAAGTGGTTTATGTCGAATACCCCAAAGAAGGGCTTTGGGTACCCGCTTACGTCACTAACCGGCTTGATGACAAGTATGTCCTGTTTGTGCCGACTTCGCCCAACCCGACCTCGGGCTTTACCGTGATTGTCGATAAGTCGAAAATAGTCAAATCGGAAATGAATATTGAAGAGGCCAGCAGTTTTGTCATTAGTGTTGGCGTGGATTACAACAAAGCGGCGGAAATGAAGCAATTAACTTAAATCTGAGGAACTGTTAATGAAACACATCATTAAAATTGCCGCTATGCTGGCGCTGATGACGATGGCCGCTTGCGGCCAGGATGACAAGCCGGTTAAGACGACCGATACCGATCTGCTAAAGACGCAACGGGACGCCTTGGAGCAGGCAAAACAGGTCGAAAAAGTGCTTGAGGATGCCGCCGCGCAACAGCGTCAGGACATAGGCCAAAGCACGCAATAATTAGCCCCCGCCCAATCCCCGCTTCCCCTTTCTGCAAAAAAACGCCGCCATCCCTGCAGGGATGGCGGCGTTTTGTCGCTTTAGCCGGGGGAGGGATGTCAAAAGATGGACGGGTGCCCGAAATAATGGGCGGGCTTGCAGGCGGCAGCGCTTGTCGGGTTCTGTCAAAACCATTCCAACCGGTACAAATCGGGGCGTCGGTTGGCCAGGTTGCAGGCGGCGCCACGGGTGCGGACTTGTTTTAATAAATCCAGGTTAACGTCGGCAAGCAGTGTCATTTCGGTGTTGGGGGTGGCTTCCGCCAATATCGCATCATGCGGGAATGAAAAATCGCTGGGGCTGAAAATGGCTGCTTGTGCATATTGTATGTCCATGTTTTCGGCATGGGGCAAGTTGCCGACGCTGCCGGTAATGGCGACAAAACATTCATTTTCAATGGCGCGGGCTTGCGAGCAATAGCGTACCCGTTGGTAGGCGTTTTTGGTGTCAGTCCAAAACGGCACAAAAATGATTTGCGCACCCTGTAGGGTCGCGAGGCGCGCCAGTTCGGGGAATTCGGAATCGTAGCAGATCAATACCGCAATTTTGCCGCAATCGGTGTCGAACACTTTGAGTGCGTCACCGCCTTTTACGCCCCAGCATTTGATTTCATCAAGGGTGACGTGGATTTTATATTGCGCTTCAAAGGTGCCGTCACGCCTGAGCAGCCAGGATACGTTGTAGAGTTCGTGGGCGCTGTATTCGGGCATGGAGCCGGCAATGATGTTGATGTTGTAGGACATTGCCATGTCCAGCAAGCCGTTCCTGATTTCGCTGCTAAAACCGGCCAGGGCGCGGATGGCATCAGGCGGGCTTTTGTCGTTAAACAAGCCCATCAGCGGTGCGCTCATATATTCTGGAAACAGCACAAAATCGGCATGGTAACCGGCGACTGCGTCGATAAAAAATTCGGCATGTTTGAGCAGTTCTTCGACGTTGCTCAAGGTGCGCATTTGCCATTGCACGACACCCAAACGGATGATGTTTTTGGCACCGCCCAGTGCGGGCGTTTTATCGACATAATCAAGGTTGACCCATTCAAGCAGGGTGGCATAGCCTTTTGATTCGGCATCCACCGGCAAATAGCCGGTCAGCACTTTGCGTACATGAAAACCGTTGAACAGCTGGAATGACAGCACCGGATCGAATATCTCCCGGTTTTTGACTTCTTCGATATAGCGCACCGGGGTCAAGGTGTCGGCGTATTTGGCGTAGCCGGGAATGCGCCCCCCGGCAATAAACCGGCGTAAGTTTAGGTTGCGGCATAATTCTTTGCGTGCATCGTACAATCTCCGTCCTAAGCGCAGTCCCCGGTATTTCGGATGGACAAAAATATCGACGCCATACAAGGTGTCGCCCAAGGGGTCATGATGATCCAGGTAACCGTTGCTGGTGATTTGGGCGTAGGTGTGGACATCGCCAAAGCGGGCATAATCGACAATCATACTGAGTGCGGCGGCGATCAGCTGGCCATTGTCTTCAATGACAATCTGGCCTTGGGGGAAATGGGTGATTTGGGAAATGTATTGGTCTTTTTTCCAAGCCCCGCCGAGGTTGCCGTAAACATGCTCCATTAAAACCGCAAGATTATCGTAATCGTCAAGGGTCAGGTGACGGAGCAGCAGCTTGTGTTTTTTGATCTTGTCTTTTTTCATAGCCAAAAAGTATAACGTTGCTTTTTGACGGTTTTGTGACAAGGATTATCTTTAGGGCGGCGCGTGGGAACTCGGGGGGGTAGTGCGTTAATCCGGTCGAATTAAACTGTGTCATTTAACGCGTTAAAGTGTGCCATATCCCCGCATGCGGACAAAAAACAGCCTTGTTAAAAAAGCGGCCAAGCCAGTCCTGATGTGGTTTTGGCTTATATGGCATAAAGCGTGCTTTAGATTTTTATTCTTCTCCATAACTATAAAAATTTGAAGCCATGAAAAAATACCTTTTCTTACTGGGTGCGGGCTATTTAAGCACAGGGATTGCCGCTGAGATAGTGACCACTGAACACGCTGTCAAGCAACAAACAACCGGCAAAAAAGCCCAAGCAAAAAGCGATACTTATCAAGGCGAAGATCTGGTGACTTACGGCACGGCGGTGGATAGGAAATTCCCCGATACCGCGAAGGCCACGCCGTCTTATAGCATTGATAAAGCCGATGTCGAAGCTAAGGTAAATGCGACCACGGTTGAGGATTTTTTGAAATTTACCCCCGGTTTGCTGGTGCGCAAACGTTACATGGGCGACCCTAACGGCAATCTGGGCATACGCGGTTCCAATGTGTTCCAGACCGCGCATACCATGGTGTTCGGCGACGGGATGCCGCTGCATAATCCGTTGCGCACCAGTTTTAACGGTGCGCCGCGCTGGTCGATGGTGTCGCCTAGCGAAGTCGAGTCGGCGGATGTGCTGTACGGGCCTTTTTCGGCGCAGTACGGCGGCAATTCGTTTGGCGGCGTGGTCAATCTGAACACCCGGATGCCGGAAAAATTTGAAGCCGAAATGGATGTGACCGGGATGTTTCAGGATATGCACCGCTCGGGGCGCAATGAAACTTTAATGGGCTATAAAACCTTTATTTCTGCCGGGGACAAAATCGACAAGTTCAGCGTTTGGGCATCTTATAACCGTTTTGAAAATCAGGGGCAGCCGCAAACTATTTTGGCCAGTGCGTTAACGTCGGCGGAAGGCGGTATTGATGTGAGCGGCGGCGAGAATTATCAAACGCCTTTTGAAGCGCCTGCGCTTGCTTACGGCGATATTGGCGTGGCGCAACAAACCACGGATTTGTTCAAGGCCAAGTTGGCTTACGATTTTACCGACGAGTTGCAGGGACGTTTTACCATTGCTTATGAAGACCGCGTCGGCAAGGTTGATGACCCGAACAGCCTGTTAAGGGATGCGGCGGGTAATACGGTTTGGGGCGGTGCCAATGCCGCCGGGTTGTCGGCCAATCAGAACTACAGGACACCCGGCGGACAGCGCTTTAGCGTTCCCGGTTCGGTTTTTTCGGTGAACGATTCGCAGCGCCAAACCTTGAACTATGGCCTGGGGCTTAAAGGCAAAATTTCGGATAACTGGAGCATCGACACCACGGCCAGTTATTACGATGCGTTCAAGGACCGAAGCATCAGTTCAACGCTTAACCCGAGTCACCCGCTTAATCAACATAAAGGCCAGGTTTCCGATGAAAAGCCGTGGTGGGCGACTTACGACCTGAAGTTGGCGACGGACAATTTTTTGGGTCGGGATGATTTGTCGTTTATGGGCGGCTATCAATTTAACCATGCCAGCCTGAACCTGGATGTTTACAGCAGCGATAATTATGCGGCAGGCTCTGCCGATGTTAAAACCACCGACAGCGGTGGTGCAACGCAGACCAACAGCGCTTTTTCGCAGCTGGAATGGCGGTTTTTGCCGGACTGGAGCATCATGGCGGGTGGGCGTTTTGACCATTGGCAGGCGCTTGACGGCCATGTGCGCACTTTTGGCGCGACCAACAATATCCAAAATTATGCCGACCGCGATGCGTCGCGTTTTTCGCCGAAAGCGTCGCTGGAATTTTCGCCGGATAACTGGATTTTTCGCTATTCGTTTTCCAAAGCGTATCGCTTCCCGATTGCCGAAGAGATGTTCGCCAGCGTGTCCAGGCTGAACAGTTTAAGCATTGCCGCGCCGGATTTGGGGCCGGAGAACGGTTATTTCCATAACTTCATGACCCAGTACGATATTCCCCGGGGTTATGTGCGCGCCAATTTCTTTTATAACCAAATCAACGATGAAATTGCCAATACCTTGCAAACCATCAACGGCCAAACGGTCACCACTTTTCTGCCGATTGAACAAACCGAAGCCATCGGCGTGGATTTGACCTATCAACAAAACGAGATTTTTAACCTGCCTGTCGACTTCATGGCCAACAGCATTTTTATGAACAAACAGATCACCAAAAACAGCCGCAATCCGTCATTGGTCGGCAATGAATGGGATCGTATCCCGCGTTTGCAGGCCAATGCAACGCTGACTTATCACATTATGCAGCCGTGGGATGCGTCGGTCGGCGTGCGTTATCGCAGCGATTCGTTTCAGCGTTTGGAAAATACCGATACGGCGGCTAACGTCATGGGCGGCACCGATGAATCGACTTTTGTCGATTTAAAAACCACCTACAGATTGCCGATTAGCCCGAAACTGAAAAGCACGATTTCGGCCGGGATCGATAATGTGTTCGACGCCAATGCTTTTGAAAACCACCCCTATCCGCAACGCACTTATTTTGTCAGTGCGTCGTTGAAATATTAAGTGTTTGATGATTTGCACAAGGAGGTGCGCCCTTTAACTTTTTTCCGGCACTTATTGAATAACAGGGCGGCAGGCGATATATTGCGTATAAACGGCTATGTGTATAGGAGGTTAAGTTATGAATGAAGCAGTTCGCTGGACAATCAAGGTTTCGCCTGAAACTGATCTTTCACTGCGCGGATTTTTGGGTGCGCAAGGCATGAAAAAAGGTGACCTATCTAAATTTGTCGAGGATGCTGTGCGCTGGCGCATGTTGGATCGCACCGTTCAAGCTATTAAAGACCGCAACCAGGATGTTTCAGCTGAAATGATGGAAGCGATGATTGAAGAGGCAATCCGCGATGTGCGTACCGAGATTCATCATCAAACATCTTAAACGCCGCTGATGCGCATTGTCCTTGATACCAATATCCTGCTGTCGGCCTTATTGACACGAAGAACGCCACCAGACCAGCTTTATGAGGAATGGCGGCATGGCCGTTTCGACCTGGCCTCTGCCGAACAGCAGTTGGAAGAGTTGAATCAGGTTTCTCGTCGCCCTTTTTTTCTGTCCCGGCTCAAACCTAGCGAGGTGGGACGCATGGTCAATGATATTCGTCGCTTGGCTCTGATGTGCGATCCATTGCCATCGGTGACGCTTTCTCCCGATCCTAATGACGATTTTTTATTAGCGATTTCTCAGGTGGCAAAAGCAGATTATCTGGTCACTGGTGACAAAAACGATTTGCTCGCTCTTAAAACTCACGGCTCTACCCGGATAACGACTGCCAGGGAGCTATTGCAGTTGCTACGCTGATAGCCTTGTTGTCCATATACCATCCCATGAAGAAAAATTATATTTTTACCTCTTTTATTATTCGGTCTAATCAATGAAATCCCTTGCCCCTTTTTTATGCCTGCTAACGCTGGCTGTTTCCGGCTGCGCCACTAACGGCGATGTTAAACAACAGTCTGTGCATCAACACGCCGGCGGCAATAATGCCGCTTGTACCGACAGCCAAACAGCACCATCCAATACATGCGCAGAAACGGTCAGCGCGGCCTTTGATGCCCAAGGCGGGCTGTGGATTGCCTGGGCCAATGACGGTCATGTTTATGTGCAATCATCGACCGATAAAGGCGTGACGTTTGGCGCGCAGGTCAAGGTGAACTCGGTGGCCGAAGAGGTGGCCGCCAAAGATGAAAGCCGCCCGAAAATCAAGCTCGATGCGCAAGGCAACATTTATTTAACCTGGGTACTGACTTTGGATAAAAAACGCAGCACTTATGTGCGTTTTAGCCGGTCGACCGATGGCGGCCAACATTTTTCCGAACCGGTCACCGTTAATGGTAATGTGGAAATCATCCGGCACCGTTTTGACAGTCTGGCAATCGGTAAAAACGGCGAGATATTTATCGCCTGGCTGGATGCCCGCGATACCGAGGCGGCTAAAAAGGCCGGGCAGGATTTTAGCGGCCTGTCCTTGTATTACGCCTGGTCTGACGACGGCGGCAAGCATTTTTACCCGAACAAGAGAATCGCTACCCATACCTGTGAATGCTGCCGACTGGATACGGCAATCGCGCCGGATAATACGCCGGTGGTGGTCTGGCGGCATATTTTCGACGGCGGCATCCGCGATCATGCGCTGGTTAAGTTCAATGATTGGGATACGCCCGGCGATACCCATCGTTTAGGCCGCGATAACTGGAAAATCGATGCCTGCCCGCACCACGGCCCCGGCCTGTCAATTGCCGATTCCGGCATTTATCATGCGGTATGGTTTAGCGGTTCGCCGAGCCATCAGGGCTTGTTTTATGCCTATTCAAGCGATACCGGGCGGCATTTTTCCGAGCCGCTTAATTTTGGCAAGGCAGGAGCCAGCCATCCCCATGTGTTGGCGCGGGGCGCAAAGGTGAGGGTGGTTTGGCAGGAATTCGACGGCAGCCAAAATACTGTTCAGCTGATGAAATCTAATGACAACGGCAAAACTTGGTCGAAACCTGAAGTGATAGCGCAAACCTCGCAAGCGGCCGATCAGCCGTTTTTACTGAATGACGGGCAGCAATTTTATCTGTCCTGGAAATCACGGCAGCAGGCTTATCAATTAAGGCCAATTGGCGAGTAATCGCGCTTACTTTTATTGGTACTTTATAAACCTATTTTTTTTAACTTTTACACTGGAGTCCAATAGCTTTAGCTATTGGCGGTAAAATAGCTAAAGCTGTTTTACTCCCAACTTGTTTGTTAAAAAACTTTTGAATGGCTACTTATGCCGCCATCAGGCTTTATAATAGCCAACAATTTAACTTCACATTATGACTATTTGGATGACTATGTTTAATTCTAGCCGACATCACACCTGTCTGGCCGCCGCCTTTTCGAGCCTTTGCGCGTTGCCGGTACAGGCCGTGCCTGTCCAGGAGTCTGCCGTGGCAACGGTGCAGGCGACTGCGCCCGGCGAGCAAAAAAATGCGCTATTGGAACAATACCGTGCGGTGACCCGGCAAGCCGATGTGTTGCAAACCTATAACCGGCATCTGCAGGATTTGCTGGCTTCGCAGGGCGAAGAAAAAAAGTCGCTGGAACAGCAGTTGAAAGATATTGAAGTGACCAAGCAGGAAATTGTGCCGTTGATTGTCCATGCGCTGGACAGTCTGGATAAGTTTATTCAGCTGGATCTGCCTTTTTTGCCGGAAGAACGCAAACAGCGCATGAACCAGTTGAAAGAATTGGTCGTCAAGGCTGATGTCAGCAATGCAGAAAAGTTCCGCCGCATCATGGAGGCGTTCCAAATTGAAAATGAATACGGCAATACCATCGAAGCCTATAAAGGTAATATCGTGTTGAATGAGGTGACCAGTGCGGTCGATTTTTTGCGGCTAGGCCGGGTGGCGCTGTATTACCAGCGTTTGGATCGCAGTGAAAGCGGTTTTTGGAATAAGGAAGAAAACCGTTGGCAAACCCTTTCTTCCAGTCACAGGAATGCAATCCGTGACGGATTGCGCATTGCCCGCAAAGAAACCGCGCCCGATATGTTGATTGTTCCCGTTCCTGCGCCGGAGGCTGCCAAATGAATAAGCTGATATTTATCTTTGCGCTGTTGTTTGTTAACACGGCCACGGCAGAACATCTGGATTTGGATAAGTTGTTGCAGGAAGTTAAGCAGGCGCAGGGCGAGGAAGGCAAAATCAACGCCGCCCGCGAAGCCGGGTTTATGGCCGACCCGGCTAAGCAACAGCAATTGTTGGATGCGGCACGCGCCGAGCTTGGCAAACAGGAAGCGCTCAGCACGCAATTAAAAACGCAATTGGACAGTAATGCACAACAACTGGAGCAGCTGGAATCGCGGCTTACTGAGCGTAGCGGGCCGTTAGGCGAGCTGTTCGGCGTGGCCCGGCAAGTTGCCGGCGATTTAAAGGCGAATCTTAACAATTCCCTTATTTCCGCCCAGTTCCCTGATAGAACCCGCGTGTTGTCCGGCATCGCCGACAATAAAGCCTTGCCCTCGATGGCGCAGTTGGAGCAGTTATGGTTCACCTTGCTGCAGGAAATGACTGAGGCCGGAAAAGTGGTTTATTACGACAGCGAAATTTTGTCGGCGGCGGGCGAGCCGCGCCAGGCAAAAGTGGTGCGCATCGGTGCGTTTAATGCGCTGGCCGATGGGCAATATTTGCGCTATTTGGCGGAAACCGGAAAGCTGGCCGATTTGCCGCGTCAACCGCAAAGCAAGTTTCTCAATTTGGCGGAAGACTTTATGGAAATCACCTCAGGGCAAGGGGAGGTTGCGCTGGATCCTACCCGGGGTTCTATTCTGGGTATGCTGATCCAAACGCCTGAATTTACTGAGCGTTTGCAACAAGGCGGGTTGATCGGTTACATGACGATGGCTTTAGGTGTGGCCGGTTTTATTTATGGCCTATTCCGCTTGGTTCAATTATGGTCAATCGGGCAAAAAATGACGCTGCAAATGGGTCGTTCTGTGGCTAACGAGGACAATCCGTTGGGGCGTATTTTTGCCGTGGTCGAAAAAGGCAATGCTGAAAACACCGATAATTTGGAATTATTGCTGGATGAGGCGATTACCCGTGAAGTGCCGATTCTGGAAAAGGGCTTGTCTATCCTCAAACTGGTGGCTGCGGTGGCGCCGTTGTTGGGCTTGTTAGGGACGGTCACCGGCATGATTGTGACCTTCCAGTCAATCAGTCTGTTCGGTACCGGCGACCCCAAGCTGATGGCCGAAGGTATTTCCCAGGCGCTGGTGACCACCGTGCTGGGTTTGTGCGTGGCGATTCCTTTGCTGTTTTTGCACAGTATCGTAGCTTCCAGAAGCCGGGTATTGGTGCAAATCCTTGATGAACAGACAGCCGGTTTAATCAGCCGCCGGGCAGGCAGGTAATGTCGTCGTTGTTAACGCTGTTGGAGTCGCTGGGCAGTTTTTTAGATACCGGCGGCAATGTGTTATGGACGATTTTGTTCGCCTCCATTTGCTTGTGGACACTGATAGCCGAACGCTTCATTTTTTTCCGGTTGAGCTATCCCCAGCTTAAAAGGGTTTGGCTGGCGCAATGGAACAGCCGTGAAGACCGGCATACGCACTACGCCTTATATATCAGGGAGTGCATCATTTCCGAAGCTAAAATCAATATGGGGCGGACGCTTCCCATCATCAATATGCTGGTGGGGCTGTGCCCGTTACTGGGTTTGCTAGGTACGGTCACCGGCATGATCCATGTCTTTGACGTGATGTCGGTGACCGGCACCAGCAACGCCAAAGCGATGGCATCCGGCGTGTCGCAAGCCACTATCCCGACCATGGCCGGGATGGTGATTGCCATAGGCGGGCTGTATTTCAGCAAACGCATTGAACAACGCGTCAGCGATGAAACGCATCGGCTGACCGATTTATTAAAATATGATTAGGAACCGCTATGCGCCGTAAAAGTAGCCGGTCGTCAGCCGACCAAAATGCCGAAATTGACATGACGCCGATGCTCGACATCGTCTTTATCATGTTGATTTTTTTCATCGTCACCAGTTCATCGGTTAAGGAGTCAGGCCTCGATGTTAACCGGCCGCAAGCCCAAACCGCAGAGAAAAAGGAACATGCGCATATCATTGTTGCCATTAGCCCTGCGGGCGAAATCTGGATCGATAAGCGTGTGGTCGATATCCGTGCAGTCAGGGCGAATGTCGCCCGGTTGCACGCGGAAAATCCGCTGGGTGCGGTGGTGATTACTGCTGACCGGGAAACAAAAACCCACGTTCTGGTCAGTGTCATGGATCAAGTTCGTTTGGCCGGTATCAGCAATGCGTCAATTGCTACCGAAGAAGCGGAGACGCCGTGAAGTCATTTTTTGTCGCTTTGTTGACCGGCGTTGTCATTTCACTGGGCCTGTTCTGGCTGATGCAAATCATGCTGATGAGCAGCCATAAAGACATTAAAAAAGTCGAGCCGGTGAATATGATGGATTTTATCCGGCTAAAACGCGAGCCGCCGGAAAAACCCAAGCCCAAAAAGCCCCCGGAAAAAAAGGTGGAGCAGGTACAGGAAAAACCGCAGCCGCCGCAACGCCCAAAAACGCCGCCGAAAAAACAGCCGGTGGTGCAACAAAAAACAGTGGTGAAGCAAGAGCAGCCTACGCCGACTGTTGATGCGCCTAAGCTGGATATACCGGTATCAGCGCCGACATCCAATGCGCCTGCGGTTAATGTTCCAACCGCCAGCTCACCTGCGCCTGCTAAAGCAGCACCCGCCGCTACTGCTAAAAGCGCGGCTTCCAGCGGCGTCAGTACCGGTGTAATTCCGCTAGAACGGTTCCCTCCCAAGTATCCGATGCGTGCGGCCAAACGCCATATTGAGGGCTGGGTGAAAATAGAATTCACCATCACTAAGGAGGGTGCTGTGGTTGATGCGGTGGTGGTCGATGCCCAACCGGCGGAAATCTTTGACGAAGCCGCGCTACAAGCTATCAGCAAATGGAAATTCAAAGGGAAAATAGTCGATGGTGTCGCGGTGACTCAGCGGGCGGTACAGACCTTACAGTTCAAACTGGCCAAATGATTTTTAGCGGCTGAAAAAAAAGCGCCGCCGCTTCACTCTTGTGAATCGGCGGCGCTTTTGTCGCAGGATATTTTTATAGGAAGCTTTAAACTTCCTCTGCAACGGCGTTTAGGTTTTCGTCGTCATATAAGCGTACTTTTTTCCAGCCGACGAATTTATTGTCATAAAATTCAAGGTCATTATCAATCGAATATTCATAACAGCTTCTGAACAATTTGGCGGTGCGGAAGGCATGCAATTCATCATCTGCGGTGACTTTGTCGACATTGCCGACTTGAAAGGTTTTATTTTTTGATTTGCAATTGCTCACCCAAAATACGGTATAGCACAGATAACTTTTGTCTTTGCGGTGATCGTATTTGATGGTTCGGGACACGCCGGTAACGCCGGTAGTCGTTTTATTTTTAGGCGGCTTAAGAAAGCGCGTTTTACTGCCTTTTAATACGGTCAGCATTTGGTCGCGCCAAGTAATGGCGGCTTTCAACGATTTGCCTTTGTTGCCCCATAATTTATGGGAGAAATAACGGCTACTTTCTTTACCGCGTCTTACGATGCGTACTTGATAGCCGAAAACATCGGGTTCGGTAATATGTTTATTTTTTGCCATGATTGAATTCCATCAAACAAATGAACTAAATGAATGTAACAGCTAAGTTAGGGCGACAAGACATTAAAAAACCTTGCTAGAGTAATTCTCTGACATGATTGTAAGCTATTAATGACAAATTATGGCTAAAATTAAAATTAAAGCAAGTTAAAAATAGCAACAATTTCGACAATTACCTACTAATCTGGTGTACAATTTTGCCAACCCACTACTTTGGTGGCTAGCACTAAAATCAAGCAGTTTTATGTTTTTTCACTATTTATTTGGAGATGATCAATGAGCGTATTAGTCGGTAAACAAGCACCTGATTTTACTGTCCCTGCTGTTTTAGGTGATGGTCAAATAGTTGATTCATTTAGTTTTTCTGAGGCCACTCGCGGAAAATATGCGGTAGTTTTTTTCTACCCTTTAGATTTCACTTTTGTTTGTCCAAGTGAGTTGATTGCGTTGGATCACCGTATCGATGAATTCAAAAGCCGTAACGTTGAAGTGATTGCCGTGTCTATCGATTCCCATTTTACCCATAATGCATGGCGTAACACGCCTGTGAACCAGGGTGGCATCGGCCCTGTGCGTTATACGATGGCGGCCGATCTGTCGCATTCTATCTGCAAGGATTATGATGTCGAAGCGGATGTGCCTGCTGTGGCTTACCGAGGCACTTTCTTGATTGACCGCGCTGGCCTGGTGCGTCATCAGGTTGTTAACGACCTGCCATTAGGCCGCAACATGGACGAATTGCTGCGTATGGTCGATGCGCTGCAATTCTTTGAAGAAAACGGCGAAGTGTGTCCAGCGGGCTGGCATAAAGGCGATGCAGGCATGAATGCAAGCCCTGCGGGTGTTGCAGCCTACCTGGATAAAAATGCGGATAAACTGTAAATAACCGCTTATCCCTATGCCGGGATAACACTCCGTGTAGTGTAAAAAAAGGCTTGGGCAGCGTCGTGTCCAGGCCTTTTTTAATATCAAAATTCCGATTATTCGCCGCTGGTCTTGGCAATATTCGGGCTGTTGTCGATAAACTTACGGTAGTCGATGGAAACTTTAAGTCCGGCAAAGCGTCCGGCCATCCTAATCAGTTCCTGTTTTTTTTTGTCGAAGGTGATTTTAACTTCGTTTAAGGCGCGGTCTTCGTAACCTTTTTCTATGTGCCGGGTTTCCAGCAGGAAGCGGTAAATATATATTTCCTGTTCCGGCTCGTCGATGATTTCAAAAGGCTCTCCGAGTTGCGCCAAAATACTCGGCTTTTGGGGTAAATCGTCGGCAATTTTTTCCAGCAATGCCGGGTTGGCTTTGAGCTGTTTTTTATCATTATCGATTTCGGCGCCGCCGATGGAGCGTAAGGACACTTCCAGGAATTTGGCGGGGGCGATGGCTAAAAACAGTGAGGAAAACGACCAGGCAATCAGGCGGCTTTCTTTGTTAAAACTCAAATCCGAATAAAATTTTACTTCCGGTTTTATCACGTTATTGTTGCCGTCAACTTTACGGAACCAGTAGCGCCAGCGTCTGCCGTCGGCGGTTAAATCATCCTGGCTGGCGTAAAGTTTGGACAGCGACACAAAATCTTTGCTGAAAAGGATAGGCTCTTTGAAATGCAAGGTGAATTCATCGGCGGCGGTTACCGAAAAATGGCGGTCGAAGTCATTCATTTGCAAATAGACTTGATAGGCGCGGATCCAGTACATGCAGCCGGTCAGTGACAGGGCTAGTGCCAGCACGGTTATCAGGCGAAGAGTGGGCGTTTTCATCAGGATTAATGCCGTGTTGCGCTGTCGGTGCTGGTCTGGGCCAGGATGCTTTCCACATCAATTTTGTCAAAGCAGTAGCGCTCGCTGCAATATTCGCAGTTGACTTCGATGAGGTCGCGTTCTTTGAGTATGTCTTCGAGTTCGGCCCGACCCATTGAAAACAAGGTGCGTTCGATAGCTGGGCGCGAACAGGCGCAACAAAATTCAACGGATTCGGCATCAAATAGCCTGACTTTTTCTTGGTTGAACAAGCGGTACAGCAATGGCTCGCAATCCAGTTCGAACAGCTCCTGCTCGGTCACGGTGTTTGCCAATATTTCGATATGTTCCCAATCGGCTTGGTAATGTTCTTGTGCCGGCAGTTCCTGTAACAATAAGCCGACTGCATGGGTGGCATTGGCAAACAGCCATAAGCGGGTTTTTAGTTGCTCGGATTGCTCGAAATAGGTTTCCAAAACGGCGGCCAAATTGCTGCCTTGCAGCGGTACCACGCCCTGATACGGTTGGCCGTTTTCCGAGGCGACGGTCAACACCAGGCGCCCTTGTCCGAAAAGGCTTTCCAGCGGGCCGTCGGCTACGGTGTCTTTGCCTCTGACCAAGCCCCTTATTTTGAGCTGATCGGTGGCTTGGGCCACTAAGGTTTTAATGTCGCCATCGCCTTGAGCCTGAAGTATCATCGAGCCTTTAAATTTGACCGTGGCCGATAACATGACTACCGCTGCCAGCGCTTGTCCTAGCTGGTTTTGCACGTTTTCAGCACCGCGTTGATGCTGTTTTGCCGCTTGCCAGCTGCTGCCCAATTTGACCCATTCGCCGCGAACGCCGAGTTCTTCAAATAAAAAACGCCGTAATAAATCTTGCTCTATCATGTTTTTCCAGTTAAAAAATTGTCTATTTGTAACTGCTCAGGGACTATTAAAAATAAATAGAACACGGGTTGCACGGATAGGACAGATTTACACAGATTTTTTTTGAATGTGCTGTGCTTTTAATCAGTGCCATCCGTCGACTGCATGGACGCAGGAGGTAGAGCAATGCAGGAGCAATTGCCGAGTTCTATTTCAATTTCTATTTTCGCTAAGTAGTTACGTCTATTTTATGGTATCGGGAGGAGCAATCCTTGTTGATGCTGCCCTTTCAATCATCTTATAAAAATACCACAGGCCATGATCTTTTCATCAAAAAAATTGACTTTACCCGAGCCTGAACAGGCTTTGCCCGGGCGCAGTACGCCGATGCCGATTAACAACCGACACTTTGTCAACGGCCATCCTATCGTGCCGCCGTTCCCGGAAACGATGGCGCAGGTTTTGTTCGGCATGGGCTGTTTCTGGGGCGCGGAACGGAAGTTCTGGCAATGTCCCGGCGTATTTAGCACGGCAGTCGGCTACACAGCCGGTTACACGCCCAATCCGACTTATGAGGAATTATGCACCGGTTTGACCGGTCATGCGGAGGTTGTGCGGGTGGTTTACGACCCGGCGCTGGTTTCATTTGACGCGTTGCTGCGGCTTTTTTGGCAGTCCCACAACCCGACGCAGGGCATGAGGCAGGGCAATGATGTCGGTACGCAATACCGATCCGGGATTTATACCTATACCCAACAGCAGTTCGATGCGGCGCTGGCATCGAAGCAACATTATCAGCAGCAACTGACGCAAGCGGGTTTTGGCGAAATAACGACAGAAATTATGGCAGTTTGTGAATTTTATTATGCCGAAGACATGCACCAGCAATATCTGGCCAAGAATCCGATGGGTTACTGTGGTTTGGGAGGCTTGGCCGTTATTTTTGATTAATACTAAGGTAAACGCCGGGCAAAAAAAAGGCGGTTTAAAAAAACCGCCTTGGAGTAGCTTTTAGGAAGAATAACGCAACTTTCAGCAAGGGGACTTAATGAGCCTTAAAAAGTTAGGTTGATAATAGCAACAAATATTGCAAGCTAAAATGTGGCATATTGTCGCAGCGGCATTTTGTTTTAATTTAAAAGCAAAAGTCAGATAATGTATTACATACGCTCGCCCTTAATTTCAATTTATCCTTAAAAATGCTTTCATACGCCTCGCCCAAATCCGAGTTTTCCGCCAGACAAAATCTGAAGTGGCTGTTTATATTAAGAAATTTAATGATACTCAGCGAGGTTATACTAATCGTCTTATCTATATACGGCCTGAATATCCGTTTGCCGGAGCAGCCGCTCTGGTTAGTCGTATTGTCTATCGTTGCGGTTAACATTTATACTTCAATGCGCCTGCAAACAGACGAACCGGTCACAGAACTGGAGATTTTTTCCCAGCTGGTTATTGATGTCTTTGCAATTACCGCCTTGTTATATTTAACCGGCGGCGCATCCAATCCCATTACTTGGGTATTCTTGTTGCCGCTTATTATTACCGCGATTATGCTGCACCAATCTTATGCCTGGTATATGGTGATTTTAACCTCGTCGATGTATACCGCATTAATTGGCTTTAATATTCCATTGCCGTCAGTCGAGCCGCACATGCCAGAGTCCACGCTATTGGATTCCCGTGCGGCGAATTATGAGCTGTTGCAGCATATTCACGTTATGCGCGATACCCATTATTTTAATTTGCATATTTTTGGCATGTGGTTCGGCTTTGTCTTTAGCGCCGGGTTGGTCGCATTTTTTGTCGTTGAGCTGGCGAAAACCTTGAAGGCTCAAGAGCGGAACCTCGCGGAAGCGCGGGAAAATGCGTTAAGGGACGAGCGTGTGGTCGCGTTGGGCACATTGGCGGCCAGCGCCGCGCACGATATGGGGACGCCATTAGGGACTATTGCTATCTTGACGCATGAGATTGGGCAGGATTATCCGGATCATCGCTTTGCCGATTTGCACGAAAAATTGGCTATCATGCAGCAGGAGGTCAACCGTTGCAAAACAGCGCTCTCGGTGATGTCGGCCTCGGCCGGTGAAATGCGCGCCGAATCAGGGCGCGCCATGCTGTTAACGGACTATCTTGATGACATTATCAGCCAATGGCGCACCCATAAGCCCACAGCAAAGCTCAATTTATGTATCAACCCTGATATTGCCATGCAGGCAAAAATTATCGCGGAGCTGACGCTGACCCATTCCATTATCAATATCCTCAATAACGCGGCCGAAGCGACGCTGCCGGAAAAAGGCATTGAGCTTCATGCCACCTGGGATTTAAAGCAGGCCATCATTAGAATCAGTGATTATGGCCCCGGCTTGCCGCCGGAATTGATCGATTTTGCCGGCAAACAACCAGTTGTCAGTAAAAAGCGCGGTTTGGGCGTAGGTTTATTCTTAACCTATTCAACCATTAACCGCTTGGGTGGGAAAATTAATTTTTATAACAGTGAGTCGGGCGGGGCCAATGTAGAAATCAGCCTGCCTCTTTTACATGTAGAGAACAATAATGACGACGCAGGAAACCGATAAGCCACGGCTGTTGCTGGTGGATGATGACGAGACTTTTTGTAAGGTGCTGAAAAACGCACTGGAAAAAAGAAATTATGAAGTGCTGGTGGCTAATGATGTTGATACCGGCATTGCCATTGCCGAAAGCTATTTGCCTGAATATGCGGTGATTGATTTGCGTATCGGCCATGAATCCGGCCTGGAGTTGGTGGAAAAACTGATTTCATTGGACGACAACACCACTTGTGTGATGTTGACCGGTTTTGCCAGTATTGCCACGGCGGTTGAAGCCATCAAACTGGGTGCCACGCATTATTTGACCAAACCGGCCAATGCCGATGAAATCGTTAATGCCTTGCATAAAAATGAGGGCGATTCCTCGGTGTCGATCAGCGAAAATCCGTTGTCGGTAAAGCGCCTGGAATGGGAGCATTTACAAAAAGTGCTGATGCAGCACGAGGGCAATATTTCTGCCGCTGCCAGGGCGTTAAATATGCACCGGCGCACCCTGCAACGGAAGCTTGATAAAAAGCCTGTGAGGGAGTAGGGCGGCTTTAGAAAGGGCATTGGATACAAGGATTGCCATTGGTATGGGCAACGGGTTTCTCGTTGTAAGGCTGTAAAGGGAGGATTTTTTATGGCTAACAATATCGTCGGTTCGATTTGGTGGCTTCTGGGATTTTTTTTAATTTTTATTTTTTTTCAATGGGTTGTTGTATGTTTTTTGGCTGTTTTTCGGTTCCTGGTAAGAGCCTTGTTTTCCGATGTGGCCGGTGTTTTTTTTTATAGCTTTGACACAAAGCTGCATCTCATGATAAAAAGTGCGCTGTCGTTTATTACTTAATTCGACAAGCAGCCCAGTAAAACAATTTATTGGGTCTCCCTTCAAGGAAAGGGAATAAAAACAACATAATTAATATAAACTTTCGAGGATTTTAAAATGGCTGAAGAACAAGAAAAAGACAACACATGGTTGATTGCTGGTGTTGCGATTGCTGCTGTTATTTTATTGGTTGTACTGTTGAAACAAGATGAAACTAAGCATTTGCAAAGTGGCGCGGTTGCTGAATTGCAAAAAGAAACATTTACCAACATCGAAAAGAGAAAAACCAGCAACAACACTGGTAACGTAGGTAACTAAAAATAATACCCCCCGTTGTAGAAAATGACGGGGGGTGTTGTTACACCCCCGTAAGACCCTCTCAGTATTTTCCTCGAAAACCCAACTATCTCCCCAAGTCTTTTTGGCTATTTATCAGCTTCCAGCAGCTGAATTTTTTCTTCCAGCATTTTTACCCTTTTCAATAATTCCGGCAGTTTGCTGAGCGCGATCTGTTCTTTATAAGCGGTTTTTTTGTCTTTGGCCGGGCTACCGAAAACCTGCGATCCTGCTTTCACGTCGCCTGCGACACCGGCGCGCGCCATGACTACTGCGCCTTGACCAATGGTGACATGGTCGGCAATGCCTGAACTTCCCGCCAAAATCGCATAATCCTCAATATTGCAAGAACCGGAGACGCCGGTTAAGCCGCACATGATCACATGCTTGCCGATTTTATTGTTGTGGCCGATTTGCACCAGGTTATCGATTTTGCTGCCAGCGCCGATGACGGTGCTGCCCAGAGCGCCACGGTCTACACAAGTATTGGCGCCGATTTCGACATTGTCTTCAATCACCACATTGCCGACTTGGGGCACTTTGACATGCTGGTTGTTTCTGAATTTGTAGCCAAAACCGTCGGCACCGATAATGGCGCCTGAATGGATAACGACGTTATTGCCCAGCACCACGTCATCATAAATAACTGCATAAGGATAAATCTTGCAGTTACTGCCTATGCTTACGTTTTTGCCGATATAGGCACCGGCATGGATTTGGCAGTCATTGCCCACGTTTGCGTTTTCGCCGATGACGGCGTAAGGGCCGATGTACACATCATTGCCCAAGGTGACATTGGCTTCAAGTACGGCCTGCGGTGCAATTTGCCTGGTGTAAACGCGGGCAGGATGCAGTAATTCGACGGCTTTAACAAAACTGAGTTCCGGGTCGGCGCAAATCAACAACGCCATGCCTTCAGGCGCATTTTCGACAGCAAAACCTTCGGCAATAAAACAGGCGGAAGCCGTTGAGTCTTTAATATGTCGGGCATAGCGGCTGTTGGTCAGCTGTGTGACTTGGCCGGGTTGTGCCGAAGTAATGTCCGCCGCTGACTGGATAATGGCTGATGAATCGCCGCCTTCAAGCCGCGCGCCACAAAAATCAGCAAGTTGTTTTAAGATGATCGGCATAATGATGTCTTCTGTTTATAAATTTAAAGAGCGCCAAAACAGTTGGCGGGTTGTTGATGCTGTAAGTCTAATACACAATCCCATTATTCGGCTATATGCTATTGATGCCGCCAGTGCCCCGACTTACCACCGTCTTTTTCCAGCAGCCGCACCGCTTGTATAACCATGCCACGATCTACCGCCTTGCACATATCGTAAATGGTCAGTAAGGCGATTTGCGTGGCATTGAGCGCTTCCATTTCCACGCCGGTTTGTCCGTTGGTTTTGGCGGTGGTCTGACAGCGTATGCGGTTATTGTCAATGTCCGCGTCCAGCTTGATTTCGACATGGGTAAGCGGCAGCGGGTGGCACAGCGGAATCAGCTCCGCCGTTTTCTTGCTGGCCATGATGCCGGCTATTCTGGCAATGGCCAGCACATCGCCTTTTTTGTGGCCGCCGTCGATGATTAATTTGAGCGTAGACGGCTGCATTTCAATATAGCCTTCAGTGACGGCGGTGCGCTGGGTGATGGCTTTTTCGCCGACATCGACCATGTGCGCTTCGCCGGATTGATTAAAATGGGTTAATGCAGTCATTTTCTGTAAAATTATCAGGGAAAAAAGGCTTTACGCATTATAACAAAGGTTCAAGGTTCATTTTTTTACTGAGTGGTGATTATGTCAATTAAGGTGCGTTACTTTGCCAGCTTGAAAGAGAGCGTTGGCCGCTCGGAACAGTGCTTGGAAATTACCGGTTTGCTGACGGTCGCCGATGTTTGGCGCGTTGCCAATCCTGACAAAACCATGCCGGATAACACCTTGGCGGCGGTGAATATGGATTATGTCGCATTAACTGATGCGGTTGAAGACGGCGATGAAGTGGCCTTTTTTCCGCCGGTAACCGGGGGCTGATCATGCGCATAAAAATCTGCGCCGAGCCTTTCGAGCCTTGGCACGAAGTTCAGGCCTATCAGCAATCGGCAATCAGCATGGCAGGCAAATTTGGCGCAACCAGCATTTTTATCGGCACAATGCGCGATTTTAATGACGGCGATGACATTCAAGGCATGACGCTGGAGCATTATCCCGGCATGACCGAAAAACAGCTGGAAAAAATTGTCGCCGAAGCCATGCAGCAATGGCCGGTTCTTGATGCCCTGATAGTGCATCGGGTCGGCGACATACTGCCCAACGAGCCGATTGTGCTGGTTGCGGTCTGGACTTCGCACCGGGGCGATGCTTTCGATGCCAGCCGCTACATTATGGAAGCGTTAAAATCGAGGGCGCCGTTTTGGAAAAAAGAATTGTTAGCTTCTCAAACCGAGCGCTGGCTGCTAAAAAATACCGACGGTTATCTTTAATTTAGGAGTATCCCCGTGCAGGGACAAGTAAAAAAAATGCGCAGCCAACTGGCCGCCGATCCGTTACAGCCGGTTCAATATGAATTGCCGATAGGCGATCAATTAGTCGCGTTAAACCCGCTGATCGGCAAACCGATCAAGCTGGTGTACACAGGCAAAATCACCTGCATACACTGTAACAGGGCGATTAAAAAAAGTTTTAATCAGGGCTATTGCTATCCTTGCTTTAGTTCCCTGGCGCAATGCGATTTATGCATCATGAAACCGGAAACCTGCCATTTTGCCGCAGGCACCTGCCGCGAACCGGCGTGGGGCGAGGAGTTTTGTTTTCAGCCGCATATCGTTTATTTGGCCAATTCCAGCGGAATTAAAGTCGGCATCACCCGGCAGACGCAAATACCAACGCGCTGGATAGATCAGGGCGCGGTGCAGGCTCTGCCCATTTTTAAAGTGCAGTCGCGTTATCTGTCCGGCCTGATTGAAGTCGCCATTGCCAAACATGTCAGCGACAAAACCAGCTGGCAGCAGATGCTAAAAAGCAAGGCAGAAGCGGTTGATTTGGCGGCAAAACGGGACGACCTGATGGCACTTTGCCAGGCTGAGCTGGCCGACATCGCCCAGCGTTTTGAGCCGCAGGCGCTTGAGTTTTTGGCCGATGAGTCCGTGGTTGACATTCATTTTCCGGTGGACAGCTACCCGGTCAAAATCAAGTCGTTTAACCTCGATAAAAATCCCGAAGTGTCGGGGGTCTTGCACGGTATTAAAGGCCAGTATTTGTTGTTGGATACCGGCGTTATTAATATCCGCAAAGTGACCGGTTATGAGCTTGAATTTTCGGCGTGAAGGTCTGTTTGGTTAATTCAGCAGGTATAAACATGAAGCGAAAAAAACTCCCCATTGGCATTCAAACCTTCGCCAAAATCCGCGAAGACAACCATTACTACGTTGATAAAACGCAATTAATTGCACAATTAATTGCCGATGGCAGCCATTATTTTCTCTCGCGCCCAAGGCGTTTTGGCAAAAGTTTATTAATCGATACGCTGGGCGAATTATTCGCAGGCAATGAGCCGCTTTTCAAAGGTTTATTCATTCACGATCAATGGGATTGGTCGATTAAATACCCGGTCATTCGACTCAGTTTTGGCGGCGGTGTGATGCGAAATAGCGCCGACTTGGACGATAAAACTCAAGAATTATTGAACATTGCCCAAAAATCATTAGGCATTGCCTGTACCGAGCAGTCACAGCAAGCCCGCTTTGCTGAACTCATTCGCGGCGCGCACGAAAAAACCGGTCAACGCGTGGTGATTTTAGTCGATGAATACGACAAACCGATTCTGGATAACCTCGCCAATCCGCAAGTCGCGCGTGAAATTCGGGACGGATTGCGGAATTTGTATTCGGTCATTAAAGATTGCGACGCACACGTTAAATTTGCCATGCTCACCGGCGTGTCAAAATTTAGCAAAGTGAGTTTATTTTCAGGATTGAATAACTTACGCGACATTACAATAAGCGCCGACTATTCTGCGCTTTGCGGTTATACCGATGAAGACATTGATACGGTTTTTGCGCCTGAACTCGACGGATTAAACCGCGAACAAATTCGCCAGTGGTACAACGGTTATAACTGGACAGGGCAATCGGTTTATAACCCGTTTGATGTATTGCTGCTGTTTAAAGAACGGCAATTTAAAGCCCACTGGTTTGAAACCGGCTCGCCCACTTTTTTGATTGATTTGCTGATTGAGCGCGGTTTTTTCTCGCCAAATTTAGCTAAAACACAAACCAGTTTAGAGCTGCTTTCTGCCTTTGACGTAGAACAAATCGCTACGGAAGCGCTATTATTTCAAGCAGGTTATTTAACGATTTCAAATGTTGAAGAGCCGATTACAGGTTATTGGGTTTATACCCTGGGCTATCCCAATCATGAAGTGCAATCCAGCCTAAACAGTGCATTGTTAAATGCTTATGTGGTTGATGGCCAAGCCGCTTTTAAAAACCGCTTAATACTGTTAGATATTCTGAAAACGAATAATTTTTCAGACATGCAAAATTTATTCAGCTCTTTTTTCGCCAGCATTCCCAACGATTGGTACCGAAACAACCCGATTGCGCAATACGAAGGCTATTACGCCAGCGTGTTTTATTCCTATTTTGCCGCGCTGGGTTTGGACATTATTTTGGAAGACGTGACCAATTTTGGGCGCATTGATATGACGGTGAAGTTTAACGACACTATTTATTTATTTGAATTCAAAGTGGTCGAACTGGTGCCGAACGGCAAAGCGCTTGAACAGCTGATTGCCAAAAATTACGCACAAAAATATCAACATCTCAAGCAAGTGATTCATTTAATCGGCGTGGAATTTAGCAAGGAAACGCGCAGCGTGGTCGGATTTGATGTAAGTAGCTTGGTTTAAAATGCCGTATTCAGTAAAAAGCGCAGGCAATAAATATAACGGGTTGATTTTAGTCAGCGCGATTAAGGGGCCTGCATCGGCTATTGCAATAGCCATAAATCAAGAGCGTCCAATTCCTTAGGCGTTTGTTGATCCGGCACCACCAAATCAATCCAACTGGGTTAAATGATCAATAAATTCAGACAGACTTAAACCGCTGATTTGCGCCGCCCCTAGTGACAACACCCTGTCTTTAAATAAACTCGCTGCCAAAGCGGGTTTTATTTGTTCGCCCAGTTCCCCGAGCGAACTTTTTAAATTTAACAACAGTGCATTCGGTTGATTGCCTTTTAAAATCAATACCGGCTCTAGGAGTCTGTCAGTCTTATAAAACGATTTAAAACAATCAGTTATATATTGGCGGCATACAAAATCCGCTAATACTAACGTCAAGGTTGTGTAATTAGCGTAAAATCCGGTAACCAATAAAACTAAAAATATTATTATTCAATTAGTTATAAGTCCGTCAAACTCCTAGCTCAGCATGTCTAAGGGTTTCTGAAGAGTTGCGTTTTAAATTTCTGGCATTGGTGACAATAGCTCCCACGGTTTTTATGTTGCATTTACAGTAACGGCGCAATTAACAGCGCAACGGTGTTGACCATTTTGATAATGATGTTGATGGCGGGGCCCGCAGTGTCCTTGTAAGGGTCGCCGACGGTGTCGCCGGTGATGGCGGCTTTATGTGCGAGCGAACCTTTGCCGCCGTAATGACCTTCTTCAATGTATTTTTTTGCGTTATCCCAGGCGCCGCCGCCAATGGACATAGAAATGGCGAGAAACAGGCCGGAAATAATCGCGCCTATCAACACGCCGCCCAAGGCGGTTTTCCCCAAGCTAAAGCCGACGATGACCGGTATCGAAACCGGCAATAACGATGGCACCAGCATTTTTTTGATTGCGGATAGGGTCAATATGTCCACCGCCTTTGAATAATCGGGTTTGGCGCTGTAGTCCATGATGCCGGGGATTTCCTTAAACTGGCGGCGGACTTCGTTGACAATATCCCCGGCGGCAACACCCACCGCTTCCATCGCCAGGGCACCGAACAGGTAAGGGATCAGTGCGCCGAGCAGCAGGCCGATAATGACGTGGATGTCGGACAGGTCGCACACCAGATCGCCCAGTTTGCTGGTGTAATTGGAAAACAACACCAGTGCGGCTAAGCCAGCGGAACCCATGGCAAAGCCTTTGGTCACGGCTTTGGTGGTGTTGCCTAGGGCGTCCAGCCTGTCTGTGGTTTTGCGGATGTGTTCGGGCATATCGGCCATTTCCGCAATGCCGCCCGCATTGTCGGTAATCGGGCCGTAAGCATCCATGGCCACGATAATGCCGGTTAAGGACAACATGCCGGTTGCGGCTATCGCGATACCGAACAGTCCAGCCAGTTGGTAGCTTGCCCACATGGCAACGCAAATCAAAATGACCGGTGCGGCAGTCGCTTTCATCGACAGGCTTAATCCGGCAATTACATTGGTGCCGTCGCCGGTGGCGGAGGCTTTGGCTATACCTTGCACTGGTGCGTAAGCGCTGGAGGTGTAATATTCCGTCACAAACATCAAGGTTACCATCAACACCAGGCCGATAACGGTCGAATAAAACAGGTTGACCGAGGGCGTGGGGATGTCATTGATGATCAAGGTGTCGCCCAGCAGCCACAGTGTGGTCGGATAGAACAGCATTATCGCCAGCATGGTGGCAATAAGGACGCCTTTGTATAAGGTCAGCATGATGTTGCCGTTTTCGCCCACTTTGATGAAAAAAATGCCGATCATCGTGGTCAAAATCGAGATGCCGCCCAGAGCCAGCGGATACACCAGACTGTTTTGATTGTCGCCGCTAATCAGTAGGCTGGCCAGTAGCATGGTGGCAATCAGCGATACGGCGTAGGATTCAAACAAATCCGCCGCCATACCGGCGCAATCGCCGACGTTATCGCCGACATTATCGGCAATGACCGCCGGATTTCTCGGGTCGTCTTCGGGAATGCCCGCCTCGACTTTACCGACAATATCAGCGCCGACATCTGCACCTTTGGTAAAAATGCCGCCGCCGAGCCGGGCAAAGATGGCGATTAATGACGCGCCGAACGCCACGCCAAGCATGGCATGTAAAGGTTCGGGCACGTCCAGCCACAGCAAGATGCTGTAATAACCGCTCACGGCCAACAGGCCGAGTCCCACCACCAGCATGCCGGTGATGGAGCCGCCTCTGAATGCCAGCAAAAAGGCAATGTGCGCACCGCCGTGTGCGGCTTCGGCAGTGCGCACATTGGCGCGGACTGAGCTGTGCATACCGACAAAACCGGTGAATGCCGAACACAGCGCGCCGACGGCGAACCCCCCGGCGGTTTCCCAGTTCAGTAAAAAGCCGATCAGCAATAACAGCGCGGTGCCGACACCGGCGATAATTTGGTATTGCCGGGACAGATAAGCCTCAGCACCTTCCTGGATAGCGAAGGCGATTGCCTGCATTTGCGGGTTGCCGGTCGGTTGTTTTTTGACCCATTGCAGTACAAGCAGGCCGTATAAAATAGCGGCGACAGCGGTAACGAGGGCGAAAATTATGCACCATTGGGGAAGGGACAGTATGGAAGAAAAAGAGTTAATCATGGGCGTTCCTTAAGTCAAGATAGTAAACCTTATTAAAGGTAGCTGATAACGCCGTTTTTTGACATCCTCCCCGCCCTAAAGGACAGGGATTCCTACAGCTAGCGATTGATGTCCCAATCGGAGAATGTTTTTGGCGGCGTTAATATCTCTATCGTGCCTTGTCCCACAGTCAGGACACCCCATTCTCTTATTCCAAGTCCTGCCCTACCTTTCGGACTGTTGGCGGAAACGCTCCCGCAACACGAACAAGCTTGGGTACTGTATGCTTCGTTGACTTCTATGAACACGCCTTGCGTCGCTATCGACTTATATTCAAGTTGTGTTTTTAACAGCGTCCAACCTGCATCTAAAACGGACTTCGCCATGTTAGTTTTTGCAAGGCCGGACGCGCTGACGTTGCCAACGACGATAAAACTGTTTTCTTTGACTATTTTATTGCTGAATTTATGGATGGCATCCGCACG
>JAUXXQ010000133.1 GCA_030684815.1 Methylobacter sp. | reverse complement strand
TGGCATCACTGAAATCATCCGGTCACTGCCGTTGGCCGACACCTTGGACTATAAATGGATAAATGCGTGCGCCTATGCAAAATACTGAGCATACAATTTCGGAAATAAGGTTTTTGGCCGGTTCCGTCGGGGACGCCTATCAAGCGCATCAAACCGCTTGGTCTGTTGTCGGCCAGTCACCCACCCAATCCAGGCATTTCCACCATGACTACATGCCGCTGCCCTTTAATAGGGGCGCGTTCATTACTGTCAGGGCGTTATCCAACTATCTTCCCGGCAGCGCACGGGTTATCCAAACCCACCATGAAGTTGGCTCAACCCTTGAATTTACACTGGGCGCCGCCGCCTCGGTCATTCGCCGCGATAAAAAAGAATTCCCCTGCGTGACGCGTGACGAACTTCTGCAATGGATAAACACACGATGTGCGGCCAATGGGTTCGATGTCCAACCTGAATCCCTTAATGTCGATTCCGAGGCATCCCTTATTGCAAAGCCCGGTAAGCCACGGTTCTTTTTAAACCGGGCCCATTTTTCAGGTGCCCTAAAAGTGACCGACAGCGACCTTTTTGCCCAAGCGCTCGTAAATGGCATTGGCCGCCACAAGGGGTTGGGCTTTGGCATGTTAAAAATAATCAACCAGTAAGCGAGACAATACACATGGAAAAATATACCGTTGTCATGAATGGCTGCATCAAGGCAGACTCATCAAGCATGTTCGCAGTTGCGCCCATCGCACCTGAATACGAAAAAAACACCTCTGAAAAATATGTTCAGGGTGATGGCAAAACCGCGAGACTACCAAGAATGGCAAAGTTTTTTGAAGTCGTCGACGGTGAGCAGGTCAATAAATTAGTTTACGTCCCCTATTTCCCCGCGTCCAGTATCCGTGGGGGACTGCGCCGTGCGTGCCGTAATGTGGTATTCGATCTGATGCCGGGCTCAAAATGGGGCCTTGAACTTCATAGGCTGTTAACCATTGGCGGTGTCAGCACATCGGGGCCGGAGGGTGAGATCAATATTAATGCGGTCCGTGATTTCCGTGACAGAAATCCGTTGATTTCATTATTTGGCGCCACATCAGGCCCCAACAATCCCTGGGTAGAAGGTTTTCTGTCGGTCGGCCATGCAATCCCTTCTGACAGCTTCATCCCCCCCATTATCACCGGC
>JAUXXQ010000128.1 GCA_030684815.1 Methylobacter sp. | reverse complement strand
GTTGTTTAATACTGACTTTCCAGACCTATTTTTATGGGTGCTTGATAAGATGGGGGAGTTACCCTTGCCTCGAAAAGGCCGTGAGCGACTGAATTCTAACTCATTGAAGTTACTGGATGTCCCGTCTTAAGTTGGTAGCCTTAAAAGTCTGTGGATAACCCGGTTTTTTTCATGGTTTAGGCAGCCAACGCTTCATAGTCTTTGTTTTTGTTCGCCATCGCCCATAATATCCGCGCATTTTTATTGGCGAGTGCAACGGCGGCTTTATTAAAACCGCGCCGTGCCACTAAGGCTTGTAGCCATAAGCTCAGCTTGTCGGTTTTTTTCGCACAGTTTTTTAATACAGACCGCGCCCCATGTATCAGTAAGGTGCGTATATAGCGGTTCCCTCGCTTACTGATGCCCAGATAAACCTGTTTATCCCCGCTACTGTGCTGTCTGGGTACCACGCCTAAACTGGCGGCGTAATCCCGACTGCTTTCATAGCCCTTGCCGGTATCACCCATATCGGCCGCCACAATCGTTGCCGTCAGCGGCCCAACGCCGGGCACATCAAGAAAACGTTTGCTAAGTTCGTTGGCGTTGCACAGGCGGTTTATCCGCAGATCCTGGTCTTTGATCTCTTTATCAAGCGCCTTTATTTTTTCATATTGCTCGGCAAACAGTTCGCGGCTTAAGTCGGTCAGGCCGTTTTCAGCGTCTTCCAAGATCAACGGTAATTGCTGCCTAACTTGCGCAATGCCTTTGTTGATAATAATGCCTCGTTCACTCAGCAAGCCTCGCGTTTGGTTGACCAGCGCCGTGCGTTTATCAACCAGCTCTTTGCGAATAGAATGAACCAGTTGTATGTCTTGCTGGGCAACGGTTTTTATCGCTACCACGCGTTTGTTCGGACGGGTGACCGCGTCATAGATGGCGGCCGCATCGTTAAAATCGTTTTTATTGCCAACGACAAAGTTTTTAACATAGCGCGCATTGAGCAAGATAACTTCATGACCGAGCTTAGTTAGCTCTCTGGCCCAATGATGAGCGCTTCCACACGCTTCCATGCCAATAATACTGGCTGGATAGTTGGCAAAATACGTCAGTAATTCATTGCGTTTGAGTTTCTTTTTTAGCATTTTTCCATCAACTCCCAAGGTAAACAGGTGGAAAATATGTTTTGCTATGTCTAAACCAATTACGCTATTGTTCATGTCGGACTCCTCATTACGCCGTTTAAAATTGCCGGTGCATTTTATACTGCGCCAGGGTGAGTGAGGAGTCCATATCATCACCTTACAGCGTTTTAATCTCAAGATGCTTACACAAGCGGCTTAGCAATAGATGATGACGTTCAGTAGAAATAAAACCGATTGTGCCAAGAATATTACGAAGCGGAAGTACCGCCAGAAAACCAAGCCTGATAATAGAAGGTGCTTTTAGACCGCTGTCGGAAAAGTCCGTATCAGCTAAGCAAATCTTGTCATCAAATCCTTTGATTTCCTGATGAAGCTGGGTGCTAATACCACAAACCAAAAAGTCGCCAAAGCCAGGCATTTGTCGAAGCAGAACAACAGGGCGATTTTTTATTAAACCATTAGCCTGTGGAATAGAAGTTAAAGCAATATCAGCTTCTATCATCGCTTAATGCTTTCTAATAAATATTCAGGTTCATTATCTGAATAAGCGTCAGATAATCCATTTATAGCGATATTGAGCCACGAATCATTTTCGTTATTAGCACTCGGCAATACCGTTATCATTAAAGAAGCATTTACAGGTAAATTAAAAGGTTCATCAAGTAAAATACGTTGACCATCATAATGTGCTTTAAGAGTAATAGAAGGCATATTTATATATTTCCAAAATGTACTGTGGTAGGGCAAGTATAAAGCAAGATTAATACTTTATCACACGCTACCTAAAAAATGCACAATGCAAGACCTGACCCTGTCTTTCTGACCCTGTCTTTCCCGAATCTGGCGAAAACCCGCGCATCGATGCGTTTGAGCTGGATATGGACAGCTGCGGCCCGATGGTGCTGGACGCGATATTGAAAATCAAAAACGAAATTGACAGCAGCTTGACCTTTCGGCGTTCCTGCCGCGAAGGCGTGTGCGGCTCCTGCGCGATGACCATTAACGGCAAAAACTCGCTGGCCTGCACCAAAGCCATTGATTCCTATTCCGGCACCATCAAAATCTACCCCTTGCCGCATTTGCAAGTCGTCAAAGACCTGGTGCCCGATTTGACCCATTTCTACGCGCAATACGCCTCGATCAAGCCGTGGATAGAAACCCAAACCCCAGCGCCAGCTGATTCCGAACGCCTGCAAAGCAAAGAAGACCGGGAAAAACTCGACGGTTTATACGACTGCGTATTGTGCGCCTGTTGCTCAACCAGTTGCCCCAGTTATTGGTGGAACAGCGAGCGTTATTTAGGCCCTGCCATCCTGCTGCAAGCCTACCGCTGGCTGGTCGACAGCCGCGACGAAAGCACCGGCGAACGGCTCGACGAACTGGAAGACCCGTTTAAATTGTACCGTTGCCACACCATTATGAACTGCACCGACACCTGCCCCAAAGGCTTAAACCCGGCCAAAGCCATTGCCGAAACCAAGAAAATGCTGGTGCAGAGAAAATTGGGCTAATGGACGAACTGGCGCGATTAAAGTGGCAATGCCGGCGCGGGACTAAAGAACTGGATAAGCTGTTGAACCGGTATTTAGAAACGGGGTATTTGGCAGCGGATCAGCAGGAGCGGGCTTTGTTTGTGGCGTTGTTGCAGCTTGAGGATGATCGGTTGATGGCGGTTTTGCTGGGAGATTTGAAGGTTGCGGGAATGGAAGTTTTGGTTGGCAAGGTTAGGGCGTTTACGTTTGATACGTCAGACATATTCCCCTGATAAGTATCAAGAAAAATCCGTGTTAAACTCGCAACATGAAAATTAAAGACCTTATCGCAATAATTGAGTTGGATGGTTGGCAGCAAGTACGGCAAAGGAAGCCATCGTCAGTTCCATCATCCGGTCAAATTCGGTACGGTCACTGTTGCTGGAAAATTCAGCGTAGATGTTCCGCCTGGAACGCTTATCAGCGTTTTGAAACAAGTAGGACTTAAATAATAGAGGTTTATATGCGGTATATGGTTGTTATTGAAGAAGGTCCAACAAGCTTTGGCGCCTATGTCCCCGATCTCCCCGGTTGCATAGCCGTAGGCGAGTCAGAGCAAGAGGCTTTGCAACTTATTCAAGAAGCTATCGAATTTCACATTGAAGGGCTTAAAGAAGAAGGCCAGCATATTCCGCTGCCGCATTCTGTAAGCTCCTTCGTTGATGTTCATGCCTAAGGCGCGTTTGTTGACGACAGCGCTTAAGATAGCCATGTAGGTCGGGTTAGGCGCTAGCCGTAACCCGACACATTCGCGCAAAATGTCGGGTTACGCTATCGCTAACCCGACCTACGCGGCTGACCCCGTCTTTGCATGACCCCGTCTTGCGGCGAATCCACCTTACAGCGTTTAAATGTTGTAAAGCTGAAGAGTGCATCATGGAATTTGAACGTACTTTTTAATTATTTCCCAGTTCACGCCTGGCCATTCACGTTCATTGGGTGGGATTTCAACAGAACTATGGCTATCGTGAGTAAGTTGACGGCGACTCCTTTTTCCATAACAAATATTCATCCATACAAGTGCTTTACGAGCCGGGTCTCTTGGTTTTCTTTCGATCACATCTTTTAGGTGGTCTGTGTTGCCTGCCATTAGTCTAAATAATTGCGGATTTTTTTTGTGAGAAGGGTTGGTAATATCTTGGATGAATGATTCATACATGTTGGGCGTAACAGTCTAACTACCACTTTCGCGATCTGGAATATACTGGCAGTAACGTCGAATTTCCCAAACTAAAGCATCTAATTGATGGATGGCGTCTCGTTCCATATATGCCGAGGTACTGATATACCTGTTATTGCCTTGTTTATGTAGGTATGTAAGAAATTCTTCTCCTTCAGGGCTGATGTCAAATCTTAAGGGAGTAATTGTTTTTACTTCTGCATAGAGCGCATCAAGCTTGTGAGTGAATTTTAATTTTTTCTTGCTTCCAGCAATACTATTTACTTCGGCGGCGGCGTCATTACGATCATGTACGCAAGTGGCTAACCATGCAGCTTTATTTTCTGGTGGTATAAAATATATAGAACTTTTCCCATTGAATAGGAGGATTGCCTTTAAGTATTTTTCAACTGCTTGTAGTGCCGACCATAGAAATTGCTGTCTTAATTGCATTTTGTAGTTAGCACGAGCAGAAATGTAGTCACAGTCGGCTTGCCTCCGTAATACATCGTTTGCAATTGTGTTAAGGATGATTTGTAGTTCCATAGTGCCTCAGATGACTAAACAACTAATAAGCTATTACTTCGAGCCGGACGGGGCATGTTGCCCCGTCCGAAACGTTTTATGGCTTAGATATAACTCGACACCATCATCAAACATTGCAACGGGGTACATACTCAAAATATCCAGTACAGTTGCCCCCCCCCGAAATGGGCGTGATGAGCCTCTTACCGAAATCGCCTGCTTTTATAACACAGCACCACAAGCGGCACAAACAAAAGCAACAGACTTTTAAAGCTAATTTCGGCTTGCTGAATCAAAGTCGGTTAGAATGCCGCATTATCCATTTTGTTTAAATTAACCTGTGTTCATGATGACAACACTTTTATATAACAATGGGCGCAACGGGTGGGAACGGGATAATCATGCTTCATCAAACTGAAATCGATCTGCAAGTCCCTTTCCATGATGTTGATATGATGGAAGTGGTTTGGCATGGGCATTATGCCAAGTATTTTGAAATCGCCCGTTGCGCGCTGCTGGACAAAATCGATTACAACTATCCGCAAATGCGCGACTCGGGTTTTGCGTGGCCGGTGATTGATTTAAGAATCCGCTATGCGCGACCTGCGGTGTTCGGGCAGGTCATTACGGTGACGGCACATATCGTCGAATGGGAAAACCGTCTGAAAATAAATTATTTGATTACCGATAAACAGTCGGGCTTAAGGCTGACTAAAGGCCATAGTATTCAGGTGGCTGTCGATATGGCAACACGGGAAATGTGTTTTGTGTCGCCTGCTGTGTTGTTTGAAAAACTCGGTTTGGAGGCGGCTTGATGTTGATAAAAGCGCTGTTGTTGTATTTACTGCTGTTCAATCAAGGCTTCGCAAATGAAGACGTATTGGCTGGGATCGCCGCCCGCCTGATAAAAACAGACATCACCCAGGGCGACTTCCATCAGCAAAAACAGCTGAAGGTTTTGCGCAAACCGCTTATAGCCACAGGCACGTTTACTTATCACCAAAGTAAAGGCGTTATCTGGAAGACCCTGACGCCGGTGGTGTCCCTGCTGTTGGTCAGTGAGTCGAAATTAGTGACCGGGCAAGGCGAGCAAGCGCTTCCGGCGGCTTTCGGCAAGGTGTTTAAGGCGATGTTGGGCGGCGATTTGGCGGCACTTGGCGAGGGTTTTACGATAACGGCAAGCGAGCAAAAAACGTCCTGGCAACTGGTTTTAACGCCCAAAGACGAAATGCTACAAAAAATTATCAGCACTTTGCAGTTGTCGGGCGACACCGAATTGCGCCAGCTGGAGATACGCGAAACCGGCGGCAATATCACTTCGATCAGTTTCGCCAACATCAGCCACCCGCAACAGTTAAGCGCCGAACAGGAAGCCGATTTTGCCCGTTTATCGCGCTAAGTTAAACGCTGGGTTTTGGTTGCTGGGGATGCTGATTATCGGCATTCTCGGCAGCCAAGCCTTGACTAAAGACTGGCTGGAAACCGGCTTTTTGGCGCTGTTGCCGGTCAGCGAACAGCAGCCGGATATCGCCAACGCCACGCGGCAGCATAGTCAGCTGCTGAACCGGAAAATGATCTGGCTGGCCGGGGCGGCAACGTCCGCAGAAGCCATTAGCCATGCGCAAAACCTTAAACGGCAATTGCAGCAAAGCCCGCTGTTTGACACGGTGCTGCTGGAGTTTCCGCAGCAGCGCTATATCGAGCAATATCAGCACTTATTTCGGTATCGTTATCAGCTGTTGGATGCGCAGACCCAGGCGATGCTAACTAAAAATCCCGAAGACTTCATCCGGCAAAATCTGGAAATACTGAGCAGCCCGCTTGGGCAGATGCAGGCCGCCGATTTGGAGCGCGATCCGGCCCTGTTATTTGGCCGTTATTTCAGTGCGCAAAACCCGATCAAGTTGAATCTGGAACAGGGCATTGTGGTGGTGTCCGACCGGCAGCAGTTTTGGGCGCTGTTATTGGCCGATTTGCATGATGAGCGTTTGCAGCTGGATAAGCTGGATGGTTTGTTGCAGCTTGTGAATACGGCAAGCGGGCAGGTGCGGGCGCAGGGCGGCGAGTTGCTGGTTTCCGGCATGGCGCTGTTTACCGCGCAGGGCGCGCAATCGGCCAAACAGGAAATATCCACGGTGGGCCTGGGTTCGAGCCTTGGCATTGTGCTGTTATTGTTGACGACTTTTCGCAGTTTCAGGCCGTTGTTATTGGCGTTGCTGGCGCTGGGCAGCGGTCTGTTTGCCGCTTTGGTGCTGAGTATTTTGTGTTTCGATAAAATCCATATACTGACGCTGGTGTTTGGCGCGAGTTTAATGGGCGTTGCCATTGATTATGCGCTGCATTTTTTTTGCGACAGTTTTGGCGACACGGCCTGGCTGCCGCAGCAGGGTTTGCGCTTTATTATGCCCGGCATCAGTTTGGGGCTGCTTACCACGCTGTTATGCTATGGCGGCCTGGGGTTTTCACCGTTTCCCGGTTTGCAGCAGGTCGCGGTGTTTTCCGCTATCGGCCTGAGTGTCGCCTGGTTGACGGTGGTGTTAGTGTTCCCGTTGTTGCTGGTTGGATTCAGGCCGATGCATCAACCGCTGTTATTGAAGGTGACCGGCTATTGGCAACAACATTGGCCGGTCTGGTTGCTCCGTCATAAACGCGGGTTGGCTTTGGCGGCTGTGGTGTGGGTGCTGGGCGGTCTGTGGATGTTGACGCCGCAGGATGATGTGCGTTTGTTGCAGTCGCCACCGGCTGAGTTAATCCGCAGTGCCGATAAAATCCGGCAGTTGTTTCCGATGAGCCCTGACAACCCGTTTTTTCTGGTGTCGGGGCAAAATCAGGCCGACTGGTATCAAAACGAACAACGGCTGTTGCAGCGCCTGGACGCGCTAAAACAGCAAAAAGCGCTCGCTGATTATCAGGGCTTGAGCCGTTATTGGCCCGATGACAACAGGCAGCAACAAAATTATCGGCTGGTCAAGCGGCAGTTGGTTGATTCGGGCCTGCTCGAACGCTATATGGATGATCTCGGTTTTGAGAAAATGGCGGTTAAAACTGCGCTTAAACAGTTTGCCGAGGCGGAGGGCAATGCACTGACTTTGCCGGAATGGCTGGCGAGCGCCGACGAAAGCAAACAGCAGTTGTGGCTGGGTTGTGGCGATGGCCGTTGCCAAAGCACGGTGGCCTTAATTGGTATCAGCGATGCCGCCGCCTTGGCGGCAGTGCAGGATTTGCCGGGCGTCATTTGGGTGGATCAAGCCGGGTCTTTGTCGTCATTGTTTGCGCGTTACCGGATCCGGGCCAGCGGCTTGTTGGTTCTGGCTTTTGCGCTGGCTTTGGCGGGATTGGCGTTTAAATTCGGTTGGCGGGGCAGTCTGGTCATTATGTCGGTGCCGGTTGCGGCGCTGGCGGCAGCGCTGGCGATGATAGGCTGGTTCGGGCAGTTGTTCAGCCTGTTTAACCTGTTTGCGTTGTTGCTGGTATTGGGCATCGGCGTCGATTACGGCTTGTTCTTTTTTATTGCCGGTGACCGGCGTGTCGGCACTTCGCTGGGGGTCACGCTGTCGGCATTAACCACTTTGCTGGCGTTCGGTTTGCTGGCGACCAGTTCCACTGAAATCGTGCATGCTTTCGGTTTTACCGTGGCGGTTGGCATTGTAACGGCGCTGCTGTGCGCGCCCTTGGTTGGGTTTAAAGGCTATAAAAAATCACTATGACAAATAACAAAGGCGACATTATCATCATCGGTGCCGGGCCGTCCGGCAGCATTGCCGGGGCATTGCTGCAAAATCAGGGCTTCCAGGTGACTATTCTGGAACGGCAGCTGTTTCCGCGTTTTAGCATCGGCGAAAGCCTGTTGCCGCAATGTATGGAATTTATTAAACAGGCCGGGATGCTGGACGCGCTGGTTAATGCCGGGTTCCAGTATAAAAACGGCGCATCTTTCGCTTACCGGGACTTGAGAACCGAGTTTTCTTTTGAGGACAAATTCAGTCCCGGCATCGGCACCACGTTTCAGGTGCAGCGCGGCCGCTTCGACAAGCTGCTGGCCGATGAAGCGGTGCGTATTGGCGTGGACATACAGTGGCAGATGGACGTAATGGAGGCTGATTTTTCCATCGACAGGCCGGAGCTGACGGTGCGCAACAATCTGGGAGAGGTGATCAGCTACCGTGCCGATTTTGTGCTCGATGCCAGCGGTTTCGGGCGTATTTTGCCTAAGTTGCTGGATTTGGAATCGCCGTCGGGTTTTCCGGTTCGGCAAGCCTTGTTCGGTCATATTGAAGACCGGATCAGCGCGGGCTCATTCGACCGCAACAAAATTCGGATTACGGTGCATCCTCAGCATAAAGATGTCTGGTATTGGCTGATTCCGTTCAGCAATGGGCGCAGCAGCGTCGGCGTGGTGGCGGAACCTGAATTTTTTCAAGGCTGGGACATTAACGATCAGGCTTTACAGGACATTATTCATCAAGACCCCAGTTTAAGCGAGTTGCTTCAGAATGCTGTATTTGATGAGCTTATTAACACCATCACCGGTTATTCCGCCAATGTGAAAAGCTTGCATGGCAAAGGCTATGCCTTGTTGGGCAATGCCGGTGAATTTTTAGACCCGGTGTTTTCATCCGGCGTGACCATTGCGATGAAATCGGCCAGTTTGGCGGCGGATGTGTTGGGCAGGCAATTTAACCATGAAGCCGTGGATTGGCAGCGGGATTATGCCGAACCGTTGCAGCGCGGCGTCGATACTTTTCGGGTGTTTGTCGATGCCTGGTATGACGGCCGTTTTCAGGATGTGATTTTTCACTCAAAGCAGCAAGCCGAGGTTAAGGCGATGATCAGTTCTATTTTGGCCGGTTATGCCTGGGATGAAAATAATCCTTATGTTAAAAATGCCCGTTCGCGGTTGGACACGTTGGTTGAGTTATGCCGATAAAGGTTTTAATCGGTATTTGGCTGGTTTCCGGCTGTGCGCTGATGCCGCCAAAACCCGCCGCCAAACCTGAATTGATGCCGCTCGCGCAACCGTTAGCCCCGGCCAGGCGCATTGTGCAGCAAATCAATGCGGTGTGGGCGGATAGGGAAGAAACGCTGTTGGCGGTTCTGGAACTGGATGCGCAGCATATCGCGATGGCGGGGCTTAGTCTTTCCGGTTTGAGTCTGTTTAATTTGACTTACGACGGCAACACTGTGGTGTCGGACAAAAGCCCGTTGTTGCCGGACGCGGTCAATCCGGCGTTTATTCTTGGCGACCTGCAACTGACTTTTTGGCCACTTGCCGAGCTGCAAAAAAATCTCCCGGCCGGGTGGCATTTGGAAAGCGGGCAGGGCAAACGCATTTTAACTGTCGATGGTAAAAAACACGCTGAAATTACTTATTTATCCGCCGAGACCGATTGGCCTAAAGCCGTCGAATTGGTCAATCTCCAGTACAATTACCGTTTGAATATTACAACGATAAGTTATGACCTATTACCTGAATGACTTAGGCCTGTTGTGCGCGCTTGGCAATAGCAAGGCCGAGGTTTTACCCCGCCTGCTGGCCGGTGACCGGTCGGGCTTGGTGGCAACAAACGCGTTTGGAACCGGCTGTAAGGTCGGCGCTGTGGTTGCCGAGCTTCCTGAGATTGGGCAGTGTTACCGTATTTATAATTGCCGAAATAATCGCTTATTGCTGGCGGCATTAAGCCAAATTGAAACCACGGTCAGCGAGATGATCGCCCGTTTCGGTGCAGACCGTATCGGCATTGTGCTGGGTACCAGCACGTCTGGAGTGCGCAATACCGAGTTGGCGTTGGCTTATTGGGCGGGTCACGGCGTACTGCCGGAGCAGTTTCATTATAAGCAGCAGCAAATGGGTGCGGGGGCGGATTTTTTGGCCGATTTTCTGGGTGTGGGCGGCCCGGTCTACACAATTTCTACCGCCTGTTCTTCCAGCGGCAAAGCGTTTGCCTCGGCGCGGCGTTTAATCAGCTTGGACTTGTGTGATGCGGTCATCGTGGGCGGGGCGGACAGTTTATGCGGCTTGACCATTAATGGCTTTGCCGCATTGGAATCGATCAGCAGCGGCTTGTGCAAGCCGTTCGGCCTGCACCGCGACGGCATTAATATCGGCGAAGCGGCCAGCCTGTTCGTATTGAGCAAAGAATCGGGGCCGGTGATATTGCACGGCATAGGCGCAAGCAGCGATGCCTACCATTTTGCCGCGCCCGACCCGGATGCAACTGATGTCATCAAAGCCATGCAGCTTGCGCTGGACGATGCAGGCAAAACACCGGCTGAAATCGATTATCTGAATTTGCACGGCACCGCCACACCATTGAATGATGCGATGGAAAGCAAGGCGGTTAATGCGCTGTTCGGAAAAGCGGTCGCGGCCAGTTCCAGCAAAGGCATGAGCGGTCATGCGCTGGGTGCCGCCGCTGCGTTGGAATTGGCTTTTTGCTGGCTGTTGCTGAACCATGACGATGATCAAGGCGCGCTGATTCCCAATATCAACGATGACGAGGCGGATACTGCATTGTCTGCGTTAAATTGGGTAAAAAAAGGCGGAATATTGGGGCGCAGGATCAACACCTGTCAAAGCAATTCGTTCGCCTTTGGCGGCAATAATGTGTCTATTATTGTGGGGCGGGCATGAATGCGGTAGCCGATTTAATCCCGCATAGCGGCAGTATGGTGTTGCTGGAACGCATTATCGACTATGACGATCAAAGTTTGATTGCCGAAGTTGTGGTGCGCGGCGACGGCTTATTGGGCGGTGATGAAAGAAGCGTTCCGGCCTGGGTTGGCATTGAATACATGGCGCAAGCGATAGCCGCTTTTGCCGGAGTGATGGCAAGGCAGGCCGGTGAGCCGATACGGCTGGGTTTTTTATTGGGAACCCGGCGTTATGGCAGTAATATTGCCGCATTTAAGGCCGGTTCGACGCTGACGGTACGGGTGAAAAAAATCATGCAGGATGATAATTTGGGGGTTTTCGATTGCCGGATTGACGGGGAAGGCGTGGAGATTACGGCGAACCTGAATGTTTATCAACCGCCGTTGAACGACACGCCAGAAGTGGTTTCGTTGGTCGAAAACGTTGCGGGTTAGACCTTCCAGGTTTTTAAGGTAACGTGCAAAATAACACCCGCCGCCCTGTCGGAGTTCAAAGCCAGCTTTGGACTCCAACTATCGTGAGAATAGTATGGAATAATTTTTGCGCGTTACCTAAAACCTGAAAGGTCTGGATGACTGTCTATCAACCTTCGTTAAATAACACACGAGTAAACTATGAATAAAACCGTTTTAGTAACCGGCTCGAGCCGTGGCATTGGCAAAGCGATCGCTTTATATCTGGCCGGGCAGGGCTTTGATTTAGTCATCCATTGCCGCAGCCGGCTGGCGCAGGCTGAAGAGGTTAAAGCCGAAATCGGGCAACTCGGCCAACAAGCCCGGATATTGCAATTCGACATTGCCGACCGCGCACAATGCAGCGCAGAACTCAATCAGGATATTGAAGACCACGGCGCTTATTACGGTGTGGTCTGTAATGCCGGAATTACCGCCGATAACGCGTTTCCGTCGCTGACCGGCGAACAATGGGACAGTGTGATTCACAGCAATCTGGACGGCTTTTACAATGTGTTGCAACCGGTGGTGATGCCGATGGTCAGACGGCGAAAACCGGGGCGCATCGTCACCTTGTCGTCGGTTTCAGGTTTGATGGGGAATCGCGGCCAAGTCAATTACAGCGCAGCCAAAGCCGGTATTATCGGCGCGACCAAGGCGCTGGCGCTGGAGCTGGCAAAGCGCGATATTACCGTTAATTGCGTGGCGCCCGGCTTGATCGAAACCGACATGGTCAGCGAGTTGCCGCTTGAAGAGATCAAAAAAATGATTCCGGCGCGTAGGGTAGGAAGTCCCAAAGAAGTTGCGGCTGCCGTGGCTTTTTTACTGTCCGACGATGCCGCCTACATTACCCGGCAGGTCATTTCCGTTAACGGTGGCTTATGCTGAAACGTGTGGTGGTGACCGGCATGGCGGGCATTTCGCCGATAGGCAATGACTGGCCGCAGGTTGCCGAGCGCCTTAAAAACCAGTCTACCGGCATCCGCTTCATGCCGGACTGGGGCAAATACCAAGGTTTGAATACCCGCCTGGGCGCGCCGGTGAGCTTTAACAAACCCGAACATTATTCGCGCAAGCAGGTTCGCGGCATGGGGCGAATTGCTTTAATGGCGACTTATGCCACCGAATTGGCGCTGAATGATGCCGGTTTGCTGGGCGATCCCTGCCTTAACAGCGGGCAGATGGGCATAGCCTACGGCAGCTCATCGGGCAGCCCCGACGCCATTGCCGAGTTCGGCCACATGCTGCTTAATCATGCCGCTGGCTTGAATGCCACCTCGTATATCAGGATGATGGGCCATACCGCACCGGTCAACATCAGCCTATTTTTCGGCATCAACGGCAGGATTTATACGACGTCAAGCGCCTGCACCTCGGGTAGCCAGGGCATCGGCTATGCTTATGAGGCGATAAAATTCGGCCGGCAAAAACTGATGGTGGCGGGCGGTGCGGAAGAGCTTTCGCCGATTCAGGCTGCCGTTTTCGACACCTTGTTTGCCACCAGCCTGCGCAACGACACGCCGGATAAAAGCCCCCGGCCTTTTGACCGTGACCGGGATGGCCTGGTCATCGGCGAGGGCGCAGGTACGTTGATCTTGGAAGAACTGGAACATGCCTTGGCGCGCGGTGCGCATATCCATGCCGAACTGGTAGGGTTCGGCACCAATTCGGACGGCGTCCATGTGACCCAGCCTGACAGCAACAGTATGCAGGTTGCGATGCATCTGGCTTTAGACGATGCCCAACTGGATGCAGCGGCCATCGGCTACATCAGTGCGCATGGCACCGCAACCGCTCACGGCGATGTCGCCGAAAGCCACGCGACCGCAGCGGTATTCGGCGATAAAACGCCGATCAGCGCGTTGAAAAGTTTTACCGGCCACACCCTGGGTGCTTGCGGCGCGCTGGAGGCTTGGGCGGCGGTCAATATGATGAACGAAGGCTGGTTTCATGCTACCGCCAATCTTGACCATATCGACCCTGAATGCGCCAAACTGGACTATATTAAAGGGGATTTCCGAAAATTCGATTGCGGCTATGTGATGAGCAATAATTTCGCGTTTGGCGGTATCAACACCTCTTTGATTTTTAAGCGTTGGGATAACTGACATCCCTTTAACTTGGAGAACGACAATGATAAAAAAGATAAGTTTGATCTTGGCTTTGCTGGTTATGGTTACTGGCTGCACCACAACGGGGACGTTTAAAGTCCCGCCCGGAACTGATTTATATGTTTACAAAAGGCCGCAAGCTGTAGACATTAAGGCGGATGGCAAGGTTACCACCAAGCCGTTTTTCTGGACGGCGGCGGGTATACCGCCTGAGTCAGGTATCCCTTATCGCCTGGAAAAAAATGGCGAGGTTGTCAAAGAAGGCAGGCTTCGGGCGAAATTCCGTCCTGTTTCAATCTTCTGGCCGCCGGCAGCGCTTATTTATTGGCCGATGGGATTTAACCCGGACATCACCTACGATTTGGTGAATGATAAGCAAGAATAACAGTAACGGCTCAGCGTGATTGAATGGGACGCAGATAAGACGGATTTGCCTCGTTCCCATGCAGCGATTCTTCCGTGACTGTGCCCGCCCTTATGTTTAAACTATGCCTTCGGATTTCCCCAACATAAGCGGCTGGCGTGAAAAGGGTGGCGCCAATTCAGCACGTCATCCTCCGGTAACCTCCCCGTTCGCGGGGAAACATTAACACTCATTATATAGAACATTTGATGAATCAATTATCTACAGCAAACTATGCAACTGACGTAGGGCAACATAAAAGCGCGACGGCGCATTCCTCGCGAGGTGAATTGGTCGTTAAAGGTGTGGCTACCACGATGGCGGCTGCACTTGTTATAGAAACGGGCAAAGGTGTCATGACTACGCTGGCCAAGCATCCGCTGCTGCTATTGGGCTTAGGTATCAGCGCTGGTTTTTTGACGCACAAATACCGTAAAGAAATAATTTTAATCACCAGCAAAACCGCCAGCCAAAGCAAGGATTTTGTCTTGCGCCAACAAGAGAACCTTAAAGACCTGATTGCAGAAAGCCAAGAAGATACGGCAAAATAATTTGTAACGACTTCTATTTTTCGCCGAGCCGTTACACCTTTCAAAATGTTGCGGGTTAGACCTTCCAGTTTTTTACTGGAGCCGCTCCCGACGGCTCCAGCACTTCCGCCATCCATGGCAGTCGTAAAACCTGGAAGGTCTGTCCCGTGTTAAGTTGATAGCCTACAGGCGCAATTGTTCAAGTTGTTTTATTTTTATTCCTTAGCTGTTTTACCGCAAGCCAATAGCTAAAGCTATTGGACTCCAATGTTAAAAGAAATAGGCTTACCATACTTAATGGGACGTTACTTTGTATTCTATAAGCCAGAAATTAACTGGTTTGTATGCTTTTTATCATGCCTGTGTAGTATTCAACCATTTGTTGCAGAAATAAAATAACGCCGTCAATTTCATTTTTAATGTCGTGGATAAAATTATGCTGTTGGAAATTTTCCGCCACATAAAACGACAAGCCCATATAAATGGTGTAACAGCCCATTGCAATCATAATCAACGCGGCCGACTTCATCATTAGTCCTCTGAAATGGGCGCTCATTTTGCCGAACGCGGCACTGACAAACAGCATGGTCGGCAAGGTGCCCGCGCCAAAAGCGAGCATTAACAAGCCGCCTTCCAATACCGTTGTCGCCGAGGTGGCTTTAACCGCCATCGCAAAAGTCAACGGGCAGGGCATCAAGCCGTTTAACAAGCCAGCCATCGATGCGCCCAATAGCGGGCCTTTGGTTCTGGATTCGGCATAGCCTTTGCGCAACAAATTCATCGGCAATAGCTTGATTGAACCCTGAAACGGAATCCAACCTAAAATGCCCAGAGCCAAAATAATGACCACGACGCCGACGAACATTTGCAAAATACTTTGGATTTGCCCGAACAGTCCGCTGGAAACCAGCACTACACCGAGTGCCGCCGCTATAAACCCGACCAGGGTGTAAACCGATATTCTGGACAACTGATAAGCCAGATAGGCCGTATAAGTTCTTGACGCACCGGCACGCATAAAGCAACCCGACACCAGCGCGCCGCACATGCCGACACAATGCCCGCTGCCTAATACGCCTGCCATAAAAGCCAAACCGTAATCAAAGCCACCCGCAGCCGCAGTCACATGGTGCATACCCATATCCATTGTTGAATGATCCATTGTTTGCCTATTTTTTATTTAATCTTAATGAGTTAACGATGACTGATACCGAGCTGAGCGCCATGGCCGCCGACGCAATCATCGGGTTGAGGTTGCCCATCGCCGCCACCGGAATGGCAACGACGTTATAGCCAAACGCCCAGAACAGGTTTTGCTTGATGATTCTAATGGTGTCGGTGCTGAGCTGAATGGCGCCGGTCACTTTGGTAATATCGCCATGCACCAGCGTCATGTCGGCGGATTCAATGGCGATGTCGGTGCCGGTGCCTATGGCGAAACCGACATTGGCGGCGGCCAGGGCAGGGGCGTCGTTAATGCCGTCGCCGATCATGCCGACGTTTTTGCCTTCTTGTTGAAACTGCTGAATGATGGCCAGTTTTTGTTCCGGCTTGGCGTTGGCGATCACTGTTTCAATGCCGACGATAGCGGCAATATGCTGTGCGGTTTTTTCGGTGTCGCCGGTGACCATCAAGGTCTGTATGCCCAGTTTTTTCAGGTGCTGTATGGCTTGTATCGCTTGCGGCCTGGGTTTGTCGGCAATGCCGAATACCGCCGCCGCTTTGCCGTTGATGGCCATGAACACCGGAGTTTTGCCTTGTTCGGAAAAATCGCTGGCGGCAGTTAATAAACCATCGACAACAATACCTTGATCTGACAGCCAGTCGTGATTGCCCAGCAAGAGCTTTTTGTCGTCCACTTCGGCGGCAATGCCTCGGCCGGTTTCACTGTAAAAATAGCTACAATCCTGCAACTCAATAGCCTGTTCTTTGGCATAGGCGACGATGGCTTTGCCTAAAAAATGTTCCGAGTTATTTTCTGCTGAAGCTGCCAAGCGAATCAGTTTTTCTGGGCTGAGTCGGGACAGTTTCAGCAAATCGGTGACTTTTGGTTTGCCTTCGGTGATGGTGCCGGTTTTGTCGAACACGATGACATTAAGCTTGGCCGCTGTTTCCAGACTTTCGCCATTGCGGATATAAATGCCTTCCCGCGCGGCTTGCCCGGCGCCGACCATAATCGCTGCTGGTGTTGCCAAACCCAGCGCGCAAGGGCAGGCAATCAGCAATACCGTGATGGCGTTGCCGAAAGCGAAACCAAACGGCGCGCCGACCAGCAGCCAGCCGGTCAGCGTTAAAGCCGACAACAGCATCACCGAGGGCACAAACACCGCAGAAATCTTATCGACCTGTTTTTGTATCGGCAGCTTGGTGGCTTGCGCCTGATCGACCATGTGAACGATGCCCGCCAATACGGTGTCCATGCCGACTGCGGTCACACGAATGCGCAAGGCGCCGCTGCCGTTGACGCAGCCGCCAATGACTTTGTGTCCGACATCTTTAACCACCGGCAAGCTTTCGCCGGTGACCATGGCTTCATCGACGGTCGATACGCCTTGAATGACCACGCCGTCGGTTGGGATTTTTTCGCCCGGCCGCACCAGTAAAATGTCGTCTATCGCGCAATCGTCAACGCTGATGATGAACTCCTGGCCGTCACGGATTAGCGTTGCGGTTTGCGGCTGCAAATCAACCAGTTTGCGGATGGCTTCACCGGCTTTGCCTTTGGCGCGTTCTTCTAAAAAACGCCCCAACAGCACGAAGGTGATAATGGCCGCGCCCGCTTCAAAATAAAGGTGGCCTTTGCGCCGAAATAACGCAGGCAAGCTGTAGCCGTAAGCCGCACCGACGCCCAGCGCAATCAGTGTGTCCATATTGGCGCTGCGTTGTTTGGCCAATCGCCAGGCTTTGGCAAAAAAAGTCCAGCCCGACCAAAACACCACCGGCGTAGTCAGTACAAACTGCATCCAGTGCAGCCAGCGCGAACTGGGCATACCCATGCCGACAACGACCACAGGAAAACTCAAAATGCCGGACCAGATAAATCGGCGTTTGGCGACAGCAATGCGCTGTTGTTCTTTCTCAATCAGTTTTTTGCGTTGGGACAGCGTATCCATCGCGTAGGTGGCATAACCCAAGGTTGCCACTTTCGCGCTGACTTCATCTCTAGCCAATTGACCGTGAACGGTCAGCGTCGAAGTGCCGAAATTGACGCTGACCCGTTTGATTCTGGGGTCGCGCTTTAACACCATTTCGATTAACAAGGCACAGGACGCACAACTCATGCCTTCAACGGCCAGATCGATTTCCTGTGTCGGGCCGTCCAGAATTTGCTGTTGTTGCTTGTGTTGTTCGGCCTGTTTGCGGGCAATATTGCCCAGCACCGCGTCCAACATAATCAGTAAATTCTGTAGCGGCAAATGCGCCGGATCAAAGTGGATCACCACCGAACCCAGCGCGTAAACCGAGCGTATCTTTTTTATTTCGGGGCGCTTTTTTAACAGGATTTCAAAAATATAACCGCGTTCCTGATCGTTTTTTAACACCGGGGAAATAATGCGGATGCGCCTTTTTAATTGATGCATCAGTTGGAAGTTTTTTGGCGTGGCGATGTGTGTATCCATGGGAGGCCGTAGGTCGATGAGCGGTTTGAATAGGAAACCGTCGGGTAATAACGGTTTCCTGATAACAGACGGGGGGATTATTTTTTTCTGCGCGAACGGACCAGCAAAAAGAACATATAAAACAGCGCCATCCATTCGTAACGGTGTTTGAGCGGCTTTAACAGCCAATGCTGGGTAATGTTGTCCCAATGCAGCCGGATCAGAAAAATCACCAGAATGTCATTGAGAAAATCAATGACCGCTTTTTCCGGGTCTTGCATGAAAGCGGCGGGTTTTTTCATGCCCAGTTTGGTAATGACTTTGGCAGCCTGAACGGTCTCTTTGGCATCACCGAATTTTTCTTTGACCCAGCGGGTGGCTTTAAAGCCGTCCAATTTAGCTTTGGCCTTTTCTTGCCACGGGGCTACTGTTGAAACAGGTTTGGGTTTTAATGCGCCCTTTTCTTCGAGTGTGGCCAGTAACAGGAACAACTGTTTAGCCAGTGACTTGAAATCACAAACGGCCTCATCGAAACGAATGGATAATTTTTGCTGGCCGCGATAAAGGTTGACACGGTAAACACCGTCTAATGCAGAAATGCCATCTGTTATCGCTTTCGCTACTTCAAGATGACAAATCTGAGCCGGTATTTGAAACCGGATATGCCCGTCTACACGATAACGCAGCACAAATTCTTTTTGTATGGACATAACGTTAACAAAGCTCTCAGAAAAACAAAACGGGTGTTTTGGCAGGATGCAAGCCCGCCAAATACCCGTTCATGGCATCGTTTGATTTAACCGACAAATCAACTTGTCATTCTTTGCTTTCAGCGACAATGTCTTCCAAATTTTCTTTTTGTTGCAAGACGAAATCTTTGCCTGCATCGACCGCTTTAGTGGTGCTGGAGATGATTTCTTTTCTGTATTTATAAACCAGATAACCGGCGGCAAGACCCAAGCCAAAAACTAAAACCGGATGTTTAGCGACATTGCCCATTAATTTTTTCCCCGTATGTACTACTGTAGATGAAACAACCGAACCTTTAGTCATATTATGTGCCTGCTTCATATTAATTTTTCCTTAATCATTTAATTAGTCTTGATCAGATTCAGGCAAAACCTGATCTTCATTTAATAATTGATAAATGCCCTTGCAGCCTTCGCAGCAAAAGGTTTTATCGCCTTCTTTCGTTTTTAAAGTAAAGCCTGATGTTTCAACTGTCAACCCGCAAAGGTCACATGCTTTTTTATTATCAACCATTAATTTAACTGTGTTATTTAACCTATTATGTTCCAATCCACCCCGACCCATCCATCGGCATTATTCGGCGGATAGGGCGTGTGGCTCAATTGGCCATTCCGCAAACTAGGCGTCCAACCAAGTTTATTATATCTCGGGTAAACATCTTGAAAAATTAACTTTTTTTCTGTCCCTACGTGGCGCGCTATCTTTATACACAACTGCCTACGGTCAGGCTGTTGCAGGATGCGTATAACGATGGGCGCGGTGTGTGGGGACTTGTGAAGGTGGCGCAACTATGCCCAATTTAAAAGTCCGTTAAATCAATTCGCCCTAGACATATCCGCTGCGCCGGTCACTGCGCGGCTTGATGCCTTCATTAAAGCAATTCTCAGCGCTCCGGTTAAGCTTGCGCCCAAGCCTAACCTAACTGCCAAGGCCGGCACTAAAATCATCGATGCAACGACTAAACTAGTACCTAACAACAAAGAGCCGTTAGTGGATGGTTTAACTTCTTCGCGAATTAATTGCTGACTCATGATTTAACCTTCTATAGTTAAGTTTAAGGACAAAACAGGGTTAGCATAATTGATGCCAAAATGTAAGCATTTGATTTTGTTGTATAATTTTAAAGCTTGTCGGTAGTATTTAATTAAACTATGTTATATAACCCACTATTTATGAAATAGTGGGTTATATGCCTTATAAGGGCGTTAGGGGCAACGATGCCTATTCTTTGAAAGCGGCAAAATAAACGGGCTATCAACTTAACGCGGGATAGACCTTCGAGGTTTTTACTGGAGCCGCTCCCGGCAGCTCCAGCACTTCCGCCATCCATGGCAGTCGTACTGGAGCCGCTCCCGGCGGCTCCAGCACTTCCGCCATCCATGGCAGTCGTAAAACCTGGAAGGTCTGCTTCGGCATGCTTGTCCCGCTTTAAATGGGAAGCCAATAAACGCTGTGCGGCACTCTCAGAGGATTTGCAGTTCTGCTTGCGCCTGCAACAGGGCAACAAATTCGTTAGCCGGTAGCGGTTTGCTTTTGAAATAACCTTGGTAAGCATCACAGCCTTTGTCTTGTAAAAAACTCAGTTGTTCAGCGGTTTCTACGCCTTCCGCCAATACCTTAAAGCCCAGCATGTGGCCCATGGCGATAATGGTTGCGGCGATTTCCATATCATCCTGCTGATGGGGGATATCGTCGATAAAGCTTTTGTCTATTTTCAATAAATCCAGCGGGAAATGCTTGAGATAGGCCAGCGACGAATAACCGGTGCCAAAATCGTCAATGGCGAAACGCACGCCTAAGGCGCGTAAATTATTGACCAGTTCCATTACCTTATCCTGATTTTCCATCATCCCGCTTTCGGTCATTTCCAGTTCCAAATATTCGGCCGGAAAACCGGTTTTACCCAATACCGTGGTCACCAAGTTGCCAACATCGGAGCGGCGAAATTGATGGGCGGATACATTAACCGCCAGCATTAACGGCGGTAAACCGGCATCCAGCCATTGTCGGCCTTGGCGGCAGGTTTCTTGTAATACCCAGGCGCCAATGTCCATAATCAGCCCGGTTTCTTCGGCAAGGGGGATAAAATGAACCGGCGCAATCAGCCCTTCAAGCGGGTCTTGCCAGCGCACCAAGGCTTCCGCGCCAGTGATGCGTCCTGTTGTAATGTCGACTTGTGGTTGGTAGAAAACCTGCAGTTCCTGTTGCTCAATGGCTTTGCGTAAACGCGTTTCCAGGGCAATACGGCTACGGGCGGCGAGGGTCAGGTCTTCGGAATAATAGGCGAAACAACCGCGCCCTTCGGCTTTGGCCTTATTCAGCGCCGCATCGGCATAATTGATCAGGGTTTCGGGCATGTCACCGTGCTGGGGATACAAACTGATGCCGATACTGGCGGTGATGCATATTTCATCGCCTTGGCTTAAATAGAACGGCTTGCTTAAAATGGCGATAATCTGTTCGGCTACCCGCGCCGCGTCTTCGGCGAGGGTAATGTCTTCCAGCAACATGATAAATTCATCGCCGCCGAAACGGGCCAGCAGGTCGACTTTGCGCATCCGGGCAACCAAATCGACTTTACGTAAGCGCGTCGCTATTCTTGTGGCAATTTGCTGCAGCAGTTCGTCACCGGCCAGATAGCCCAGGCTTTCATTAATTATTTTGAAGCGGTCAATGTCCAACATCATCAACGCCAGTTGTTTGCCGTCACGCCGTTCTACTTCGATGCTGTGTTTTAAGCGCTCCAGCAACAGGCGACGGTTGGGCAGGTTGGTCAGCGAGTCGTAAAAAATAAGCTCGTGAATTGTTTCTTCGGTTTTGTCAGCCTGATCCAGTTTTGTTAAGGTTTCAAGATTAACGTGCCCCCATATATCGCCGGTGGTAAATGCGCGCGTTGAACGGGCGAGTGACTGAATGCTCGCGGTCATGGCGTAATAGATGCCCGCCAGCAAATAATGCACTGTGAGCAATAACAACAAAGCAATGCCGATACTCAGAAGCAGCTCGTTTTGTGCGTGCTGGATACGGCCGACAATCAGTGTTTTTGCTGTTGGCAGCAAGGTTTGGTGTAGCTGCAGATAGCAGGTGTCGATGGCGGCTGTGCTTAGGTAAAAAAAGTCATCAGGGGCAGGGATGAAATGGCCGCCGATAATATCCGCCTGCACGAGGTCGGCAATTTGCTGTGCCGAAGTGCTTATTTGGCTGGACGCCTTTAATAACGGGCTCTGTATTGCAGGGTTGAAACGGCCGGTTTTATCAAGATTAGTGCTGATAAATCCGACAGTGTGGCGCAGTTCGGCTATCAGTGCCGTTAGCGCCGATTTTTGTTGTTCGGGCAGTTGCCGGTTACTTAGGATGCTGGTGCCGAGGGCGCGGATTTGGCCTAATTGTTCCAATAGCAGCGGTAGTTTATTTATGGTTGTATCAAGCAGGTAAAACGCATCGATATCCGGGGCGAGGGTTAAGGCATAGTCATCGGCAATACGCTGTTCAAATTTCAGTAGCTGGGCAATCAAATCGGTATGGGTGGTGAAGTTTTTTTCTGCAGTCCACTGCATCCCGTTTATTTGCAGCTGCTGCCATGCCGATTTAATGAGCATCCAGTCTTCGCCCTGCACCAGATGGTCAGGCAGGCGCTGTCCGGTGGTGTGGAGGGCGGTGACGGCTTCTGTTTGCTTGGCCTTGCGCGGGTTAAGCATGTCTGTATGGCCACTGAGGACGCCTGCTGACAAGCCCCGGTGTTGCTGCATAAAGTGTATGGTTGCGGAAATCGGCGCGATTAATTCAATGCCGTCCAATTGGCGCTTTGAGGCCGCAAGCACTTGATTAAGGCAGCTATAAAGGCTGTAGACAACGATGCTAAGCGCAATCAGGTATGTCAAGCCCAGCAGTATGAATTTTCGGGTGTAATCCAGTCGGCTCATGAGAACGATAGCGGGAAAAAACAGCTTATTCATGGTTCTTTTTGTCCTTATTCAGGGATTTTGAACGCGATGGGGCGGCGAAAAAGCCGGGCGCATGGGATAGGGAAATGGGCAAAAACAGGCCTGCCGCATTCATGCCCCTGCTACGATGGATCATTGCAGCTAATTCTAACCGAAATCAATGGGGGCCTTCCAGCATAGACAATTCGGCCATTGTATTCATATTATTGAATATTTCCGGTGCATCACTAAAATCGGCCTGTATCAGGTTGTGTTGGGCCAGCCACGTTATCACTTTTCGTTGTCCGCTGGACAGATATTCTTGCAGGCTGTTTTGTAGTGCCGTTTTTATCGCCAGAAAAACCGGATGCGGTTTTGTGCCGTCAAAGGCGACAGCTGCATCGGCGTTGTTTTCGGCGCAGGCCGATAACAATTTTTGTAGGTGCCGGCTTTGGATTAACGGCGAGTCACAGGGCAAAACCAACAGGATATCGGCGTTGCTATGGGTCATGGCGCTTAATATTCCTGCCAACGGGCCGTCAAAACTGTCGGTCTGGTCGCTAATGACCGGATAACCGAATTGCCGGTAGCGCTCAATATTCCGGTTGGCATTGATGAATAACGTATCGACAACCGGCGCCAGTGCGGTTATGGCATAACTGACTAGCGGGCGGCCTTTAAAGTTGACCAAGCCTTTATCTTGGTTATTCATGCGCCGGGCGCGGCCACCGGCAAGAATCACGCCTGCAACTTTTGTTTGGCTGTTCATCGTATTTCCTTGTTGGTTAGAAACCTCCCTTTTAGGGGGGGCGTTAAATTTGACAGCGATGTATCCGCATCGTTATCCTCGGGCATCCCGCCGTTCACGGGGAGGCCGTCCATCGGCCCCAGCTGTCGATGGCTTTGTCATTCGAGGCTTCCCATTTAAAGCGGGACAAGCATGCCGAAGTAGACCTTCCAGGTTTCTACGACTGCCATGGATGGCGGAAGTGCTGGAGCTGCCGGGAGCTGCTCCAGTACGACTGCCATGGATGGCGGAAGTGCTGGAGCTGCCGGGAGAGGCTCCAGTAAAAACCTGGAAGGTCTGTCCCGTGTTAAGTGATAGCCACATTCGACAGATGAGGTTGAATGTGGATTGAAACATAATGGTAAGCTTTGACTTTTTAGGTTGGGGTCTTGCCGGAAATTCGTTGCCTATTTTGACATCCTCCCCGCCCTAAAGGACGGGGATTCCTACCGCTAGCGATTGATGTCCCAATCGGAGAATGTTTTTGGCGGCGTTAATATCTCTATCGTGCCTTGTCCCACAGTCAGGACACCCCCATTCTCTTATTCCAAGTCCCGCCCTACCTTTCGGACTGTTGGCGGAAATGCTCCCGCAACACGAACAAGCTTGGGTACTGTATGCTTCGTTGACCTCTATGAACACGCCTTGCGTCGCTATCGACTTATATTCAAGTTGTGTTTTTAACAGCGTCCAACCTGCATCTAAAACGGACTTCGCCATTTTGGTTTTTGCAAGACCGGACGCGCTGACGTTGCCAACGACGATTAAACTGTTTTCTTTTGCTATTTTGGTGCTGAATTTATGGATGGCATCCGCACGGCGGTTTTTAATCTTGGCGTGGATGCTTTGAACCTGTTTTTTCTTGTTGGCACGTTGGGCTTTGCCGAGTTTGGCTTCGCTGTTCCGGTAGCAATCCTGACGTTCTAAGGTGTCGCCGTTGGAGCAGGTGGCGGTTGTCTTTAAGCCTAAATCACTACCGATTTGACCGTGATTGGACAACCTTTCTTCAACATCAACATGCACAACAATATTGAAGTACCAACGGCCTCTGGCATCTTGGCTGAATGAGCCGCTTCTAAAGTCGTATTGGCTTAAGCCGTAGCTGTCCCAGCACTTGAAATAGAGTCCGCAAAACCGAATCTGACCATTAACCCACACCGCCGCGCCGGACTTGAACGGAACCCAACCTAACGCACGTCTGGCACCACCGGATGAACGCCACCTCAGTTTGTTTTTCTTGAATTGTTTTCTGGCTTTGGCGTGGACGGCAATGACTTCCTGCACTGTACCCGCACCGATAATCATATCCCTGTCTTTACGGATGCCTTTGAGTTCTTTCATTAAATCAAATGCCGAGGTGCCGCAATTGATATAACCCACTTCCGGGATGGGAACCCAGGAAAATTCGGCGCTTTCTTCATTGGCTGCATTCCAAACCTGATTGCACTCGAAAGCCATGCGGTTTAACACATCTATGTGTTTATCCTTGATCCTGACTTTTAGTGTTTTGGTTTGTGTTTTCATTGGATTATGGTGGTACAGCGCATTTTATGGCTTATGGCTAAGCAGGTTAAACGTTTTCAGATTCGGATGACAACAGATTTTTTCTGCGCGATAAAAAGAATCTAAATCTTAGGACGGTTTCAATTGCCAAATTAATTGTATGGGCGCTCACAGAATGGCTACAAACAAGATGAATCAAGGGCATCTTACATCCCCCACCTGAAGGAAGGGGCTTTACGGACTTTTTTGGTGAATTCAATAGATTTTCCGTGTCAATATCGCATTCCATTATCGCCCCTTTATTTTTCTGAATGAGCCATTTTTCGGCCTTAGTAGGGTTATTTTCCCAAAAATAAAGGCCATCACCGAGCCAGTTGTTAGTGCTGTACGACGATGCCATGTACTGCTGGCCAGCAATGAAATGTTCTATTTTTTCAACATCTCCAGCATGGTAAGCTTTGACTTTAGCCATTTGCTTTGCCATATTTGAAGTTTAAATAACTCACAAGTGCTTTTCTTATTTCGTCTCTTTTGAATATTTGTTTTTCAAGTTCAGCTCTAAGTATGGATAAATTTTCCTGCTTTTCTTCAGCAAGTTTTTTACTTAGATTCCACCATTCTTGGTATGTGGCTCTAAAGTCCTGCATAAATTTGAATGCGTCGGCGTCTTTTTGTTTAATAGAACGTAATAATTCATCTTCCGATAAATTTTCGACCGAAAGGCCAACCCTTTTTCCTACCAGCGTTGGCGTGGTTTTATATACGCTTTGAAAATCACTTTCTGTCATACCTAAATACATATTAAACCTGCCTTGTCATAAAGTTTAACCCAAAACTGTCGCAGCATTTTGGATTGCAAATCGGTTAAAACTGATTTCATCAAATTTTCTTGCGGGCTGGAATATTACTTAGTTATCAAAATTAAGCCAGACCTCAGGCACTATCGTAGCGGTATTCTGCTCGTCGCTAAGCCAAATCTGCCCATCCTGAATGCTGGCTTGCAAGTGCATGGTGCGTTTCATCATCGGCATCAGCTGATCGGTCGCGTCCTTGGGCAGATTTATCACCGTCAAATTTTTAAAACGCTCGAGCTTGTGATGAATCTGCTTCCACCACACCGTATTGCGACCGCCATAGGTATAAAGCATAACCCGATCGGCGCGGCTGGATGCCTTGCGCAGACGCTTTTCATCGGGCATACCGACATCAACCCACAGCTTAATGTCGTCAGTCAGACTAAGTTGCCACAGCTCCGGCTCATCATCGGTACTTAGACCCTTGGTGAATTGCAGCTGTTCGTCGGCATTAATGATAAAAGCCAGTAGGCGCACCATCAGACGCTCCTCGGTTTCCGAAGGATGCAGAGCCATCGTGAGGTGATGCTGTTGGTAATAGCCACGATCCATGTCTGAAATCTGACAGTCGGCTTTATAGATGGTTGATTTAAGCGCCATTAAGCGTGTTTCATGGTTGAGTGTAACGGAGCGCCATTTTAGCAGATTTTAGCCCCGGATGTTTCACAGCAACAGCTTATCGTCGATGGCGATAAAGCGGTTTGCCGACTTAACCAGCGAGGGCGCGGTTAACGCCGGTACGCCGTAAACTTCCGTGCTGACGCCGTAAACGCTTCGGGCTTTGTCCAGCAACAAATCGAAATCGCCATCGCCGGACAATAAAATAAGCACATCGGCTTTGGCGGCGTAGTCAATCGCATCCAGCGTAATGCCGACATCCCAATCGCCTTTGGCGGAACCGTCGCTACGCTGGATATAAGGCTTTAGCTTAACCTCAAAGCCGATATTTCTGAGTATTTGTTGGAAGCCTTGTTGTTTGCTGTCGCCTTTGTCGATGGCATAAGCAAAGGCCGCGACCACGTCCCGGTTTGCGGTGGCCTGCGCCCAGAATGCCGCATAATTAAAATGGCGTTGATAACTTTGTTTGCAGGTGTAATAAATATTCTGCACATCGACAAAGAGGGCGGCTTTTTCCATGTTATTTCAGGAATGAACAGCAATAATCGCTAGGTGTTTTCACTTTCATAGTGAAGGCGGCGTTCGCAGGCACGTTGAACGATTCGCCGCCTTTAATGGCTTGCCAATCGGCGCCGGGTAATAAAACCTCCAGTTCGCCGTCGATGATTTCCATCAGTTCCGGGTCGGCAGTGTTGAAGGTGTATTCGCCGGGCAACATAAAGCCCAAGGTTTTGCTGCTGCCATCGGCAAACTTGATGGTGCGGCTGCTGACATTGCCGCCAAAGTAAACATTGGCTTTTTTGACGAGAGTGACGTTAGTGAATTCTGACATGGATTGTCCTTGATGAAGAATGGCTAAAAAAGCGCGCAATGATACCAGCTGGCGGATTTCCCCCGCTATTTTTTTAAATTGGCCACCCTGCCGTTAAGGTTCTGCGTTTGTCGTGCATTGTCGGTAAAAAATGACTGAAATGACGTAATTTGAGCGCCGGATGCTTCTATCGGTGTCGTCAATACATACCAATTAACACCTTCTGTACAAGGGGGCGTGGTTAAGGAACCTGCATAGCTTACATAATTTCTGGTATCAAGCCCTCTAGGGTCGATAAAGACATTTTCAGGTGAATTTGTTGCGACTGATGCCGGTGCATTATCAAGAATCTTTTGCAATTCGTTGTTATGGGTGCCAGGTTGGACAACGACCCCGATGACCGCCAACTTGCCGTCAGGTGTGCCATGGACAAAATGTATTTCCATGGGATAGCTGACGCCATTCACGGTATGCTCGCTAGGGCTGTGTATATGGTATTGCAAAAGGGTATATTCATCGTAACTTAAGATATTCCCAATATACATTGTGCCCGGCGAGGTTATGCTTTCGTTAACCTTGATAGTGTGCCCGTTATTTTCAACAACTAGCGGATTGGCATGGTAATTAAGGGTGATGTCGTTTAGCTTGGCTTGATTGGTCAGCGGTGTACTTATATTAATAGGCGATTGTTTCTGGCCAATGCCGCATTCGACGTAAGGGTAATTAAGGGGGACTGGCGCGGTGGAGGTCGGGTCGATAATTTCAGCCCAATGGTTTTGGCCGTCAAAAACAGCTGTGTCGCCATCAATTTCATAAGTCCAATGCGGATCGGCAAAAACGGAATGGGGCGTTATCAGCGCCATTAATGCAATAGTTGTTTTTTTGTTATTTTTCATTATTGCAACCTTTAATTGTTAGCAGGTGTGGGTGCGGCAAAACGTCATGACATCAGTAGGCTGTTTTTCGGGGTTTATGGGGCGGCTGTTTTCTTCTGAGGGCTTAGCCTGGTTTTTTTGCGGTGGAATATTATTTTTTATAATGGTATCAGTGGTTTGTGAGCTATGGACGGTTTTGCTTGTTGCCGCTGAATCGGTGTCCTGTTGCTGATTGTCAGCGTATGCAAAAAAAGGGGAAAGCCATAAGCAGGCAGAAAAAATAATAGTTTTATTCATCTTAAAGTTACCTTGCATATAAAGCGGTTCGGTTAATGGGATGGTTTTTGCGTGTGGGGCTTGATAATTATGTGCTGCCCAGCCTGTTCAAAATTTCTTCGCGTATTTGTTCCTGTCTGTCCGGGTCGGTGATCGGCTGCGACTGGTTATCGGTGATGTAGAACATATCTTCGGCGCGGCTGCCTATGGTGCTTATTTTCGCGCTGTGCAGGTGGATGTTTTGTTGCACAAAGGCGCGGCCTATTTTCGATAAAAGTCCGGCATGGTCGGTGGTGATCAGTTCAATGATGGTGTGCCGGTTTAACGGGTCGGCATGAAATTGGACGCTGGTGGGGATAGGAAAATGCTTGGCTTGCCGCGATTGGCGATGGATATTTTTGTGTTTTTTGACTTCGCGGTGCAACAGGTTATTGCGTAGCGCCGTGCAAATATGCACTTCCCTGAACAGTTCGTTGATCGGTTCCCCCGATTGTTCAAGCACCAGAAAACTATTGAGCACGTAGTTGTCGGTGGTGGTCATGATTCTGGCGTCCAGGATAGTCAGTCCGAGTTGGTCGAGGGTGGCTGTGCTCAGCGAAAAAATGGCCTCTTCATTTTTGGTGTAAACAAACACTTCGGCGCTGCCGCGCTGGGTTTGCGGGCGTAGCAGCACCATCGGCAGTTCATCTTCGGTAGAGGAGGCGATGGCAATGGTATGCCAAGCGATTTCATCGGCTGAGTAGCGTAAAAAATAATCGTCGCCGGCATGTTGCCAGGAATTGAGGATGACCGGTTCCAGGATGCCGAGTTTAAGCAGTTCGTCTTTGGCTTCTTTTTTGTTGGCGAGTAGGCGTTCAGCCAGGGTGACCGGGTTTTGCAGGCCTCGATGCAAGGTGCGGTAAGTCACCGAATACAGTTCTTTCAGCAGCGCGTCTTTCCAGGCGTTCCACAATTCGGGATTGGTTGCGCGAATGTCGGCGACAGTCAGTAGGTACAGATGATTCAGGTATTCAAGGCTGCCGACGCTTTGGGCAAATTGATGGATCACATCGGGGTCGCTGATGTCTTTGCGTTGCGCGGTCATCGACATGACCAGGTGGTTGCGCACCAGCCAGCACACCAAATTGGTGTCATGCGCAGAAAGTTCGTGTTGCAGGCAAAATTCTCGGGCGATGTCTTCGCCGATAACCGAGTGGTCGCCGTTCCTGCCTTTGGCGATGTCATGGAAAAGGGCGGCAAGATAGAGCAGTTCGGGCTTTGCAATCAGCAGAAAAATATCATTGCAAAAAGGCAGTTCGTCGAAGTGTTTTTCCAGGGCGAAGCGGCGCAGATTGCGGATTACAAACAGGGTATGCTCGTCGACGGTGTAAATATGAAACAAGTCATACTGCATCCGGGCGACGATGTTGGCAAAACAAGGGATGTAAGCGGCTAAAACGCCGTAGCGGTTCATCCGCCTTAGCTGGTCGGTGATGCCGCGCGGTTGCCGTAACGCTTCGATAAAAAGCCGGTTGGCGGCTTTGTTATGGCGAAAGTCGTCGTCGATTAAATGCAGGTTTTTGCGGATCAGGCGGATGGTGGTTGCCCTGACGCCTTTGATTGATGAGTTCTGTTCCAGAATCAAGAAAATTTCCAGCAAGGTCAGCGGATGCCGCTCGAAAATAGTCTCGTCACTGGCTTCCAAATAACCGTTGATAACAACGAATTTGTCGTTAAGCGGCAGGGTTTTGTACACATCCTCACCGGCGACAAAGCGTTCATTAAACAGCTGCAGCAGCATTTCATTGAGCCGCTCCAAACCGAGTACGGTTTTAAAATAAAACTGCATGAACTGTTCAACATCCTGATTGTATTGCTGGTGTTCTGTACTAAAGCCAAACTGCTCAGCGAGATCGCGCTGGTAGTCGAATATCAGCCGGTCTTCGCAGCGGTTGGTTAACAGATGCAGCGCATAGCGGATGCGCCACAGCACTTCGAGCGCGGCGACCAGTTCCAAATATTCGGATTCGGGCAGGAAGCCGTACTTAATCAGCTCTTTGATCGATGATGCGTTGTAATGGCGTTTAAATACCCAAGAAATCACTTGTCTATCACGAAGGCCGCCCGGCCCTTCTTTGATGTTGGGTTCGAGGTTGTAGGCGGTGTCGTGGAATTTGGCGTAACGTTGGCGCTGCTCTTCCATCTTGGCGGCAAAGAACCGGTCGGACGGCCAGATTTTATCCGGGCTGATCTGTTGTCTTAATGCTTTGCGTAACATTGTGCTGCCGGTAATCAAACGGCTTTCCATCAGGCTGGTCATCACCGTTTGGTCGGCTACAGCCGCTTCGACACATTGCTTGACGCTACGGACGCTTTGCCCTAGTTTTAAGCCGATGTCCCAGAGGAAGGTAAAGAAGTTTGATAATTCATCCTGATAAGGGCTGGTGTCTTCGGAGTCGAGCAGCACCACCAAATCAATATCGGAATAGGGGAACAGTTCTTTTCTGCCGTAACCGCCCACAGCGCATAACGCGAGTTGACCGGCGTGTTCGCCAAGATAATGCTGCCAGCAGCAGGTTAATATTTCGTCGATAAAATCCGACTTTTCTTTCAGTAGCTTGGCAACCGATTTGTGCGGGTTAAATTTTTCCCTTAGTTCGGTGTTTTTCTGCCTTAACAGCTGTTTAACCTGTTGCAGGCTGTCTTTTTCGGCAAAAATCGAAATATTAATGCGTGTATTCAACGTGCTCACATTTCTTCTTGGCGTAAGGTTAGGATTTCGTAGCCGTTTTGGGTGACCAGAACAGTGTGCTCCCATTGTGCAGACAGGCTCCGGTCTTTAGTGACCGCCGTCCAGCCGTCGGGCAATACTTTCATGTGCCGTTTGCCGAGGTTGATCATCGGCTCGATGGTTAAGATCATGCCCGCCTCCAACACTTCACCGTCGCCGATTTTGCCGTAATGCAGCACTTGCGGTTCTTCATGGAAGTCTTTGCCGATGCCATGCCCGCAAAACTCCCTGACCACCGAGTAGCGGTTCGATTCGGCATGTTTTTGGATGGCATGGCCGACATCGCCTAAAGTCGCGCCCGGCTTGACTTGTTCGATGCCCAAAAACATCGCTTCCTGGGTTATTTTAACCAAGCGTTGGGCATGTTGGCTGACTTCGCCAACGCAAAACATTTTACTGGTGTCGCCGTGGTAGTCGTCTTTAATGACAGTAATGTCAACATTGACGATGTCGCCTGATTTGAGTTTTTTCCCGCTGGGGATACCGTGGCAGATTTGTTGGTTAACGGAGGTGCAGATTGACTTTGGAAAGCCGCGATAGTTGAGCGGTGCCGGAATGGCTTCCTGCACATCGACAATATAATCGTGGCAAATTTGGTTAAGTTCATCGGTGGTGATGCCGGGAACCACATAAGGTGCGATCATTTCCAGGACTTCGGCGGCCAGTCTTCCGGCGACGCGCATTTTTTCGATTTCACTTTCGGTTTTAATAATAATGCTCATGGAACAGGGGGGGGTAGGGCTAAAAGGTAAGGGCGCCTAAGGGTATGGGTTTCAGTTTGCGCCCGTGTAATGCGGATATTTTAGCATAAGGCAACCGTACTATGTGCCCGCAACAATTTTCATTATGGGTCGAAGCGCCTAAAATGATGCAGCAATCGGCACAAGGGAGGGTGTGATTAAAAGTGCGGGGAATGTATAAAATACCGCTATTTGCCTTGACACAATCATGAACGCAAACAACGACCAGATTTTTATCAACCAGCTCAACCAACATCCAGAGCTACGCGAGCGCATGGAAAGCTTATATCCGGTTCTACACCGTGCGCATTGGGCTACTGGACAGTTTCAGCGCGGCATTGCAGGTTCTGCAAAAAAACCGGAATGCAAACGCACGGCAGTAAAAGTACAATGGCTGGTATTTTTCAAGCCAACAGGAATTTAAAACATGAGAGAGTCCGCAACATTGCTTGTTGAATTCAGGCCTACCGCAGTCAGAGTCTACTAATGCCGACATTGAATTGGATAGGCAAAGCTGCCGTCGAAAAACACCATCAAGATGTGCCTTATCGCTTGTTAGAACCTGTCCCCGAATTGTCTTGTGGTGACAGCGATAGCGGCAATTTGATTGTGCAGGGTGATAATTTGCACGCGCTGAAAGCCTTGTTACCGCGTTATGCAGGACAAGTGAAATGTATTTATATCGACCCGCCGTATAACACAGGCAATGAAGGCTGGGTGTATAACGATAATGTCAACAGCCCTGAAATCCGTAAATGGTTGGGCGCAGTGGTTGGCAAAGAAGGTGAAACCTTAGACCGTCATGATAGATGGTTGTGCATGATGTACCCGCGTTTGTTGTTGCTTAAACAGTTTTTAAAGGATGACGGGGTTATTTTAATGTCGCTAGATGGAAATGAACATCGGTATGCAGAATTGTTGTTCGACGAAATTTTTGGCATTCAAAATAGAGTGGAAACATTTGTATGGAAGAAAAGTTATGGTGGAGGGGCAAAATCTAAGCAAGTGGTAAATTTACACGAATATATTCTTTGTTTTGCAAAGTATCGTGACCGTCTCGGAGAGATTGTATTGCCACCCGACGAAAATACCAGACGTTATTATAAGTTTAGCGACCATAATCACGAAACACGAGGGGCATACCGTTTGCAACCACTGGCAACTAACAGTATGGATGCTCGCCCAAATCTTCGTTATGCAATCCCATTTGAAGGGCATGAAATATGGCCAGAAAAACAGTGGCAATGGTCACGCGAACGTTGTTTAGCTGCTATTGAAAACGATGAATTGGTAATCAAACAAGTTAAGGGGAAGTGGAGCGTCAATTATAAGCAGTATCTGAAAGACGGGGATGGGGAAGAGCGTGGTGCTAAATTGTACTCAATCATTGAAGGTATCTACACGCAACATGGCACAAATGAAGTTAAGGAATTATTCGGTGATGGAAAGGTTTTTTCTTTTCCAAAACCCCCAGAGTTACTGCAAAAACTTATTCAAGCTTTCTCTGACAAAAACTCTCTAGTTCTCGACTCATTTGCAGGCAGTGGCACAACCGCCCACGCCGTGCTAAATCTCAACAAACAAGACGGCGGCAACCGAAAATTCATTTTAGTAGAAATGGATGAAACTATAGCCACCACCGTCACCGCCGAACGCAATAAACGGGTGATTGAAGGCTACAGCAATGCTAAAGGTGAACCCGTTGAAGGCTTAGGCGGCGGTTTTCAATTCTGCCGCTTATCCAAAGAACCCTTATTCACTGCCGATGGTCAAATCAACGCCGATGTGACGTTTAGGCAATTGGCTGAATTTGTCTGGCTGACCGAAACAAAAACAGGTTACACAGGTAAAGCCGATTCACCGTTATTGGGCGTGTTTGACGGGCGCGCTATTTATTTACTGTACAACGGCATTTTAGGCGATAAAGACCCCGACAAAGGCAATGTACTGACCCCCACTATTTTTAAAGACTTGCCAGTTTTTCAAGGGCAAAAAATTATTTATGCAACGGCAAAACGCGGCGGTGACAGTTGGCTGAAAGATAAGCAAATTATTGTTAAGCAAACGCCTTATGCACTGGGGAAATAAACATGAAACAACGGCAACATTTATCATCGGTAGATGAATTACAAGCGTTACTTAAACAGCGAAAACTGTTACAACAATTTTCAATTTCTCATTTAGGTGTCTTTGGTTCATTTGCCCGCAATGAACCTGCACGCGATATTGATTTGTTAATTGAAGATGATTTATCCCTAGAAGCAGCTTTGCAGTTTAAGCAGTGTTTAGAACAGGAAGTCGATAATAGTTTGGATGTGATGCTGAAAAGTTGGGCGAATCCAATCGTGCTGCACCGAGCTATGAAGGATATCCGTTATGTTGAGGCATAAGGATAATGATTTATTGCCGTTGCTGTCCATGATTGAATCTTTGGAAAAGGTGATGCTTTACAGTAAAGATGCTGATTCGGCAGAAAGTTTTTTTGAATATAACGAGCAGATTAATTTTAATGCCACGCTGACCTTATTAATGCACATTGGTGAAACAGTGGGCAAGTTAAGCGATGATTTATTAGACGATAATGCGGCGATTCCTTGGGGAAAAATTCGCAATTTACGGCATCGAATAGCGCATGATTATGTGGCTTTGGATGTGGTGATTATTTTCGATACGGTTAAAAACAACTTGCCTGATTTTTTGAACACGCTTTACGCATTGACGGCAACACGTTTGCAAACAGGTATTTTGAGTTTTGAAGAATTAAATTTAGCGGTGGGTAGTCGCTATTATCGACACATTGATTTTAACCGCTTACAAGGAGTTTAACCCCGCTATGATATTTATTGCCAAAGAGTACCAAGAGCAGATATTAGCCAGTGTTGCCGATTATTTTAATGCCTGCCACAGACAAAGCCCGAATACTGCCTTTTACGAAATGACAGGTGTGCCGTATCAATCATTAACAGGCTTTGCTGAGGATATGCCGTATTTTTGCCTGAGAGTGCCGACAGGCGGAGGTAAAACCTGGTTAGCGGCCAGTTGTGTTGACATTATTAATAAGAAATTGCTAGGGGTTACTGAGCACAGCGTGATTTTATGGCTAGTACCGTCTAATCAAATTAAGGAGCAAACGCTCAAAGGTTTTAAAGACCGTGAACACCCGTTGTATGCGGCATTATCAAACGCGGCATTATCAAACGACGGAACCATCGCAATTGAAGTGCTGAGTTTGGATGAAGCCAAAAGTGTGAAAGCGGCAACATTAAACACCGCAACGACAGTGATAGTCGCTACCCGCCAAGCCTTTCAAGTTAAAGTTGAAAACGAAGAAATCCGCAAGGTGTATGAAAATAACGGTGCGTTAATGGGGCATTTTGAGCATCTTCACCCCGAACAATGGCAGGCATTGCAAAAAGACGGCGTAGTCATCAATTCATTAGCCAATGTGTTGTGTTTACGCCGCCCATTTATTATTGTCGATGAAGCGCACAATAGCCGCACACCATTGAGCTTTGAGACTTTAGCAAAATTCAATCCCAGCGGTATTATGGAACTTACCGCCACGCCTGATACGAAAGAAACACCGTCTAATGTGCTGCACAGCGTTTCGGCGGTGGAGTTAAAAAACGAGCAGATGATAAAGCTGCCGATTTTGTTACGCACTGAACCGAATTGGCAACAGTGTTTAGCTTACGCGCTAACCTGCCGTAATGATTTGCAGGTGTTAGCGGATAAGGAATATCTGCTAGGCAGCAATTATTTACGTCCTATTGTGTTGATTCAAGCCGAAGCGAAACGCACAGGCAAAGATACCTTGGATGTGGAGCGGGTTAAACAGGAGTTAATAACGAATCACGCGATTCCTGAGCATGAAATTGTGATTGCAACGGGCGATGAAAGGGGTTTGGAGGCAACCAAAGACTATCCGCTGGGCATTATGGATAAAAAATGTCCGGTGAAATTTGTCATTACCCAACAAGCCTTAGCCGAAGGGTGGGATTGTTCATTTGCTTATGTCTTGGTCAGTATGGCAAATGTGCATTCTTCAACGCGGGTAGAGCAATTATTAGGGCGCATTTTACGCCAGCCCGATGCCATTCACCGTCATACGCCTGAGCTTAATCAATCGTATGCGTTTGTAGTGTCGTCAAACTTTTCAGAAACCGCCAGCGCGTTGCGTGATAGTTTGGTTAAAGGCGCTGGGTTTGAGCGTAAAGAAGTGGGGCAATTTATCAAGCCCATTTTGCCTGACCAATTGGACTTGGAGCTGTTTAAAGATAGAAAAATACCGCCGATTCCGGTGCCGCTGACCGAAAGGCCTGTTTTAACGCAATTACCGAAACCGTTAAGGGAAAAAGTCAGTTGGAATAATGACACGCAAGAATTAACCATTACTGCACTCTTAACGGTTGAAGATGCGGAGGTTTTAAAGGCGACGGTTGAACAGGGTGAATCAAAAATAATTATCGAGAAAGCCGCTGAAAACAGTCGGCTAGTGGCCGTTGAGTTTTTTAAAACCCCCGCAGAACGCGGTGAAAGGGTGCGTGTTCCACAGTTAGCGGTTTATGTACAAGGCGAATTACAGTTGTTTGATGATCCGCAAATGTTGGATTATCCGTGGGATTTATCACGCTATGCAGCCAAGCCTTACGACAGTGTGATGAGCCGATTTAAAGCCGAGTTAAAACATGAGGCGGGGGAAATTGACATTGATGGCATGAAAGGGACAGTCAAAATCGCTTTCATGGCGAATTTGCAGCGTAGTCTTGAGTTGGTTTATCAACCTGAGCATTGGGACACGATAAAATTGGCAATGTGGTTGTGTCGCAATATCACCGATGAATCAGCGACTCATGCCAGCAAACAAGTGTTTATTATGGCTTGGTTGCAAGCCTTGTTAGAGAATTTTAGCTTGGTAGACGTGAATGAACACAAGTTTTTAGTCCGTAATTTATTAGAAGAACAGATTGATGATTTGCGACAACTCGCCATTAAAAACGCCTATCAAACAACGCTGTTTGAAGCTGATAACGCGGCAATCAGTGAGCATTATGTGTTTGAATTCCCGCAATATTATTCATCAACGCGCAACTATGATGTTAAAAGCAAGTACGGTCATTATAGTTTTGAGCATCATTATTATGGGGAAATTGGTGATTTTGATTCTAAAGAAGAATTTGAATGCGCTTGTTATCTTGACCAATTGGCAGCAAAAAAGAAAATCAAGTTTTGGTTACGGAATTTAGTGCGTAAAGAATCGTGTTCATTTTTTCTGCAAAAAGCCGATGGACGATTTTATCCCGATTTTATTTGTGTACTGCCCGATGATTCTATTCTGATTGTCGAATATAAAGGGGCAGACCGCTGGAGAGAAGCTGAAGACGATAGGTTAATTGCCGGTCTGTGGGCTTCTTTGTCTGATAATAAATGTCGGTTTGTGATGGTGAAGGAAAAAAATTGGGCGAGTATTGACGCAGAAATTAATAAACCGGAGAACGGCACAAATTAATGCCGGTTTTTGTGCCTGAATGGTTGGCAAGTGTTGCGGTTGTTTTTTAGAAATTGGACATGAATGGGAGAGATTTTATTTCAGGCATAAAAAAAGCACTTGGCTTCCACCTAAGTGCTTGTTTTATATGGTGGCGATAGGTGGACTTGAACCACCGACCCCGGGGTTATGAATCCCAAAAACAGCAAAATACACAACACATCACAACAAACAATAACAACTAATTCAATAACTTAATTGTTTTTCATTGTTATCAATTATTGCTATTTATTGCCCTTTTTTATACTTAATTGCGCCAAAATTGCGCCACAGGTTTATACTGTAACCCTAGAAACAAAGCGGCCTTGCAGGTGTATCAGCACCAAACAAGGCCTTACCAATTCACTTAACGAACAGGGTTAAGCAATGGCCGATACATCATATCAAAAAGCCGGTTGCTATCCCATAGAGGGCAATCATGGCAACTATTACAGAACGTACAGCTAAAGATGGAACGGCACATTATCGGGCAGAAGTCCGGCTAAAAGGCTACCCAGCGCAACGGGCTACATTCAAACGGAAAACCGATGCCAAAAAGTGGATTCAAGACACCGAATCCGCAATCAGGGAGGGCAGGCACTTTAAAACCGCTGAGGCCAAAAAGCACACCGTGGCGGAAATGATTGACCGCTACTTAACCGGTGCAAAACTCAACAAGGTTCAAGATGACCATACCGGCCTGCACTTGCGGCGCTGGAAAGAGGAAATTGGTTATATGTTGCTGGCGGATGTGACCGCCGACACCTTAACCCTGGTTAAAGAAAAGCTCTTGAATGAGCAAGTGAGGGGGAAGTATCGCAGTCCGACCACGGTACTGAGATATATGGCCTCGCTGAGTACGGCATTTACGACAGCGGTTCGGGATTGGGCATGGCTGGAAGATTCCCCAATGAAGAACATCAAGAAACCCAAAGCGGCGCGTGGGCGGGTTCGGTTCTTGGATGATGACGAACGCGAACGCCTGTTAATCGCCTGCAAGGAATCCAGAAACAAACTGCTTTATATGACCGTGGTTTTAGCGATGAGTACCGGCATGAGGCAAGCTGAACTGTTTAGCCTGAAATGGCAGGACGTAGATTTAAAGGACGGTTTTTTAATCCTGCATGAAACCAAAAACGGCGACCGGCGGCGCGTTCCTTTAACCGGGCATTGTCTGGAGCTGTTACGCGACCATGCCAAAGTTCGGCGGCTTGATACACCCTTGCTATTTCCCGGCATTAAAAACCCATTGAACCCGATTGACCTGCAAACGCCTTGGGAGACAGCGCGGAAAAATGCCGGGGTAACGGATTTTACCTGGCATGACCTGAGACATTGCACAGCAAGCTATTTAGCCATGAATGGCGCAAGTATGACCGATATAGCGGCGGTATTGGGACACAAGACGCTGCAAATGGTTAAGCGGTATAGCCACCTTTCGGATTCCCATGTATCAAATGTACTGGGTTCGATGAATGAAAAGATTTTCGGGGGCGTGTGATGGAATCTATTAATTTGCCTGAGTCGCTATTATCTGATTTGTACTTTGAAACGGGGTTTGATTGCTTTACGCCAACGCCGACTAATAAACTGAAATGGGAGCACTTGTTAGCAAAAAGAGAGTGGTCACCAAGACAAGCGGCGCTGTTGCTTGTTGGCGTAAATGCCAATAAATTTAATCCAGTCGATGACTGCGAGTCATTAACCGAATTGCTGGATATTATCCCCAATTTAACGCAAAGACCGGATGAATGGCTGCGCTGGTTCAGTGAGAATGGTTATCTTGATTACGCAGAAAAACCGCTGCGGGATTGGTTCGAGCAGCAGGCAGCACCGGCACAGGCTGAGATATTGGCCGATGCTGGCGCGGTTGATGATGTAGAGCCAGAAACTAATCCCCCATTAGGCAAGCCGAACAATAACGAACTAGCCCTTTCAGGCTTGCTAAACGAACCCGCTAACAAGGATGATTGGTTTGAAGTTATTGATGAAATGACAAAAGAGTTTTACATCAATAACCAAAATACAATGCCAAGCAAGGTGCAGGCGCGCGCGGCATTATGGAAAGACTCACCTAAACATGGGATTACCGTTAATGGTGAGGATTTAAAAATGATCGGTGTAACAAAACCATTAAATCCACGCTCTTTTAATAGGCGCTGGAATGAGTACACGAACCAAATTAAACCAAATTAAACCAAATTAAACCATTTCAAGCCGGTCATCGTTTCACTACCAGCAAAAAAACTCTAATAGCCTCAACGCAAGGGAAACCTTGCGGAAAGCCTGCAACAGCGGGAAATAAAACTTTCAATGAGGTTATTCAGTATGACAACACCAACACTTTCAACGGTAAATCAATTCACCGAAAAACACCACGCTTTCACTAACGGCGGGCTACGCTCTTTAATATTCAACGAAAATTCAAATGGCTTGAAAGCATCCGGCGCGGTCATTCGCATTGGCCGAAAGGTTTTGATTGATGAGGGCAAGTTCTTTGCTTGGATTGAGTTACAAAATGGCGGCTCAAAATGAAAACGCCAACATTCCCAAGAACTGACACTTTAACAGCGCGGGCGTTGATGCGATTGGTCACGGGACAAAGATTTACACACCGCGATTTTCAAAACGAAACTGCAAGCTATCGACTATCAAGTGGCATTGAACAGCTGCGAAACCGCCACGGCTGGCCTATACAAACCTTGGAGGAAACAGCGCCAACAAGCGACCCGACCGGACGCAATGCAACTTATGGCCGGTATTTAATCGAGCCTGATGTTTTGGCGATGTTGCGGCGGGATTTGGGCGAACGCTTAACGGGATTCATTCGGGCGGTTCAAAGATTTGAGGGGCGGCTTAAATGAATCTATCGGCGGCTATGAGGGCGGCAGGCTTCGAGCCACCGAACAACATTCCCGCCGGTCAAACCGTTAGATTTTCCACCAATGGGAAGTCTAGCGATAAGGCCGGATGGGTTCATTTATTCACGGACAGCAAAGGCGCGGTGTTTGGTTGCAATCGTACCGGGGAGCAGCACACCTGGCAGGAAGCGCATGATAAACCATTTAGCGCGGCGGAACAGGCGAAATTTAAGCAGGATTGCATAGCGGCCAATAAAGCGCGAAATCTTGAGCGTGATGCTGGGTATCGGCAAGCGGCCATTCAATCGCAAGCTGAGTGGGATGCGGCGGCGCTGGCTGATGAGTTACATCCTTACCTGATGCGCAAAGGCATTAATCCGAACATGGCGAGGACTGATACCCACGGAAACCTATTAATTCCGGTTTACGGTCTGGATAACACGCTGCAATCACTTCAGCGCATAACGCCGGACGGCGGCAAGCGGTTTGCTAAAGGCGGCAAAATGCGTGGTGGTCATGTATGGCTGGGCAAGCCTGAAAACGGCGCTACCTTGCTACTGTCTGAGGGTTTTGCGACTGGCGACACATTGCATAGGGCTACCAATAACGCGGCGTGTGTATGCTTTTCGGCGGGTAATTTACGCACGGTTGCGGAGGCGATGCGCAAACAATACCCAAAGGCGGATTTTATCATTGCTGGCGATGATGACACCCAAACAGAGGGCAATCCGGGACGCGCCAAAGCAGAGGAAGCAGCGGAAGCGGTAGCAGGCGCAGCGGTTTTTCCAGAGGGCGGCGGGGACTTTAACGACCTGGAGCAGTCCAGCGGCTTAGATGCGGTGCGTAGTCACTTCGAGCTGATGCGGTTGCCAGTGGTTCAAGTGTTTGATGCACCGGCATTGAGTGGCACCGATGCGCGGGACGGTACAAACAGCACACGCCCACTTTCAGAGTTAGGCAACGCGATGAGGCTAATGGATGCCCACGGCGGCAACATTCAATATGTACATGATGCTAAGGCGTGGTTGCAATGGCGCGGCGATGCCTGGGCGTGGGATGTTGACGGCGCGGCGGTGCGTAGTCTGGCGGCAAGGTTGCCTAAGCAGATTTATAGCGAGGGCGGTCTACATGTGGCTGATGCCATTCATTTTGCGAAGTGGTCAAGAACAAGCCAAAAGGAGCGCACCGTATTGGCTACCGTATCATTGCTGCAAGACTTCGAGCAAGTGCGCTTGTCGCTGTCATTGGTCGATGCCGATTTATTCAAGGTGGGTTTTGATAACGGGCGGCAAGTTCTCGACCTGCGAACCGGCAGAGCAAGACCGGCGCTGCAATCCGATTTAATCACCAAGGCATTGAATGTTGACTGTCTAGGCGAATCAACTAAAGCGGTGCGCTGGCAGGCGTTTTTAACGCAAATATTCGGCGATGACACGGAGTTAATCGACTGGCTGCAGCGCTGGTGCGGTTACATGCTCACAGGTTCAACGGCTGAACAGATATTTGTTTTTTGTTTCGGACTCGGTGCGAATGGGAAATCTGTGCTTGGTGATATTTTGCGTTACATCCTGAGCGACTATGCCCGTGCTATTGCCTCGGAAACCTTGACAGAATCCAAACGGGCAGCAGGCAGCGCAACGCCCGACCTTGCGGAGCTGGTAGGCGCAAGAATGGCGGTTTGCGCTGAAACTGAGGACGGTGCGGCGCTGGCTGAATCACTGGTTAAAAGTCTGGTAAGTGGCGACACGATGACGGCGCGGAAGCTGCACTGTGACCCGTTCCAATTTACCCCGCAATTCAAGCTGATGATGTTAGGCAATCACAAGCCCATTATCAAAGGCAACGACCACGGCATTTGGCGGCGGGTTCGGCTGATACCGTTTAAACGCACCTTTAAGCCGGAAGAACGGGACGCAGGGCTGGCGGATAAACTCAAAGCGGAAGCGCCACATATTCTGGCGTGGATGGTTGAGGGTTGTCTTGACTGGCAGCAAATCGGCTTAAAAGACACGCCAAAAACGATTGAGCAGGCGACCGGGAGTTATCAGGTAGAGCAGGATTTAATCGGAAACTGGCTATCTGAGTGCTGCGACCTTGCGCCAATGAATGAAGCATCAACGACTGAAATTTACGCCAATTATAAAAACTGGTGCATTGATAACGGCTTACGACCAAACAGCAACATTGCACTAGGCAGGCGACTAGGTGAGCGTGGTTTTAATAGTCGCAGGTCAAACGGCACAAGCCTTTGGTCTGGTTTAGCGGTCATTAATTCGAGCTATTCAGGCGGCTATGGAACAGCAAGCGGCAGGTGAATCAGTGCAGATAGTGCAGATAAAAGCCGTTTTCATATTAACCACACGGAAATTTTTTATAGGAGCTAATAAGAAAACACGGTTTATCTGCACTGTCTGCACTGAATATCAAAAAACCCATTAATTTAACGCCGAAAGGCAAGGCTATAGAATGACCAAACACTTTATGACATCCGAAGAAATCGGCTCTTTAACCCAAACCGCGCACGAATTTGTTTTAGACCGAGCCAGTGAGCAACTACTTAAAGCTGGCATTAATCCAAATGACTATTGGAGCGAGTACACCGACCTGATTACCGGCGAACTTAAAAAACGCCTGCACTTACCCCGGCGCGAATGCCTTTTAGCCATTGGCGACCCTTGGTATTCAGACAAGGCCATGAGTGAAGTGCTGGCCGTCTGGAATACTTGGGACTTGGAGCAGGAGTTCGACGAATGAGCGATAAACCAGCCCCCGGTTTAACCACCGGCTTTTTAGGTGTGAAATTATTTCTACAGCTTGTGTTGTGAAATTATATTCACAGGATTATGATAACGGCTTGTGCAATTATTTTCACAGTGAGGCATTATGAACGAATCAATTTATGACGGCACGGGCAAGCTGGCGGAAGCCATAGCGGCTTTATCCGGCTTATCACCCAAGAGCCAAGGACAAATAGCCAAGCTGATAAAGCAGGCTAAAGACGCGCTAAAAATCACCACCAAAGCAAAGGTATTGCCCACCGATACCAAGCTGGCAATATGGCAATGGCACTATGACCGGCTGCACTCAAACGAACAGCCTGTAGAAATAATTTCACAGCTACCAGACAGCGAACCTGTAGAAATAGTTTCACAAGCAGTAGATAGCGAACCTGTAGAAATAATTTCACAAGTAACAGATAGCAAGCCTGTAGAAATAATTTCACAGACAGAGGACGAACCCGAAGTAAACAATCTGGATATTATCCGCATTGCCTTTTATACCAACAAGGACGGCAAGCGAATCAGGCAGGTTATCGCCGTCGACGGCTTCTATATTAACGGCCTGATAGCCGCCACCGGCATAGCCCGGCAGGATGTACCGAAATGGGTTCAGGCAGCAATCGACTCATGGGGCGCTTTTGATGCCCACCTACCGATAACCCGGCAAGTGAAGTATTTAATCGTTCGGACAATGACCGATGCACTACATATTGTGTGTTAAATAAGAAAAACCACTAGATATAGTAAAAGGTAGTATTTTTGAACCTACAAAACCCTACAGTCAGGGAAAAACCTCATTAAACTTCAACTAGGTAAAACTAGGGAAAACTTGGGTTTTTGCAAAACCTAGTAAAACCTAGAGTTTTGCAAAACTTAACAAAACTTAACTTTTCAGGTTATGTGTTACGAAATATCAGCCGGTCATCGTATCGGCTTTTTTGTGGCTGGCGCTTGAGCCGCTGGCGGTTTGAGATGCCGCCGAAAGCCGCGTGATGTGGCAAGAATAAGATGGTGGAAATTTACACCATGAAAAAACCGCACTGTGCGGCATTATGCCCAAACCCCCACCCGTCGATTATTCACCAAATATTGACAGCGCCTATTGCAAGCATCGTGCCTGTCTGAATACCTTATAAAGCGTGGCTTGTAGATAGTTGGCACGGTAACAAGCATATTAATTCATTGTGTCGCAAAACAGAGCAGGCGACCACGGGAAAAAATGGCAGGAGGGCGGATTATTCGGGAGGGCGTACCAAGCGGGCAATTTTGGCGGTACTGGCTGCAATATTCAGCCGGTGGACGAATGCAAAAATAGGTAAGGGGCAATTCTCCCTCACCCCACCGACAACGCGGCGCTAAATAGACTCCTGAACTCTTAGGAGTCTATAAAAATCAACATCATCACCCACGCGCACCCGGCAAAACTCGGTATAAAGCCGTGATTCCGGCTTTTTAAATATCATCACCCACGCGCACCCGGCGCAAACGAACGGCAAGATTACGGCAAGATTACAGCAAGGATTAATGCGTGGGCTTGGGGCGCTGGCGATTAAGCTCTAGGAATAACGAGAACATCTTTATATTCCGACCTAGGAAAAATCCCCTTGGTTGAAATCTGGCGGCACTTGAGAAAACAGTTACAACAATCAAGCCGGTTAATGCCGGTTTTTTTGTGTCTGCAATTTTCGTAACGCGTAACGCGTGAAAATATTTTCACAGACTGATTATTAACCAAACATTGATAACACCAATAGCAAAAGCTGTGCCCGGCTACAGGCTTTGTTTTACATGGCTTGTAGAGAGTTGGCACGGTAACAAGCATATTAATTCATTGTGTCGCAAAACAGAGCAGGCGACCACGGGAAAAAATGGCAGGAGGGCGGATTATTCGGGAGGGCGTACCAACCGGGTAATTTTGAGTATTGCGCGGCATTGATGCTTGGGGACGGTCACTGTCTTAAATAGTGCGCCAGCGAATAAATGCCTTTTGTCTGGAAGTGGAAATTTTCCACCTTGAGCCTTGCCAGTTAACACCGGCTTTTTTATGCCTGAATTATTGGCAAGTGTTGCGGTTGTTTTTTTGAAAGTGCGCCAAAATTGCGCCATTTTAAATTCCAGACATAAAAAAGCACTTGGCTTCCACCTAAGTGCTTGTTTTATATGGTGGCGATAGGTGGACTTGAACCACCGACCCCGGGGTTATGAATCCCGTGCTCTAACCAGCTGAGCTACATCGCCATTTAATCGAGTCTAACAAAGAGCGGGGATTATAATTATCCCTCCACTCTTTGTCAAACGTTGAATCTAAAATGCACGACGTCGCCGTCTTTAACGATATAGTCTTTACCCTCAAGCCGCCATTTTCCGGCGTCTTTGGCGCCTTGTTCGCCTTTATAATCAATGAAATTCTGATAGGCGACGACTTCGGCGCGAATAAAACCTTTTTCAAAATCGCTGTGAATGACGCCTGCTGCCTGCGGGGCGGTGGCGCCGACCGGAATTGTCCACGCTCTGACTTCTTTGACGCCTGCAGTAAAATAAGTCGCTAAATTTAATAGCTTGTAGCCGGCTCTGACGACACGGTTCAAACCGGGCTCTTCGAGGCCTAAATCATCCAGGAATTCCTTTCTTTCGTCGTCGTCGAGTTGGGCTATTTCGGCTTCGATGGCAGCGCAGATCGGAACCACCATGGCGCCTTCTTTGTCGGCCAGTGCTTGCACTTTATCCAGCAAGGGGTTGTTGTCGAAACCGTCGTCTTGGACATTGGCAATGTACATGGCCGGTTTTAGTGTCATCAGGCACAGGTCTCTGATTAGGGCTTTTTCATCGGCGGTTAAGGGCAAGGTGCGTGCGGGCTCACCGGCATCAAGCTGCTTGAAAACTTTTTCCAGCACGTCTTTTTTTGCCTGTTCGTCTTTATTGCCGGTTCTGGCCGCTTTGCCGGCACGGAGCAGGGCTTTTTCTACCGATGCCATGTCAGCTAAGGCCAATTCGGTGTTGATGACTTCGATGTCGGAAATAGGGTCGATTTTTCCGGCGACATGGATGACGTTATCATCATCAAAGCAGCGCACGACGTGGGCAATGGCATCGGTTTCGCGGATGTTGGCCAGAAACTGGTTACCCAGGCCTTCGCCTTTGGATGCACCTGCAACTAATCCGGCAATGTCGACAAATTCAATGGTTGTGGGCAATATGCGCTCGGGTTTTACGATCTCCGCCAGTTTGTCCATGCGGCTGTCAGGCACGGGAACGACGCCTACATTGGGGTCGATGGTGCAAAACGGGTAATTTTCGGCGGCGATTTTCGCACGGGTTAATGCATTAAATAAGGTCGATTTTCCAACGTTGGGTAAGCCAACGATTCCACAATACAGCGCCATAGAGTTCTCTGTGATTTTAAAAAAGTGAGTGCGGCAAGAGGGTCAAGCCGAAACAAAACGGGAATTATACAAGCTATGGCTTTAATTGTTAGCCCGAATCGCAATTGCTCTGCGGTTAATAAGGTTAGAGGTAAGTGGGGAAAATAGAGTCCACGAAAAATGAAGCTTCGCGCTTTTCGTGGTGACAATCTTTTAATGGGGTTGCTTGAAGAATTCAGTTGAACCGTCAGCCAGTGGCTGATGTAATTGTGCAAACAGATGGGGTGGGTTAAATGATGAAAAATTTATCAGCTGGCGGCTGGCTTGAATGGGTGTGTGGAGGTTGCTTGAAATGCCTGAATCAATAGGGAATACGGTTGCCATTATCGGCGGCGGCCCTGCCGGGTTAATGGCGGCGGAGGTGTTAAGTCAGGCGGGCGTGAAAGTCGACCTTTATGATGCGATGCCGTCGGTGGGTCGTAAGTTTTTGATGGCTGGAAAAGGCGGGATGAATATCACCCATTCCGAGCCAATGGAAGCGTTTTTGTCCCGCTACGGTGCCCGTCAGGCTTATATCAAGCCGCTGCTGGATGCGTTTAGCCCCGAGGCTTTGCGTGCATGGTTGCAAGGCTTGGGGATTGAGACCTTTGTCGGGTCGTCAGGCAAGGTGTTTCCTGTCGATATGAAGGCGGCGCCGTTGTTGCGCGCTTGGCTACAGCGCTTGCGCGCAAACGGTGTGCGTTTTTATATGCGCCATCAATGGCTAGGTTGGGAGACGGGCGGTCTGCGTTTTTTAATGCCGGATGGGGAAAAAACCGTCAATGCTGATGCCGTGGTGCTGGCTTTAGGCGGCGGCAGTTGGGCGCGGCTGGGTTCTACCGGCGCATGGTTGCCGTTGCTGGTAGAGCTGGGCGTTTCGGTGGCGCTGCTACAGCCGTCAAATTGCGGTTTTGATGTTGCTTGGAGCGACTTTTTTCGTAGCCGTTTTGCCGGGCAACCGTTGAAGTCAGTGGTGGCGTCTTTTGGCGGCTCGGCGGGTGATGGGTTTTGCCAGCGCGGCGAGCTGTTGGTGACTGCTGACGGGGTTGAGGGCAGTTTGATTTATAAGCTCTCGGCGATGTTGCGCGATCATATTGCGGCAAGCGGGTCGGCGTGGCTTTATCTCGATCTTGCGCCCGGCAAAGACCAGGCGTTTTTGTTTAAGAGATTGTCCAAGCCGCGCGGCAAGCTGACGATGGCAAATCATTTGCGTAAGCGTGTCGGCATTGAAGGCATTAAAGCGGCGTTGCTGCGGGAAGTTTTGGCGAAGGCGGATTTTGATGATCCGGCGCGCCTTGCTGCGGCTATCAAGGCCTTGCCGCTTAAACTGCTGGCGGCAAGGCCGATTGATGAAGCTATCAGTACGGCGGGCGGGGTTAGTTTTGAGGCGCTGGATCAACACTTAATGCTGCGCGCCATGCCGGGAGTATTTTGCGCCGGTGAAATGTTGGATTGGGAAGCGCCGACCGGCGGCTATTTGTTGACGGCCTGTTTTGCCAGCGGCCATGTTGCCGGGGCAGGTGTGCTGGCGTGGTTGCAGCATAGCGTTCATCAGCCTAATAAAGCCAGCTAAACCGTTGTCTCGTTCTCACGCGCCGCTCCCACAACTTATGTATAACGATGAGCGTGCCGCGAATCCAGGATGTAGTGACAACGCAAAATCCGCAAGTTACTCGGCGCGGCGCGCCGGGACTGCATTCCCATTTATGCCCTCGGGTGCGCGGCGCGTGGGAACGAGGGAATAATTGCGGTATCTATATTTCCCGGAAATAGCCTAAGACGGATTTACACGGCATATTTTAAAATATGCTGTGCTTTTAATCAGTGATTATCCGTTTCATCAGTATCATCCGTGTTCTATTTTCGCTGAGTAGTTACTTGCTTTTTTTGCTTTAGCCAGTCAAAAAACGCATGCACCATTAACGCGCCGATGATCAGCGCGGTGCCGGTGGCTATTTTCAGGGTCAAGGGTTCCTGATTGACTGCATGACCCAAGAACAAGGCAATGACCGGTGAGGCCAGGGTCACCAAGGCGACTTTGTTGGCGCTTTGATGGAGCAGCAGGTAGTAATAAAGTATAAAACCCAGCGTTGTGGCGATGACGCCTAAATAGACGGTTGAGGCCAACGCTAACAGCGGAATTTCGCTAGGCCACTGGCCGTCAACTATCGCCCAAGTCGCCAGATACAGTGGCATCGACAGCAGCAGGCCGCCGCTTACCTGAGCTAAAGCCGGTACTTCGGCATTGATGCGTTTGATCCAAATCGAGCTGGCGGCATGTAACAAGGTTGATGTTAGCGCGCCGATAATTCCCAGCGCCGCTTCATAGCCCATTTGCAAGGCCGAACCGAACAAAGTCCATAAGCCGCCGATGCCCAATGTGTAGGCCAACAGCTTGCCCAGTGTCAGGTTGTTTTCCCGCAACCAGATTGCGCCTAAGAGCGCTGTCATGAGCGGCAATAGTCCAAATATCACCGAAATCCAGCCGGAAGGGATAAATTGTGCCGCCCAATAAATGACCAGCATGGAGGCGTAAATTTGTACGGACACCGCCAGATAAGTTTGACGGGCTTTACTATGCCAGGGCAGGCGTTGCCTCGACAGCGCCAATATCACTAGGATACAGGTCAAACCAATGGCCATGCGCAAAGTTACGCTGAACAAAAAACTGAAGTCTTTAACACTCCATTTAATCGCCAGCGGTGTGGTCGCCCACAGTAAAACAATGCTGAGGTAGGCTAGATAAATGCGCATTTAGTTAAATCGGGGTGATCACAAATTGGGTCATTTACTTGACCGGCGCCAATTCAAAAATAATCAGTTCCGCCTCGGCATCACCGACATTTTCGACCGACATCAGTGCGCCGGTTTCCCAGAAAACATCACCGGCAGCATAGGTGTTCTCTTTGCCGCCTTCGACGACTTTCAACTGCCCCTTGACCACATAACGCGGCCCTGGCCCTTCGTGGGTGTGCCACGGTGTTTTAAAGCCAAACGGAAAAGTAACGCGTATGACTTTGGCGTCTATATTGGGGCTGGGCAGTTGCAGTTCTTTTTCTAACAGTACGGCTCTATTCATGCCGGTTTTTTCTTGGGCAGCAACCGGTGCTAGTGGACTAAGCAATAACGCGATAAGCACCACTGGTAGGGCTTTTGTTGATGATATTTTAAACATTGATGGCCTCTTTAGTTTCTATCACTGGGTATGTAAGGGATTAAGCCTTTGTCAAAGGCTATTTCTTGTAGCTCTCTGTCCGCGTAGCGAATGTCTACGATCATGCCGTTGACCATTAACATCCAAGCCATTGGGTTGTCTTGTAATTTGCTGGGCAAAGTCCAAGTAGGATCCATTTGCCCCATGCCGAGCATATCGCGGATGATTTTTGATTTTGCCTGTACTGCGCTTTCAGAGACGCCGAATTTTTTACATAAATCGGCGTTACGCAGGTGTGGCGTTTGGCTTTTATCAGATAAAAAATTGACCATGCCAATAGCATGAGTTACCCCGCTGGCCCAAGTCATTGCTTTTCCTGTCTCAAGTGGGGAAGGTCGTTTTCTGGCTAATGCGGCCACTGCGTAACGTATGGTTTGTGCATATTCCTTGTCTAAATTTTCCTTAGCAAAATTGTCGGTTATTTCGACAATGGCTGCGTATTTTTCCTGCATGTTTTTTGGAACATTTTCTGATTTTTTTGTTGCTGCCATTTTTAGTTACTCCCGTGGCTTGATGAAAACACCATTCTACCTAAATCCCACCCGGCAGCGCTTAAAAAACCGCGTTGAGGTTTTGTCTTAAAGGGGTGATATTATTGCCGCCCTAAACCGACATTTAAAAGATAACGTATGAATATTGACCATATTAACCAAGTAAAAAACTATTTGCTCCAGCTGCAAGACCAAATCTGCGCCGCGCTGGAATCGGTCGAACCTGAAGCCCGCTTTGTTGAAGACCTGTGGGACAGGGCGGAAGGCGGTGGTGGCAGAACCCGCGTTTTAACTAAGGGCCGGGTGATCGAGCAGGGCGGCGTTAATTTTTCGCATGTATCCGGCTTTAAACTGCCGCCTTCGGCCACGGCCAAGCGCCCGGAACTGACCGACCGGCAATTTCAAGCGATGGGCGTGTCGTTGGTGATTCATCCTAATAACCCTTACGTGCCGACTTCCCACGCCAATGTGCGCTTTTTAATCGCGGAAAAACCGGGTGAGCCGACCATTTGGTGGTTTGGCGGCGGCTTTGATTTGACGCCGTTTTATCCGTTTAAAGACGATGTGTTGCATTGGCATCAGACCGCCCGCGCCGCCTGTCAGCCGTTCGGCGAGGACATTTATCCGGCTTATAAAAAATGGTGCGACGAATATTTTTTCCTTAAACACCGGAATGAAACGCGGGGCGTCGGCGGGCTGTTTTTTGATGACTTGAACGAATGGGGTTTTGACCGTTCTTTCGCGTTCATGCAAAGCATCGGCAACCATTATATTGATGCCTATTTGCCTATCGTGCAAAAACGTAAAGACACGGCTTACGGCGAGCGTGAACGTGATTTCCAACTGTACCGCCGTGGCCGTTATGTGGAATTTAACCTAGTTTACGATCGCGGCACCTTGTTCGGCCTGCAATCCGGCGGCCGCACCGAATCGATTTTAATGTCGATGCCGCCGCTGGCGCAGTGGAAATACAACTGGCAGCCGGAGCCGGGCAGTGCCGAAGCGTTGCTTTACAGTGAGTATTTAAAGCCGCAAAACTGGCTGGGTGATTAAAAAGAATGCACAATGGGGCGACGCCCATCGTTATACATAATTTGTGGGAGCGGCCACCCGGCCGCGAATAGTGCGCGATTGTTCGCGGCCAAGTGGCCGCTCCCACGATGCGGCAACTTTTTTTAGGCTTGCCTGCTATTAGATTGAAACTTATAATCGAGCATTTTTTTAACGGGCGGCAGTATGCGGCCTGTCTATTTTAAACAGATAAAATAAACGCAATGACGAGCCACATTATGCCAACCTACGGCCGTATGCCCATTACCTTTGAACGGGGCGAGGGCGCCTGGTTGTTTGATGACAACAATAACCGCTACTTGGACGCCCTGGCCGGTATCGCCGTGTGCAACCTGGGGCATGCGCACCCGGCGGTGCATCAGGCCATCTGTAAGCAAAGCGAAAAACTGCTGCATACCTCAAACCTGTACGGCATCGCGGTTCAGGAACAGCTGGCCGATCGCTTGACCGAAAAAAGCGGCATGGACAATGTGTTTTTTTGCAATTCCGGTGCGGAAGCCAATGAAGCGGCAATTAAATTGGCGCGTAAATACGGCCACGGGCAAGGCATAGAAAACCCGGCGATTATCGTCATGGAAAAAAGTTTTCATGGCCGCACCTTGGCAACATTGAGCGCGACCGGCAATGCCAAAATCCAGCAAGGCTTTGCGCCGCTGGTTGAAGGCTTTATCCGCGTGCCTTACAACGATGTAAGCGCTATCGAACAGGCGATTTTGCAGCATAGCAATGTCGTTGCTGTGTTGCTTGAACCGATACAGGGCGAGGGCGGCGTCAATATTCCTGCCGCCGATTATCTGAATCAAGTGCGTAGTGTGTGCGACCAACACAAGCTATTGATGATGCTGGATGAAATCCAAACCGGCATCGGTCGTACCGGCAAGTTTTTGGCTTTTCAGCACAACGGCATCGTGCCTGATGTGTGTACGCTGGCTAAGGCTTTGGGCAACGGCGTCCCCATTGGCGCCTGTATGGCTCGTGGTAAAGCGGCCGGTATTTTGACCGCCGGTAATCACGGCTCCACTTTTGGCGGCAATCCGCTGGCGTGCAGCGCGGCGTTGGCGGTATTGGCGACGTTGGATACTGAAAATCTGGTTGAACAGGCGGCGCAAAAAGGCGATGCGATTTGTGCGGCGTTTAAACAACGCTTAGGCGGCAATGCGCACGTTATTGATATTCGCCACAAAGGCTTGATGATAGGTATTGAGCTGGATAGTCCTTGTGCTGAATTAGTCGCGGCGGCGTTACAACATAATTTGTTGATTAATGTCACCGCTGAAAAAACCATTCGTTTGTTACCGCCGTTAATTATTAACAGCCAACAAATCACTCAGCTTGTAGAGACTTTATCGACGCTTATTGAGGCGAAAGGTTCAAGGTAGATTAATGTCCCTTTTGCCTTTAAGCCTTGAGCCTTTCACTTTATATTAGCCTTGAATTTTTCCATGACTCCTAGACATTTCATTAGCCTGCTTGACTTATCCAGCGACGAATTCCGCAATTTGATCAACCGGGCCAGCGTGCTGAAAATCAACCGCGACCCTGATTATCAGCCGTTAAAAGGCCAAGTGTTGGCGATGATTTTTGAAAAATCATCGACGCGCACCCGCATTTCATTTGAATCCGGCATGAGCCACTTTGGCGGCAGCGCCTTGTTTTTGTCGCCAAGGGACACGCAATTAGGGCGCGGCGAACCGTTGCAAGATAGCGCCCGGGTCATTTCCAGCATGGTCGATTGCATCATGCTCAGAACCGATAAACACGACACTGTCACCACGTTCGCGCAACATTCCAGCGTGCCGGTGATTAACGGCCTGACTGATTTGCAGCATCCCTGCCAATTGCTCGCCGATATGCAGACTTATTTTGAACATCGCGGTGACATTAAAGGCAAAACAGTGACCTGGGTCGGCGACGGCAACAATATGTGCCATTCCTATATCCATGCCGCCATGCGTCTGGGTTTCGTGTTGAACATTGCCAGTCCGCAGGGTTATTTGCCGCTGCCGGAATTTGTCGAAGCCGCCGGTGATTGCGTGCGCTTTTTCGACACCCCGCTGGCCGCTGCGCAAAACTCGGATTTAATCGTCACCGATGTCTGGGCCAGCATGGGGCAGGAAGAAGAGCAAAATCAGCGCGAAATCGCCTTTAAGGATTATCAGGTCAATGCCGAGGTGATGAATGCGGCACATGACGATGCGCTGTTTATGCACTGTTTACCTGCCCATCGCGGTGAAGAAGTCAGTGCCGAGGTGATAGACGGCGGCCAAAGCGTCATTTTTGATGAAGCGGAAAATCGCCTGCATGCGCAAAAGGCGCTGCTGGAATTTTTGTTGTGCAAACGGTCACGATAATAGCCGCTTTAGCCCTTATACCTAAACCCTAGAGATTCAAGTGAAAAAAATACTCAGCTCGTTTTTTATCCTACTGGCGACCTTCGGATCAGCACAGGCCAAAACTGTTTATGTGACCGATAATTTAAATTTATCGCTCAGGAGCGAAGAAAATAACAGCAGCAAAGTGGTCAAATTGCTCCCGACCGGTACCCCGATGACGGTCGTAGAAGAAAAAAGCAGCGGTTTTTACCGCGTCCGTCTAAATGACGGCACTGAAGGCTATATGCCCGCACGCAACACCATGAAGGAACCGCCTAGCCGTGCCCAACTGGAAATTGCCAACAAGAGCTTGGCGTCATTGCAGTCCGAAAATGCGGCGCTTAAAGCGGAATTGTCCACGATAAAAGAGTCCATTACCCCAGGCACCACGCTTGAGCAGTCATTGGCGACAGAACGCGATCAGTTAAGTCGCGAACTTAATGAGTTGAGGCAAACGGCAGCCAGCACTGTGGAATTAAAAAACCAGCGCGATGAGCTGCAAGAGCGTGTGGTTAATGTGGAACGGGAATTGCAACAATTCAAACTTGAAAATCAGGCTTTGCAGGACACCGCCAATCAAGACTGGTTCTTATACGGCGGTATATTGGCGCTGATCGGTGTCATTTTAGGTTTTATCTTGCCTAAACTCAGCTGGCGCCGCAGCAGGACTAGCAGCTGGGATTCGTATTAAATTACATAGACAAAAGGTTAAGACGATTTTTGGTAAAAAATAGAGCCCACGCTTAACGCGAAAGCCACGAAATTTTCGTGTTTTTTCGTGCTAAACGTGGATAATTTTTGGCCTGTCTTTTTCAGGAAATAGCTTTATGGCCCGAACCGGCTTATTCCGGGTACTACTGTTTTGGTGTGCGACGTACAGTTACAACGAACCAAAATAAGCCGCTAATGCCTGCATATCCTCTTCAGACAGATTAGCAGCAGTCGCTTGCATCGGCCCGCTTTTGCGCGAGCCATCCTTGAATGCCTTTAATTGTTGTTCAAGGTAGGCGGGATGCTGTCCGGCAAGCCGTGGAAACTGGCCGTTGCCTTCCGCCTTGGCACCATGGCAGCCTAAACACATACCGGCTTTGGCTTCGCCTGCCTTTGCCAAGGCTGCGTCGCCACCGGCTTTGGCGGGTTTTTGGCTGGAAAAATAAGCGGCAAGGTTGTCGATGTCTTCAGTGCTCAGATTGGCAGTCATCGATTGCATCATGACATTGATGCGGTCTCCAGCCTTAAACGCTTTGAGTTGGTTGGCCAGATAGGCCGCCGGATGTCCGGCCAGGTTAGGCCATTGTGCGTTGCTGCTGCTACCTTTTTGGCCATGACAGCCGATACAGGCGCTTGCTTTTTGCTCTCCAGCAGCTATATCAGCCGCTGAAACCGGTAAGGCGGTAAAAAAAGACAGGGCGCAAGATAAGATTAGGCTTTGTTTTAGTAAGTTCATTAGACACCTCTCAGGGTAGTTTTTAGGGCAGGCTATCGAAAACGCCTGCTTTTGACGGGAGCTTTTACTATACAACTAAAAAAGGAGGCTGATAATAAAAAAAATGGGCTGCCCACTTAAATTGGGGAGTTTTTGCTATGCCTTTTTCAGGAAATCGGCTTATTTCCAATTTAAGCGCGCTGCTTTAAATTTAAGACTCTATGTATAATGCCCGATCTTAAATTTAAGGCAAAGTAAGAGTTTATGGCAGACAATACAAAAAAGCGCAGTTCCAGCCGATACGAGAAGAAAAAACCAACAGGTAAACCCAAATCTAAGCCGACTTCGCATTGGTTTAGAAATTCGATGTTAGTTTTTGTCACCGGCTGCGTGTTCCTGTTAGTCAGTTATTTGGGCTATTTGGATTACAACGTGCGCTCTCAATTTGAAGGTAAACGCTGGGCTATTCCGGCCCGTGTTTATGCCAGTCCGGTCGAGCTTTATGCGGGCCATAATCTGACAGCGGAAAAGTTCGAGGAATTATTGGCGGCTTTGCATTACCGGAAAGAAGTTCATTTGTCGTCCGAAGGCACTTATTTTAGAAATGGCGCGCAGATCAGTATAAAAACCCGTGCGTTTACTTTTTGGGATCAAAAACAGCCTAGCATTGTCGTCCGTGTCAATTTTACTGCATCGGGCATTGCCAATATTGTCGATGCGACGCAAACCCAAGACCTGGCTATTGTGCGCCTGGATCCGGTGCAAATCGGTAGTTTTTACCCTGCAATCAAAGAAGACCGGATTTTAATTAAGCTGGAAGAAGCGCCGGATGCGCTGATTAAGGGCTTACTGGCCTCGGAAGACCGCGATTTTTATCGGCATATCGGCATTTCCTTTAAAGGCATTGCCCGGGCGTTGTGGATGAATACGCTGGCTGGACATACGGTACAGGGCGGCAGCACCATTACCCAGCAGTTGGTGAAAAACTTTTATTTGACTTCGGAACGCAGTTTGACGCGGAAAATCAAAGAAGCGTTGATGGCGCTGATTTTGGAATACCGCTACAGCAAAGACGAGATTCTGGAAGCTTATCTGAACGAAATCTATCTGGGGCAAGATGGCGCCAGTGCGGTGCATGGCTTTGGTTTGGCCAGCGAGTTCTATTTTGGCAGCGCCTTAAAAGATTTGCCGCTGGAGCATGTCGCTTCGTTGATTGCCTTGGTGCGCGGCCCTTCCGAATACGACCCCCGGCGTTATGCCGAGCGCTCTGTGCAGCGGCGTAACCTAGTGCTGGAAAAAATGCACGAAGAAGGCTACATCACTAAACAGCAGCTGGCTAAAGCCACTGCCAAGCCGTTGAATGTGATTGCCAATACCCATCGCTCGACCAACCGTTATCCGGGCTTTCTCGATTTGGTCAAGCGGCAGTTGAGACAAGACTATAAGGAACAAGATTTAACCTCCGAAGGCTTGAGGATTTTTACCACACTGGATACGCGGATTCAGGACACGCTGGAAGCAACGGTGTCTAACAAACTTAAGCAGCTGGAAAAGCTGCCCAAGGTGGCAGGCCTTGAGGCGGCGGCTGTGGTAACGCGCCGGGATGGCGGCGAAATCGCGGCGTTGGTGAGTGGCCGTGAAGCGTCCGGCGCAGGTTTTAATCGTGCGCTCGATGCGGTCAGGCCGATTGGCTCGTTAATAAAACCTGTGGTGTATTTAACCGCATTGGAATACCCCAAAAAATACACCATTGCCACGCCGGTCAGCGATACCACTATTGTAGTCCAGGGCAGCAAAGGCAATAACTGGATCCCTAAAAACTACGACCACAAAGAACATGGCATAGTTGGTTTCCATAAGGCGTTGGCGCATTCTTACAATCTGGCGACGGTGCGCATTGGCATGGATGTGGGGGTGGCCCGAGTCGCCAAAACTTTAAGGAGCATGGGCATTTCCCGGCCAGTGGATTTGTTCCCGTCGTTTTTGTTGGGCGCCAGCGCGCACACGCCGATGGAAGTTGCCGAAATCTACCAAACACTGGCCGGTGACGGCTTTTCAACGCCGTTGAAAGGCATTAGGGCGGTGGTTGCCGCCGACGGCACGCGCCTGCAAAGTTACCCGTTTACGGTGCGGCAAGTGCTTGACCCGGCGGTGACCTATATCGTCAACACCATGTTGCAGGAAGTGATGCGCGAAGGTACCGGGCGTTCGGCCTATGCCGCTTTTCCGGCAAATTATGGTTTGGTCGGTAAAACCGGTACCACCAATGATGCAAAAGACAGTTGGTTTGCCGGTTACACGGGCGATTATTTGTCGGTCGTTTGGGTTGGCAGGGATGACAATAAGCCGGCGGGATTAACCGGGGCGAGCGGCGCTTTGCAAGTGTGGACATCGCTGATGAAGCAGATTTCAATGCAGCCGGTGACTTTGATCCAGCCGGATAACATCAAAATGGCCTGGATTGATCCGGCTAACGGCTTGTTGGCGAATGAACATTGCGAGGGGGCGAAACGCTACCCCTTTATTGCCGGTTCAGTGCCGGAAGACGATTCGCCGTGTGTGGATGCGCCGTCTAATCCCTTTGAAGCGATAATTAATGGCTTGTTACCGAATAATTAAGGTTATTTCCTGAAAAAAACGTAACTACACGGAAAACACAGATCAGACAGATTTATACGGATTTTCTAAAATAGGCTGTGCTTTTTCAGTGATTATCCGTTTTATCAGTGCCATCCGGGTTCTAATTAATTATCGCTACGAAGTACGCGAAGATAACGAAGAATGAAACTTCGTGCCCTCCGTGTGCTTCGCGGTGAATAAAATGCTAATTTGAAATTGGTGGCGGGTAAGAAATTGCTTACAGCGTAAGTTTTAGCGGTGAGTTCTACGATATAATGAGCGCCGATACGGCTTGGTTCAGGCCATTTAACATAAACCCTTGCTGCGCGCTGTTGCCTGCAAGTTTAACCGGGAGGACGTTTGCGTGGCGAAGGCGAGTGATTTAAAAAGAGGCATGGTGGTTGAGATAAATGGTGTGCCCCATGCGGTTAAGCAGGTTGACGCTAAAAGCCCGTCATCCCGTGGCGCGTCAACCCTGTATAAAATCCGTTTTACCAACCTTAAAACCGGGCAAAAACTGGATGAGTCGTTAAAAGGCGATGATTTCTTTAAGGATGCCGATTTGGTGCGCGCCAAGGTGCAGTTTTCCTATATTGATGGCGAAAACTATATCTTCATGAATATGGAAGATTACACCCAATACAGCTTGGGCCGTGAGGATTTGGAAGGCCAAGTCGAGTATTTGACCGAAGGCTTGGAAGGCATTGTGGCGTTGTTGGTTGACGATGCGGTGTTGGGCATTGAATTGCCCAGTTCCGTGGTGTTGCCGATTGTGGAAACGGCGCCGGCTATTAAAGGCGCGACCGCATCGGGGCGCACCAAAACCGCCCGCGTGACCACAGGTCTGGAGGTGCAAGTGCCCGAATATTTGGAAGCTGAGGAATTGATTAAGATCAATACCGAAACCGGAAAATTCATGTCGCGCGCTTGAGCCATGTCTGAGCGTTTAACGGTTAACCAAGGCGAATTTGAACTGGACCGGCTGCCGAAACGGCCGCGTGAGGTGTTGCGTGCCTGGGATGCAGCGGATGAATATCTGCTCGATACAGTTGCCGATCAGCTGCAACTGCCAAGCGCTATACGGGTGTTGGTTTTGAATGACAGTTTTGGCGCGTTGGCGGTGGCGCTAAACGCTTATAAACCCTATGCCGTGTCGGATTCCTATTTGTCGCAACAGGCGACACGGCTTAATCTGACCGCAAACAATCTGCCTGAACACAGAGTCACCTTGCTGAACAGCCTTGAGCCGCTGGCGGGATTATTCGGTTGTGTGCTGATTAAAGTGCCAAAAACTTTGGCGCTACTGGAACACCAGTTAATCTGCTTGCGCCCGCATTTGACGCCGACTACACAGGTTATTGTTGGGGGCATGATTAAAAACCTGCCGCCTTCGGTTTGGAAACTGTTGGAAAGTTTAATTGGGCCGACCACCACCTCGCTGGCCAAAAAAAAGGCGCGGCTGATTTTTGCTACGCTTGATGCCGACTTGACGGTTTCGCCGAACCCTTATCCGGTCAGTTATCAGCTGGAAAATACCGAATATGTGATTAGCAATCACGCCAATGTGTTTTCGCGCGACAGCCTCGACATTGGCACGCGCTTTTTTCTCCAACATCTGCCCGCCCGGCAGGATGCCTGCGACATTATCGATTTGGGTTGCGGCAACGGCCTGGTCGGTTTAATCGCGGCCGAACGCAGCCCTAAGGCGACGGTGCATTTTATCGATGAATCTTTTATGGCGGTGGCTTCGGCTCGGGATAATTTTCAATGCGCTTTTGGCAGGCAGCGTGAGGCGACTTTTGCTGTCGGTGATGGCTTGATGGCGGTTGAGCCGACGTCGGCCAATTTGATTTTGTGCAACCCGCCGTTCCATCAGCAGCATACGGTCGGCGATCAGATTGCTGTCAGTTTATTTAAGCAATCACGCAGGGTGTTGCGCAAAGGCGGCGAATTATGGGTGATAGGCAATCGCCATTTGGCTTATGCTAATGAGCTTAATCGCCTTTTCGGTACACATTCGGTGATTGCAGCTAACGCGAAATTTATTATCGTGAAAGCCGTGTTGGCCGGTTAATGACGCGAAATTTAGGCAAAAAAAACTCCCGGGGCATAAATGCGCCGGGAGAGAGGGGTTCAAACAGGAGAGACGCTGTTTGAGGGTAGGGAACTAAGAGGCTGTGACAATGTATTTACTTGAGGTTGCTATGTAATCTGTTGTTTAAAATAATGTTGCTGAAGATGGCGGCGGTTGCAAACATAATGGTTGAAACAACGAATTCGCCGGATATAAAACCCAAAATACCAACGACAAACATCAGTCCGATGACAATATCTCTTTTAAAATCATTCATTTTAAAACCTTTGGGGTATTTTATGGGAAGAATGGGTCAATGTTGGTTACACTATACGTTATGTCTCTATTAGTTGACAATGCCAGTAATTATTAATTAATAATTTCCTGTTTTGGTACATATTCCAGCTAGCTTTTACCGCTAAACAGCGCAAGGTGATATTATGTTTTGTCGTTTTATCGGGTGGAAATGCGTGTTATAGGATTCAAATTTCAATTAAAGAACAACGTAACGGTATTCATTAAATCTTGTAATGACAAGATAACGGGACAAGGATATGCAGAAAAGAAAATATCAGATTAAGCCAGGGAATCCTTATCCTTCCGGCTCCAGGGCTAAAAACAAAGGGGTGAACTTTTCCATTTTTAGCCGCTATGCGACACGTGTGGAACTGTTGCTGTTTGATAGCTCAGACTGCGATGAACCCTTTCAAACCATCGTGTTGCAGGAGGGTATTAACCGCACTTTTTTCTCCTGGCATGTTTATGTTTCTGAATTACCGGTCGGTACTTGGTATGCGTGGCGTATGGATGGGCCGAATCAGGTACGGGCGGGGCTGCATTTCGATAAGGACAAGCAGCTGATCGACCCTTGGGTGCGGGCAGTCAGCCACAAGCGTTGGAGCCGCAAAGCCGCCTGTATGCCCGGCGATAATGGGCTGACGGCAATGCGTAGTGTTGTGGTTGACGACTGTTATGATTGGGAAGGCGATGTGCCGTTACGTATCCGTAGCGAGAGAGCCATTGTTTACGAATTGCATGTCGGCGGTTTTACCCGGCACCCTTCTTCAAAGGTGGCCAATCCGGGTACTTTTGCCGGATTGATTGAGAAGATTCCTTATCTGAAAAAACTCGGCATTACCCACGTAGAGCTGTTGCCGGTGATGGCTTTCGATGAGCAGGATGTACCTCGGTACACTACTGATATGGGGCTGAAAAACTACTGGGGTTACAGCACCCACAGTTTTTTTAGCCCGCATCCGGGCTATTGCGTCACCCCGGAGCAAGGCACCCATGTCCGGGAATTTCGCGATTTGGTCAAAGCCTTGCATCGTGCCGGTATGGGCGTCATTATGGATGTGGTGTTTAACCATACTGCCGAGGCTGGCGCCGATGGCCCCATTATCAACTTCAGGGGCATCGGCGATGATATTTTTTATCATCATGATAAAACCGACAAAAGCATTCTTCACGATTACACCGGTTGCGGCAATACGGTAAATGCCAACCATCCGCTGGTGTCCAACTTCATTGTCAGTTGCCTCGAATATTGGGTTCGGGAAATGCATGTCGATGGCTTCCGCTTTGATTTGGCCAGCGCGCTGGCGCGGGGGGAGGGCGGCGAAGTGCTGCAAGACCCGCCGTTGTTGTGGGCGATAGAGCTGTCGGAACAATTGGCCAAAACCAAGCTGATTGCCGAGGCCTGGGATGCGGCGGGATTGTATCAGGTCGGCAGTTTTCCCGGCTACCGTTGGGCTGAATGGAACGGCAGATACCGGGATGTTGTGCGGCGCTTTGTACGCGGCGACCAAGGCTTGGTTAACGAGCTGGCCACCCGTATTTGCGGCAGTAATGACTTGTATGAGCATAGCGGCCGCTTGCCCATTAACAGCGTCAACTTCGTCACCTGCCATGATGGTTTTACCTTGTACGATTTGTTCAGTTACAACGAAAAACATAATTACGCGAACGGTGAAAACAATCAGGATGGCTGCAATAACAATTTAAGCTACAACTGCGGCATTGAAGGCGACACCGAAAACACCGATATTTTGGCGGTGCGCAGAAGACAGGCGAAAAATGTTTTCGCCATTTTATTGCTGAGCCATGGTGTGCCCATGTTGCTGGCCGGTGACGAAGTGCTAAACAGCCAGTACGGCAACAATAATGGTTATTGTCAGGATAATGAATTGTCCTGGATAGACTGGGACATGGCAGAGAAAAATGCCGATATGTTGCGTTTTGTGCAATTGATGGTCGCATTGCGCAAAAGGCATCCCTCTATTATGCGGCGGCGTTTTTTGAGCGGAAAGTCAGTTAATGAACGGGGGCTTCCGGAAATCCAATGGCATGGCGCACAGCTAAACCAGCCGTTATGGGATGATCCTAAATCGCAGGTTCTGGCTTTTACTTTGGTCGGCATTGACAGCGACGAGGTTGACCTGCATGTGGCCATGAATATGTCCGACCAACAAGTCATCATAGACTTGCCGGTTATCCCCAATCGCGCTTGGTGTCTGTCTTTAGACACCTCATTGGCATCGCCGCAGGATATTGTGCCGCTCAAAGACCAACAGCAGGTGATGGATACTTTTTATCCGGTCAATGGCCGCACGGTAGTGGTTTTTGAAAATAGGCCGTATTGATTAAAGCCTTTTCGTTTCGGTGGCGGCATCCGTCATTCGGCAACATTTTTCTTGTCCAAGCCATTGCAAATTAAACCTTCCAGGTTTTAAAAACCTGGAAGGTCTGCTGTCGGCATATTGTTCCGTGTCGCGCAGATACGCCTGCTTGTGGTGCCGTTTAGTCTGATAATGGCTCCTATCCTTAATTTATTCCCCCGCTCTAAATATCGTTTTTGTTGCGTTTGAAAATTAAAACGGTTAACTTTCCAGCTGTGCTGCTTATCGTTTGCGAATCAGCCCAACCTATTTTTGTAAAATAAGGCCTCCTAACAATCTAATCACACTTAAGGGGTGAGTAGTCTGAAAAACCGCAAAATAATCATTGGTCGTGCGACAGGTTGCGATCCCGTCTTGGCTGATATATCAACACCATCCTGCCGTTGTTCAAATTAAAATATCGGCGCAAGCAATTAACGGAGCAAATGACATGAAACTCGATTTAAATAAAAATTCACCATCGGCCGCCACACAAAGCCTGACCGAGTTATTTTTATCCTTTGATGGCCGCGTATCGCGCTCAACCTACTGGTTAAGATATATGCTGCCTTATTTCCTCATTTATGTGGTCTTGGCAGTATTGGACATCAGTTTGGGCAGTTTTGATTATGACACGGGGTATGGCACCACTTCAGGGCTATTTACCTTAGTGGGGATTATTCCTTCATTAGCCATGAATATAAAACGCTGCCATGACCGAAACAGAACCGGCTGGTTCCTTCTGGTCGGCTTGATCCCCGTTATCGGCTTATGGCCGTTAATTGAATTGTGGTTCCTTAAAGGCACCGATGGCAGTAACCCATACGGTGCTGATCCGTTAAGTTAAGGGACGGGCAACTTGCCTAAGTTAGGCTAATTCCTGAAAAAAACATACCAAGAATTGTCCGCGCTTAGGAACGTGCATGTTTTAACTTGAGCAAGTTTTCATTTGAACAGCACGGTACTAAAGGAATCAGCGTTTCAAGTTGCTCAAGTTATTTCGTGCACGTTCCTTAACACGAAAGCCACGAAATTTTCATGTTAAGCGGGCTAAGCGTGGACTTGATTTTTTTGGCTTCCCATTTAAAGCGGGACAAACATGTCGAAGTAGACCTTCTAGGTTTTTAAAACCTGGAAGGTCTGTCCCGCGCTAAGTTGATAGCCATTTTTTTACATGCCATGAGCATCAAGGGATGTTATTTGCCGGAAATAGCCTTATTTCATATTCATGCAACGGGTTAATCCCTATCAATCTCATAATTCAATTTTATGCGTTGCGAGGTGCCGGCCTGGGTTTCTACATTCAGGGTGTCGGTCAGTTTATGCTTTAACACCAACACCGCCTGTCTGTTAAACAGGCCGACTTTGGCGCCGACATAAAAATCGGGCGTTAAATATTGGCCTACCGTGGCCAGGGTGTCTTGCAGTGATTGGCCTTCTTCAATTTCAAAGTCATCCAGCCCCAGTTTGTCGGCAAGCCAGGAGGCTTGCCCGGCGCCGTAAGAGAGGGCGGCACTGGCAAGGCGGTTGCCTTCGGCTTTGCTCACCTGATTTAACGGCCCGCCAGTGACCAAATAGGCCAACACTTCGGCTTCCGGCAATGCAGGCTGCGATGACAGCTGCGTTTTCGGTGCGGCCAGCGGGCCGGTCAGGCTTAAAATCGCGGTCACGTCCTTACTTTTTGCGACGCGTATGGCTTCGACATCCAGCCAGGGCTTATCAATCGGGCCGTTAAACAAAAAGCGCCCTTTGCGCACAGTCAGATCTTGTCCATAGCTTTTGTAACGCGCTTTGTCCATGTCGACATGGCCGTACATCGCTATTTTTTCGCCGGTCTTGTTAATCTGCAATTTGCCGGACAGCTGGGTTTCCAAGCCTTTTCCGGAAAAACTGACCTGCTTGCCGAGTTCAATATCTATCGCAGCATCGATATTGACTGCGGCAGCGCTGGTTTCTTCCTCGGTTTTTTCTTCGCCCAAGATGATTTCATCGGCGCTGACCTGCACCGCATTTTCGGGGAATTCCTGCAGCGTCAACACGGCTTTGGGGATTTTTAACAGGCCGGTCACTTTGCCCTGATTCTCAGCGAAGGTCAGTTTTAACGCGGGCGACACGGCGATTTGCGCTTCCGGTAATTTGGCGACTTCAAAATCGCTGCCGTTCAGCATTAATTCGGCGCTGCCGCGCAAATTGGCAAAGCCTTCAAGCTTGACCGCGCCTTGCCCGGATTGTGCCGAACCGGTCAACACGATAGGCCGGTTCGGTTCGGCAAAGGCCAGCGCTTGCAGTTTAATGGCGCGCAATTCAAGCCCCAGTTGGTCAATGTCAACCGAGCCGCCGGTAAAATTCAGCGCGCCGTTAACCAGCGGTTCATCGATACGGCCGGTCAACGCTAAATCGGCTTTTAGATGGCCTTTGATGTTGGATAACTGCGGGGCAAACGGATTGAGCAAGGCAAATTCAGCCATTGAGGCGCTGATTTGGCCTGAGAGCGTTTGTGCTTCGCCGCTGTCCAGTTGCAACTGGGCGCGCACATAATCTTGCGCCGCCAGTGCCAGATTAATATCGGCTGAGAGGCGTGTGCCGTCAATCCGGCCTGTCACGGAGGACGCACCGAGTGCTATTTTTGTGTCGATTTCATGGGTTTTGAAAATCAGCTGGCCGTTCGCGGGCAGTTCAAGCCGGTACTGCCCGCTGATGCCATCCTGTTGTTGCAAGTCGGCATCGAGTTTAAGCGTCATGTCTTTTAGCTGGAACGGTTGGGGCGCGTCCTCTTTGCTTAATAGCACGGGCACCGCCTCGCCTTGAACTTGAAACCAGTTGCCGCGATTGCCTGAAGCGAGTAATTGCAGGTTAATGTCCTGCAAGCCAAAACCCGCTTCAGCCGATTCGACGTGCCCTTGTTTGAGCGCTACCGTGCCGTTGATGACCGGCTGGTCGAGACGGCCCTGCACCGCAAGATCGGCGCTGAGTTGACCGGTTATCGTTGACAACTGCGGCACAAACGCACGAACCGGAGAAAGATTAGCCATTACCGCGCTGATGTGTCCGGTGACTGTTTGCGCCTTGCCGGTGTCGAGTTGCAACTGGGCGCGCAGATAATCCTGTCCAGTAAGGGCCAAATCAACATCGGCGCTAACCAGACTGTCTTTCAGCTTGCCCGCCAGCGTTAATGCGCCCAATGTCAGTTCGGTTTTGTCTTGCTGTGTCTGTAACAGCAATTTGGCATGGGCGGGCATGGTGAGCCGGTAAGTGCCGGTGAGCAGGCTCTTTTGTTGTTGCAGTTCGGCGTCGGCATTGAGCAGGCCGCTTAGCGTCATTTGTTCCGGCAAATAGGCTTGCAACAGGCCGGTCGGCAACTCGGTGGCTTTCAGCTTAAACTGGAAATCGCCATTAGCCGGATAGCGCCCTTGTACGCACAACGCAGCCGCTTGTTGAAGCAGGCAGGTGTTGGCTAAGGTCATGTCGATACCGGCATCGGTGAAGGCGATACGGGTGGGGGCGCCGACGTTGCGACCCGATGAGCCAAGCTGCCAGCGGCCAAAATCGGGCGTGCTTATGTTCAGTTTGGAAAATCCGCCCTGCCACAGCGCGTCCTTAAAATTGCCGCCCAGCGCGCCAACCATAGCGCCATAAGAGGAGGAGGTGATGTCGGCATTAACACGGTGTTGCTCAAGTGTGCCTGCGCCATCAAGCAACACTTTTTCAATGACAGTGTTACCGGTTTTAACGGCATTGGCCGACAGCTGCAAGTTGGAGGTTTTTTTTGCATCGGCCTGATAATCGATGGTTAGGGTTACCCGTTCGGCGCTGTGTTCAGTGTTATCTTGAACAAAACGCAAACGCTTGCCGTCAGCCTGAAATTGTACGGTCGGGTTGTTCCATGCGCCTTGCAGGCGTCCTTTGCCGCTTAGGCTGCCGCTCAGACCCGGCCATAATGCGGCCAGTTCAGGCGCGTCTATCGCCAAAGTCAGCGCGGCTTGTTCCTGTCCCAGCGTGCCGTCAACAGCGATTTTATTGGCGCCGGAGATGATTTTCAGTGTATCGACGGTCAACTGTTCGTCCGCCAGTTGCAGCTTGCCGTTTGCGCTGACCGGATAGCCGCGCAGGCGCCCGGACAGCCGGTCTATTTCGGCGTCCAGTTGTAAAGCGGCATCGGAAAATTGTCCTTTGGCGTGGATGTTAAAGGTCAGGCTGCCGGGCAAATCGGGCAGCAAAATGCCGGGGTTAAACTGCTGTCCACTGGCGCTAAGGTCAAATAAAACCGCATCTTGCCACGACACATCGCCGCCCAGCTGAAATACGCCAGCCGTTGATGCCAGTTCCAGTTTCTCGATAGCGAGCGCCTCGGTGCCGCCGTTGCCAATAAAGCTTAACTGCGCTTTGGTGGGCAGTGTGGCCTGGCTTAAATCGGCGTTTAGCGTGATGTGGTAAGCATTGGGCGAACCGCTTAGTGTCAACGTTCCTTGTTCGCTGCTCAACTGCGGTTTAAGCCCGTCCAGCGGCCAATGCAGTTGTTGCCACTCGCCAGACAAGGTTAATGGAAACCCCCGGCCCAAACCTACGCGCCCTGTGAACAGCGCAGTTAGCGGTTTGGCATTGACCGACAACGAGACGATATGCAATAGCCCCTGTTCGGTAAAAGCCGACAGTTGCAGTTTGTCCAGTTGTTGCCGCAGTTCGCCTTGTTGAAAACTCGCGTCGGTCAACAGCAGGTTTTCTATGGTCACTTGCAGCGGCAAGCCAAATTCGGCGTTGATGTCAAAACCGCCGGGTTGTTCCGATGGCGCTGTGTCTGTGACAATCACGCTCAGCTGGTCGATAGCTAAATCGATGATTTTTAACGTGCCGGAGAACAATTTTGACGGCTGCCAGACAAATGTCAGCTGCTTGGCTGTCACGGTTTCGCTGTCGCTGTGGTAGTGCAGATCGGTCAGTGTCATGCGGTCAAGCAGGCGGCCATCGAACTGTTGTACCGAAACCGCCGCCGGTAAGGTTGCAAAAACCGACTGTAACAGCCAGCGGCTGCCGGTTTCGCTGCCCATCAAACCGAGCAAAGCGGTCGGCAACATCAGTATCAGTATCAGACCCAGTACAATCCAGCGCTGTTTCATAGTCTTGCACCGGCGGCAAAATGGATCTGAAATGAAGAATCGGCGTCGTTCAGCGGCAAGGCAAAATCCAACCTAATCGGGCCTATCGGCGAATACCATCTAAGCCCTAAACCGACCCCGGTTTTGACGCTGATGTTATCGAGATTATAGGCATTGCCACTGTCGATAAAGGCCGCAACGCTCCAGTTATCGAGTACCGGCTGCTCGTATTCAGCACTGACCACGCTTAAAAATTTGCCGCCAACCACGTTGCCCAGATTATCTCTAGGGCCTAACTCTTTATAGCCATAACCCCGGATACTGTTCATGCCGCCGCCGTAAAAGCGGTATGAGGTCGGCAACAGGTCAAATTGGTCGACCAGGGTCACGCCTTGCTCAATGCGGCCGGTGAAATTGCCGTTCCAGGGCAAAGGTTGCATCCAAACCGCCGCCGCAGAACCTTGGGCAAAACTGACATCGGACAGCGGATTTTTATAGCTGCCGGCCAGATTAAACTCCAAACGGTGGCCGCGAGTAGGGCGTAATGTACTGTCTGCGACTGAGCGAAGCCAACTGCCGCCGGGCACTAATAACAGCACCTGATTGGAATCGCTGCCAACGGTAAAATCTTCGTAAACCGAATCGAGAAACAGCGTTTGCCGCCAGCCGCTGGTAAAGACGTGTTTCAAGCGCGCTGACAGCTTGGCCGACAGCGAGTTAAAGGTATCGGTATCTTCCCGTTTAAAGCCGCCGCCGACACTGAAAAAATCGCTGACCGGATTCGCCAGCGGCACGCTGTATTCAACATCGGCTATTGATAACACCGGCGCGAGATCAAGGTTGGCATTGAGAAAATGACCCCGGCGGTTGACATAGCGATTTTTATAAGATGCACTGAGCAGCGGTCCAATGTCGGTGTCGAAACCGGCACCCAGGCTGTAATGGTGTTTTTTTTGCGGGGATAAGTGAATCGTGACCGGCACCCGTTGCCCGCTGTTTTCAGTGTCCGGGCGTATGTCCACGCGGTCGAAATAGCCGCTCCTTGACAGTGTGTTGTGAGTTTCGGCCAGCTGTTCGCTGGCGTAAAAATCATCGCTTTTGATGGCAATCAGTTTGGCGACGAATTCAGGCTGCAAAATATCTTGTTCAACCGTGACTTCGCCAAAGCGTTTACGCTTGCCGCCATCGAAGGCCAATTTAAAGTGCGCGCTATTGTTGGCCTTGTCGATGAGCAGCTGTCTTGTGCCAAAGCGGCTGTTTAAATAACCGCGTTCCAGCGCCAGCGATTCGATCCGGCTTTTGATCTTTTCGTAATTGTCGTGACGCAGCGGTTTGCCTTTTTCGGCTAACAGTGTGGCGCGCAATTTTTCAAATTCAGGGTCATTGCGGGCATCGCCGCTCAGCATGATGGTAATATCAGTAACCGTGACACGCGGCCCTAAGTTGACAGTAAAATGTGCCTGCCAACAGTCCTGTTTGAATGTCAGCGTTTTTTCAAAAACAGGGTGGTAATAACCTAAAGCGCGCAACGCCTGGTCGATTTCCCCGTCGGCTTTGGCAAACAGGCTGCGTATTTTCCATGCAGGTGCCTCGCATTTTTCTTTAGAGAGCGACAGCATGAGCTGGACGTTGTCCTGGGTTTCGCTGTCAAGCCCGCTAACAGAGACGTCGGCAAAGGCAACAGTTGTCATCGAATACAGTAGCAACAGGAAAAGCTTTATCTTTACGCCGGTAACAATGAATCGCATAACAAATCATTCATGACTGGTAAAAAGGTTATCGCTACTAAGAATGGGACTTCGTGTCCTTAGTGCTCTTCGTGGTGAAAATAAAATACTTTCAATGACCGTAACTACTCAGGGATTGTTAAAAATGACTAAATAGAACACCGATGCCAACAGTAAGCGCCTCTAGGCGACACGGGTTAAACGGATAATCACTGAATTAATATACCCGTGTAAATCCGTCTTATCTGTGCTGTCCGTGTTCTGTTTTTTTTTTCGCTGAGTAGTTACCAATGATCATTTCAGTGCTTAGTTTAGGAGGCTTGATGTGGCCTCTGGTAATGAGAAGTTACTTTGTCCGTGATTAGGGGTTACAGTGAAAGTCTGTACCAGAGTAAGCGAAAATCCCCAAAATTGAAAGCGCGCGGAATAACGGGAAATGAATTGTCACTGCTATGGGTTATTTTGCCAAGATGCACAGTTTTTAAAATCATCCCGGTCATTATGCTGTAAAATCGCCCGTTTTTATCTCAGTTCCCAGATGACCACCAGGCTAGTCGTACCGCGCATTGCATTAACCCCCGGAGAACCCGCAGGCATAGGCCCTGATCTTTGCATTCAACTGGCGCAGCAGGATTTGCCCTGCGAGATTATTGCCATCGCCAGCCCGTATTTGCTGGAACAGCGCGCAAAACAGCTAGGCTTGCCGCTACAGTTAACAGAGTTTGACGGCACAGCGCCGGCCGCAGCGCACAGTGCCGGATGTCTGACGGTGTGGCCGGTGGAGCTGGCGGCAGCGGTGCAATGCGGACAGCTGGATCGGGCCAACAGCCGCTACATATTAAAAACCATCACCAAAGCAACCAAAGGCTGCATGGACGTGGTTTTTGATGCGATGGTCACCGGCCCAGTCCACAAAGGCATCATCAATGACGCGGGTTTGCCTTTTAGCGGGCATACCGAATTTATTGCCGACATGACCGGCGGACATCCGGTGATGATGCTGGCAACGCCGGGTCTGCGGGTGGCGCTGGTGACCACGCATTTGCCGTTGTCGGAGGTCAGTCAGGCCATTACCTACAGCCGTTTGCGTGCAGTTATCAGGATACTGGATCACGAGCTTAAAACCCGTTTCGGCATTGCCCACCCGAAAATACTGGTGTGCGGGCTCAATCCTCATGCCGGTGAAAACGGCCATCTGGGGCGGGAAGAAATCGACATCATCGAGCCGGTATTGGAGAGCTTCCGCAAACAGGGCTTGATGTTGCAAGGGCCGCTACCGGCTGACACGCTGTTCACCGACAAATACTTGGCGACCGCCGATGCCGTACTGGCGATGTATCACGATCAGGGCTTGCCGGTGCTGAAACATATCGGTTTCGGTCAAGCCGTTAATATCACGCTGGGCTTGCCGATTATCCGCACCTCGGTCGATCACGGCACCGCACTGGATCTTGCCGGTACCGGCAAGGCCGATCTCGGCAGTCTACAATTCGCATTACAAACCGCATTAACCATGGTTGCACACTAAAATGGTACATACTCCGCGCAAGCGTTTCGGTCAGAATTTTCTTCATGACCACAACATTATTTACAATATTATTTCCAGTATCCAAGCCAGACCCGATCAGCATTGGGTCGAAATTGGACCTGGGCAGGGCGCGTTGACCGAACCGCTGTTAAACGAAAAAGTGCGTCTGGATGTAGTTGAATTGGATCGCGATTTGGTCGTGTTGCTGAAAGAGAAATTCAGGCACTATCCTAATCTGCATATTCACAGCGCCGATGCCTTGCGCTTCGATTTTTCGTCGCTGGCGGAAGGCGGCAACAAACTGCGCATTATCGGCAACTTGCCCTATAACATTTCAACGCCGCTGATGTTTCATCTGCTGGATAACGCGAAATGTATTGAAGACATGCATTTCATGCTGCAAAAGGAAGTGGTGGACAGGATTTGCGCGGCGCCGGGCAGTAAAAAATACGGCCGTTTGAGCGTGATGATGCAATATCACTGTATGCCAGAATTGTTGTTTGAAGTGCCGCCGGAAAGCTTCGATCCGATACCGCAAGTGACCTCGGCCATCGTAAGATTAGTGCCGCATCAACAACCGCCGGTTGCGGTCAATGATATGGGCAAACTCAACCGGGTGGTCACCCAGGCGTTTTCGCAGCGGCGCAAAACACTGCGCAATTCGCTGAAAAAACTGATTGAAGAGGCGGATATTGCCGCGTTGGGGATTGATCCGACACTCAGAGCCGAAAGTATATCGCTGGCTGAATTTGCGTTGTTAAGCAATCTGTTGCAGGACTAAGCAAGCGATTTTTTTACCACGAAGAGCATGATTTTGTCGCTGCTGGTGTTACCGCTGTATGTCCCCGTACTGATTTTTGCCGGTCATGCAGTACAAATGGCAGACACCGGCTTGCCGGTCGCGGTGGCATTAAAAATGAGTATGAGTTGATAAGCAACGGGTGAATTCAAGGGGAGTTAAAGCTATGTACAGCCATTAACGGCATTTATGAAGACGGGCGGGTGATTTTGCAGGAATCCGCGCCGACTGAAAAAAGCATGGAGATTTTAATTGTGTTTGTTGAAGAAAACAAACCCGCATTAACCGAACAAAGCCCGATAGCAAGCCAAATAAAGCAAACTTTTTCCAAACGCTGGCAAGGTCAATTTACCCTAGTGGATAAACCTAACGATGCCAAATTGGATTATTTAAAACAGCGCAATACCTCTATAGACGCACTTAAAATCATTGCCGAAGGGCGCAACTTTTAGCTGCGGCCGACGTGTCACGGATTACACCGGGCAAAATTTTAAATAATGCCGAGTGGGAACGAGAAAAAATAAAGCATGATAACTAAAGACACACTGCAAGCCTTGTTACAACGGTTAAATTTTGAGCAAACAGGCAAAGTATTCGCCAAAACCTTTGCTAATAGCGACACCTTTTTAAGCGTCGATTTTGACAAATCACAACTCATTTACCCCGAAAGCCAAGGCTTAACAATCCACAACCGCCAAACCTGTAACTTTTCCGATAATGAAAACTTCGTTGTCTTCGAATGCGTACACAGGCTACTGGAAAAAGGCTACAAACCCGAACACATCGAACTGGAACCCAAATGGAAGCTAGGACATGGTGCAAGTGGTGGACGCGCGGATATTTTGATTAAGGACAACCAAGATAAGCCTTTGTTGATTATCGAATGTAAAACACCCGGTAACGAATTTAACAAGGCCTGGAAAAAAACCGAATTGGACGGTGACCAACTGTTCAGCTACGCCCAACAAATCCCGGACACCCAGTTTCTATGCCTTTATACCGCAGTGCTTAGCGACCAAGGCGTTTTGTCTTATGTTTCGCACATCATCTCCCATAAAGACAACCCCAAGATTTTAAGCGAAGGCAAAAACCTAAAAGCCTTTAAAGACGTTAGCGATGTCAAACACCGCTTTAACGTTTGGCGTGAAACTTACAAAAACGAATTCACCACTCAAGGTATATTTGAAGCCAACATTCAGCCCTACCACATTGGCAAAGACAAATACACGCTGGACGACCTGAACCCCATTGATGCCAAAGACAAAGAAGGCAAATATCATAAATTTCGCACCATCCTGCGCAAACACAATGTCTCAGGCCGTGAAAACGCCTTTGACGTGCTGGTCAACCTGTTTTTGTGCAAAATTGTCGATGAAGCCGAAAACACCACAGACCTGAAATTTTACTGGAAAGGCATTGCTTACGATTCCTTCTTTGACCTCATCGACCGCCTGCAAGCCCTGTACAAAAACGGCATGGAACGCTATCTCGACCAGGACATTGTTTATATCAGCAATCTCTGTACATGACAAAAAATCATCGAAATACAGAGAAGCCTTTCAAATCAATAAAATGAATAATACGTTGCAATGCGCACTCCAGTGAATAGGTGACGTTAAGCAATACGTCGCGAATGACATCCAGCCCCACCCTGAA
>JAUXXQ010000117.1 GCA_030684815.1 Methylobacter sp. | reverse complement strand
TGGCATCACTGAAATCATCCGGTCACTGCCGTTGGCCGACACCTTGGACTATAAATGGATAAATGCGTGCGCCTATGCAAAATACTGAGCATACAATTTCGGAAATAAGGTTTTTGGCCGGTTCCGTCGGGGACGCCTATCGAGCGCATCAAACCGCTTGGTCTGTTGTCGGCCAGTCACCCACCCAATCCAGGCATTTCCACCATGACTACATACCCTTACCTTTTAATAAGGGCGCGGTCATTACTGTCAGGGCGTTATCCAACTACCTTCCTGACAGTGCCCAGGTTATTCAAGTCCACTATGAAGTTGGCTCAGCCCTTAAATTTACACTGGGCGCCGCCGCCTCGGTCATTCGCCGCGATAAAAAAGAATTTCCTTGTGTGACGCGTGACGAACTTCTGCAGTGGATAAACGTAAGATGTGCGGCCAATGGGTTCGATGTCCAACCTGAATCCCTTAATGTCGATTCCCAGGCATCCCTCATTGCAAAGCCCGGTAACCCACGGTTTTTTTTAAATCGGGCTCATTTTTCAGGGATTCTAAAAGTAACCGACAGCGATCTTTTTGCCCAGACCTTGGTGAGTGGCATTGGCCGCCACAAGGGGCTGGGGTTTGGCATGTTAAAAATAATCAACCAGTAAGCGAGACAATCCCCATGGAAAAATATACCGTTGTTATGAATGGCTGCATCAAGGCAGACTCATCAAGCATGTTTGCAGTTGCACCCCTCGCACCTGAATACGAAAAAAACACCTCTGAAAAATATGTTCAGGGCGATGGCAAGACTGCAAGGCTACCAAGAATGGCTAAGTATTTTGATGTCGTTGACGGTGAACAGGTCAACAAATTAGTCTACGTCCCCTATTTTCCCGCGTCCAGTATCCGTGGGGCACTGCGCCGTGCGTGCCGTAATGTGGTATTCGATCTGATGCCGGGCTCAAAATGGGGCCTTGAACTTCATAGGCTGTTAACCATTGGCGGTGTCAGCACATCGGGGCCAGAGGGCGACATCAATATTAATGCAGTCCGTGATTTCCGTGACAGAAATCCGTTGATTTCATTATTTGGCGCCACATCAGGCCCCAACAATCCCTGGGTAGAAGGTTTTCTGTCGGTCGGCCATGCAATCCCTTCTGACAGCTTCATCCCCCCCATTATCACCGGC
>JAUXXQ010000109.1 GCA_030684815.1 Methylobacter sp. | reverse complement strand
CGATTCGAGGAGGCCTCACCCAGATTTCCACTCATGATAGCGAAGTAGTGCTGACTCTAGCCATGGAGAGGCGAGCGTGTGTTCGGAATAAAAATATAAGAGATCGCTTTACTGAATTTTTATGATGCTCTGAGTTGCTGTAAAACTAGGGAAAACTTGGGTTTTTGCAAAACCTAGTAAAACCTAGAGTTTTGCAAAACTTAACAAAACTTAACTTTTCAGGTTATGTGTTACGAAATATCAGCCGGTCATCGTATCGGCTTTTTTGTGGTTGGCGCTTGAGCCGCTGGCGGTTTGAGATGCAGCCGGAAAGCCGCGTGATGTGGCAAGAATAAGATGGTGGAAATTTACACCATGAAAAACCGCACTGTGCGGCATTATGCCCAAAACCCCACCCGTCGATTATTCACTAAATATTGACAGTGCCTATTGCAAGCATCGTGCCTGTCTTAATACCTTACACAGCGTGGCTTGTAGTTAGTTGGCACGGTAACAAGCATGTCAATTCATTGTGTCGCAAAAAAGCACAGGCCACCACGGGCAAAACCGGCCAGAGGGCGGATTATTCGGCAGGGCGTACCAAGCTGGTAATTTTTGGCGGTATTGGTTACTGAATCCGCTGGCGCGTGATTCGCACCAGTGAAAAATACCGCAACGGCACATTGACGGCGGCAGGATTAGGGCTATACTGTTTTTGCTGTCGCCACATTGTGACAGTCTGGATTGAACCCCAGCGCAAAGGCCAAAACATTAGGCCACTTTATCAGTGGTTTTTTTATGCCCAAAATTCAAACACAGGCACACTTGCGCCATGTGTTATCTATGGCGGGATGTTATTGAGCAGCCCTAAACGGCTGGCCAGTCCTTTGCTGGTAGGTTCAACTTGATAACATTCCGCCGCCAATACTTGAACCTGTTAGCGGCGGCACTTAATACACCAAAGGAACGCCACAACATGAACACAGAACAATCAACACCGAACCCACGCATAGCATCAACAGCCAACGCTTTAATGGACTTGTTTGAGTTGTCAAAAGACAAATTATCCGATGATAAATTGGAGTGGTACGCCGGACTATTGACCCCGGCCATCACCGAGGCCATGAACGCAAGCAGCGCCATCAGCCAACTGGCCACTGCCCAAGGTAGCCTGGACAAAACCGATTTGCCATCACCGTCAGGATTGGCAGACATCCTGTTTGGTTTGGCCGATGCAATAGACAACATCCGGGCGCTTATGTGCATTGCCGAAGAAGCGCACTATTTGGCCAACGAACGCAAAGCGGCCAACCTGTAGCGCCGCGCGATATTTGGCGTTAATTTGTGTGATATTTGGCTGCCCAATCACTTTCATAATGTGAAAACTATTTTTCTACAAACCACTCGCCAAAACAAACAACTCATCAACCTGTACATTCGTCCATGCAAATAACTGCTGCATAGCCAGCACCAATTCATGATCTCGCCTTACTGATATTTCCCGCTGCCATACGACCTGTGCGGCGGTCGGCATTGTTGATATGGCCGCCTCTACATCGGCCAGCTTTTCATAATGCAGCAAGGCCAAGCACATTTGCGCCATATCTACGCGCTGCGGAATCCTAGTTACTATTACATAATCAGGATTATTTGGCGCAATCGGCCAAGTTACTTCTGTCGGAAATCCTGGCTGCAATGTCACGTCGCGCAGTTCTCGCCGATAATCCTGCCAGTTAAGCCGATCATTAGCAGACAATGGCGCATCGGAAACTTGTGACCAGTCGCTGCTGCTTAATAGCCAATCCCTTTGTCCGCGCACTTGCTCTTTTTTGCGCTCGACGCGTCCCATCTGTTCCTTGTCCCATGCGCTATCAAAAAATTCCTGTGTCAGCACGTCTAAAATACCGGGAGCAAGTGGATCAGCGCCGTCATCACAATGACCGTAATAAATGGGCGCTGGACATGGCCATTCGCTTTCATTGGCAAAGTCGATAGCAATACCCGGCACGTCGGGCATGACCGGGCCGAATGCCGCTGGTTCATCGGTCATTGGGCGGCGGGTTTGCTTGTCTACGTAGGTGAATTTAATAAGCATAAAAGCTCCTTTTAAAAGTTGAATTAACGGTTAGGCCTCGTTTTAGTGCGGCTCTAGCGATAGAAAGGGTTTGGCTGTGCGTGCCGTTGGTGCGCGCAAGCCCTAGATAACTGGTACAAGTTTGCGCTGCTTTTGCGTTAGTGCTTTGGGCAATTTTACGAATTGCGCTGCGCTGGGTTTGTGGTCGCCATTGCCGTCTAAATGGGCGGACTATATGGCCGACAAAATCAACGCCTTTACTGACTGGCTCAATGCTGGTTTTATGCTCAGCTAATGCCATGCCTAGCTTATCAAGCTCTAACCGGATGCCCTCGGCAACTGCATTTAATACTGTAGGCGACTCATGAATAACCACCATATCATCAACATAGCGCACATAGTGCTTCATAGCTAAATTGCGTTTAATGAACTGATCAACATCATCCATATAGACATTAGCGAAAAACTGACTAGATAGATTACCGATAGGCAATCCAATGCCCGGCTGGGCATGAAGTAAACTCTTATGGCGCGGCACTAAATTTAATCGAGCATCATCGCTGTTATAAATCGCGTTAACTTTAACGTCCTGAAAGACCAGCTTATGCAATAGATCGAGTAAAAATTCATTTTGCACGCGCTTTTCAAGTTGTTTGAATAAAATAGCCTGGCGGATGCTGCCGAAAAAATTGGCGACATCGGTTTTCAGTACATAAGCCGGCTTTGTCCAGCTCTGCGTAGCACTGCGCAAATGTTTTTCCAGTCTGTTGGCGGCATATAATGTGCCGCGACCCTTAATGCAGGCACAGCTATCATAAATAAATGAGCGCTCAAACATTGGGCCGATAGCACGATAAACTAAATGATGCACAATGCGGTCGCGAAAATCCGCCGCCCACACTTCGCGCGGCTTAGGTGTGGTTACGGCAAATACCGTCGCAGGTGATGGCTGCCATTGTCCACTGGTTAATTCATGATACAGATCCATCAGATTGGCTTCTAAGTTTTGCTCAAAAGCCAGCGCCGCTGGCGTGTTGCGTTTACGCTTACGACAGTCGTAATACGCAGTAAAAAGATCGGCCACGGTCAAGTGGTAGTGGTGTAGCATCATTTGCGGACTGCCCTAACATAGTTCGTGTTGTTCTTGTTGTTGTTGTTCTGATTGCCATTGCTGAAGTTCTGTTTCCAGGCGTTCGTGGCATTGAACTCGGTCAGTTCAAGGGTATCTAAGTCAAATAAACGATTGCCCGAAGCATCGACATTTATTAAACCGCGCATGGACGCGCGCAGCAAGACGCCGCGCCGTTTCCTGATAGCGCCTGGAGCTACACAAAGTGCAGCTACCTTGACCAAATGATGCGCATAGGAATAAGCGCCGTAACGCTTACTCATCAAGCGCGATGTTTCGCGTATTTCAACCAACCTGTGCATTGTTTCCCTACAATATCCAGAATGGCGACCGTGGCCCCAAATTGACCGGCAGAAATCAGACGCAAGTCTTTGGAAAGTCGCAATTGCAGCTGCAATACTTGCAACTGCTCACGCAACTTTTCAAGATAGGGGAGTTTGTCTACCGTACAGTTAGCCTGGAAAATCAGATTAACTAGTTCTTGTGCTGTTAGACAAATATCCCGCGCTAGCCCTTGCCGATAACCCCGTGGGTAGTTCTGCGTCATTTTTGTTACCTGTAAAAGTAACTCATACGCCTCGCGGTAAATCGGCAATTCAGTAGCACGCGCCATACAAAATTCCTCCAATCGGTGATGCCCACGCCGCGCAGCGACGTGGAAATAGGTTAATAACTAAATAAGGACTTTGCGGACTGCCCTAACATAGTGCGTGGTGCCCTTGGTGCCGTTGTCCTGACCGCCATGGCTGAAGCTCTGTTTCCAGGCGGTCGTGGCAGTGAACTCGGTAGACGCCCAATAATACTGAAGCTCATAAGCCTCTGCGCTGCCAGCAGTAAAGCTTGCAGCAGAGGTGACTGTCGGCACGCTGGTTGTATAAGCATCGCCCAGCGGATTTGAGTTATCGTTATCGCCGTTGCCTTGGCTATCGACACCGTTACCGCCTGCGCCAAAATTTGTGATACGACTGGCATAAACGGTATTGGTTGTCGTGCCGGGCTTTAAATTTCGATAGCAGATTTCCAGCTCATCACGACTAGGTAAATACCAATCACTGTAACCACCAATAGTCAGCCCTCGGCAAAATTGCGCGGCGGGGTGGCTGGCGTTATTCATGGCATTGCTGTTGGTCAAGCCGTCGTTAAGCGACAGCGTGCCGGTCGTTGTGTCATTAGTCGTTTTCCATTGCTTCGACGTATGATGTCCTGATGATTTAGGCGATACGATCAAATAATAAGTATTCGCGCCGATGACGATTTTTCCGGCATAGAAGCCGCCGCCATAAGCTTCGCCTATTGTTGTAGGCTCGAAACTAGCTGCCGTGGTAAAGCTAGACGCCGCATAACCGCCGTAGCCGTAAGTCGTGCCCTTATGCCTTACCGCTATATAATAAGTAGTTGATACGGACAGCGTGGCAGCGGGTACTGCAATCGTGGTTTTGTTAGCGGCGTCGTTGATAGATGACCAAATCAAGGTGCCGGTACGCCCTGCGCCTGTCCAGATTTCCCAGTCGGTTGAATAATGGGTGTCGGTATCGCCGGTGATGCCAAACGCGCCGGTTGTCAGTGCGGGCGTTGCGCCGATAGCGGTAGCGCCATTGGTCGGCGCGGTAATGCTGGGCGTGTTGACTGATACGGCGACAATAGTTGTGGCATGCACGACAGCGGCGGAACGGTTGCCATGACTATCAATCGCAACAATAGACACGGTAAGAATTGAGCCTATCGTTTCCGGCGCGACTAGGCTTGAGCTTGCCGCATTGCCGCTGGCTGAGACTGTTGTAACTGCTCCTGTCCAACTGGTAATTTCAAAGCTGGTAATCGTGGTGGCTGCGAGTAGTGGCGTTCCTGTCATGCTAAAGCTAATCGACATTCCTGCTGCTGCTGAACTGGGCAGGGTTAATGTGGCGGTTAATAGCGGCGATATGACTAACGGGGCTGATGACAGTGCAATCGTCCAGTCGGTATAGGTGCCGCTGCCGCCAATCTGCTCGGCATTGATTGTCAATTCGCCGGTGCCGCTGTTGTGCGCGGTGATTTTGCCGAATAGATAATTCGTGGTGTCTGATGTTCGGGTTATAGTGACAAACTGACCTATTGCAAACAACTTGCCTGTTTGAATTGTTAGGGTTTTAGCACCTAAGCCGATTGCCATTGATGTGACTGATGTGGCTGATGTCCCCGGCGAATTAACCGCCGTGGCTGCGCTGGCGGCGGCGGCATTCGCGGCGGTTGACGCGACTGTCGCGCTACCTGACGCTTCAGCCGCTTTTGTTGTTGCTGTCGATGCCGCCACTGATGCCGTGGCTTCTTTCGCGTTAACATTGGTTTCCAGCGCATTAGCCTCTATCGCAAACGCGGGTAACTGCGCACCGAAAAAAGTATCAACATCGGCCTTAAATGTGGCGCTGGTTCTGTCCAGTGCTGGTAATGTGGTAATAGGCATTAAATGAGTCCTTCTATCTCTAAATTACAATAATTAGCTGTCGGGTAAGCTACGTCGATACTCCAATCTTTAGCAAAACCATAAATCACCAGTGGTTCATAGCCAGGTATATCTGAGCCTATCCAGACTGATGGCGTAGCGCGTACTTCAGCTAAACGGCGGCTTATACGGTTGTAGTCAATTTTATCGGTGAATATTTTAAAATTAGCCCGCTTGCTAAATGCGCGTTCGACAATCGTGTAACGCCCAAACACGTCTTTTTCTTTTCGTGAATAGTCAATCACGCCAGAGGTTGCGCCGTATTCTGTGCCGCCGATATTGATGACCTCGCCTAATTTGCATACACCACATGACACATTCCCCGTTGTTGCGGTGATGCTGATTGTTATTTCCGGCGTGTAAAACTGATCGGGCAAATCGGTTAAAACGAAAGAGTCAAGCTGCTTGTATGGCGCGAAAAACCAATCATAAAATGAGGTGATAACGGTTCCATCTAAACTGATGGTTTTGTTATAAACAGTAATTCCGCTAGGTGATTCTTTTACTGTTATTTCTGCATCTTTACCAACCAGCTCCATTAGTGCCAGACCGCCGAATGGTCCAGGCGATAGCACCACGGTAAGAGGTGAGGCAATCGTGGTTGATGTGCCGATTACATCATCCATCATTGCCCATTTATTCGTGGGTGCAATGTCCAGCCATTTAGGCGTTAGGCCGGTTAAATTATCTTCGGGGATGTTGCCGGTGTTGTCGGCTAAGCACTCATAAATACGGTGTGTTGTTCTGATAACCTTATTACCGACTACATAAGCCGTGCCGACCGCCCACGCTGCAAAGTCGGCTTCCGGCGCGGTAGAGCTGGTAAACATAGCATCAGTTATTACCGTCGGTTTGATTAGTTTCATGTTACACCTGAGCTACTGTAGTGACTGCTGTGCCGTCTTGCGTTACATCACGCAAGATTCGATTAGTGCCTTTTGTTTCACTGACTATGGCCGCTTGTCCTGCCCGTACTTCTGCCCTCAATGCCTTTATTTCGGCTATCAACTCAGCGTTGTTTTGTCCTTCGCGGCGTGGCTGACTCAAGTGCATCATCAGCTCGCGGTTGTCGGCTGCTGGTAATATGCGTTCGCCTTTGTGAATGTTTGCCACCATGTCATACGGCACTTCGTTGATGCCGACCGCGAATCCTGGCAATGCCAGCCCTAATTGGGCTTGGGTTAGTTCAAGTTGAGTCATAAAGTTCTTGACCGCTGATTCCATTACGGGATCACCAGCCGCGTTTGCCCAACTCGTTGCAATGTTTGCCGCAAGTTCTGCGGTTGCCATCGGGTTAGTATTTCCAGATAGTTGCGTCATTCCTGATTCAGCGTCAACATAAGACCTTGACCCCGTGGGTACGCTGGCCGTTGGGGTTCCCGCGTAAGATGCAACTTCTGCCATTTTTACTGCCGCTTGTGCTGGTTTCTGCGTACTTAGTGCCGCTGCTAGATTATTCAGAGCATCGTGTATCGTCATCACAGCAACAGTCACGCCATTAACCGCGTCTATTTGCGCTTGTGCGTTTTCTAAAATACCATCAAGCCTAGTCATCTCGCCGTCATAAGTGGCTTTCAAGGTTTCAAGGCTGTCTTTTGCGGTTTTCAACAATAATTCTTCTGTCGTTAGCTGTTCATCGGCAATAAACGACAGCGCGCTAATGTCTATTGATGTGCGCAAAAAGTCACGCTGATAATCGACAAAGTTACCGAACAAGCCTTCACTCGGTTCTGACACTACGCCCAAGGCTTTAGTCAGGGCTTCTTCATCGCCGAAACCCTGCCCAGTCCTTGCCAACTCTAATGAAGACCGGATAACCGCCTGCGCTACCATGCGGCCAATCATGCCGCTATCGGCTGGATTCGCCATGCCGTCGAGTGTCGATTTTAACTTCCCAGCGATTGATGACAGTTTGCCGACTGAATCACTTAAACTGTCGATAGTCGCTTGTGTGCTTTCGACGTTAGCGTTATAAGCATCAGTTATAAGTTTGCGCTCTGCTTCAACGGCTTTTTGTAAGACTTTGTAAGCCATATCGGTTGCAGCTTTTGCCTCATCTACCGTTTTGTTTCGTGCTGCCGCCAGCTCTTCTTCCGCTTTTTTAGCATCCAATGCTGCCCAGATTGACAGTTGCAGCGCTTTATCGACTTCACTGAGTGCGCGTAACTCAATTTCCCGTGTTGCCGCCAGTGCGCCGGTGGCATCGTCGAGGGCTTCCATCAGTTGTATTTCTAAACCGCGTGTTTTAGCAGCATCAATAGCGGCAAATATTTCACGCTTTCTGGCTGCCACATCGCCATCCATCAGCTTAATTTCATCTTCGCGTGACATTAACAGGGCTTCGTGTGACCGGCCTTGTGCGTTCAATAACTCAATTTCTAAACCGCGCATCAAGTTTGTTTTGATGATGCTTTGCAGCGTGTCAAACAATTCACGATTGCTTTCGTGCAGTTCAGCGCGCTGCAATGCCAGCAATTCTGATGATTTCAAGGTAAGCTGGTTGATTTGGTCTTGAATGCCTTTGCGTTCACTTGCTATCCGTTCGGCTTCTTTATCAACCGTCTCCCTAATCTTTTTCGCGTCCTGCGTTTCCCATAAATCTATTTGAGTTTGTTTTGTGTCCTTTAATGTATCTACTGTTTCACCCAGCGTTTTTACAGTTTCTTCCATTGTTGAAATAATTGCAGGAGTGGTATTGGTATTTTCAGTTATGACATTATTTGTGGGCAAATCAGCAACACCGGCTGCTTCTGTCCATTTATCAATAAATCCGGCCTCCCACCCCATAATCCCTTCTAATACAGCACTACCTATGCCGACTTCAATGGCTTTTAAATACGTCGCCATATAGTCGCCGGTTGCGGCATTTGCCATCACATAGTCGCGTATTTGTTCAGTAGTAAATCCAGCTGCGGCAACTGTGGGGGCAATATATTGTGGACCGTCATAAATGGGCGCATTGGCTGCGGCATCTGACACATTCATGGTTGCTGCTGTGACAATATTGGCCGTTTGCGGTGTATTTTTTGCGACTATTTCGTTTGTTAAATCAATGATTGCATCCGTTAAATCAAACGTGGCGTTCTTGAGCTGCATGGTTTCAGATTGCAGCGCGTCATTGCCTGATTTGATGCCGTTCATAACTTTTACAGCGTTTTCCAGTTCTTTTGTTGTTTTGTCGATTTCTTTGTCAATATCAGCCAATATTTTGCTACGCTCAAGCATCAGCGCACCTTCTTCGTCACCTTGTTCGCGCAATAACTGCACTTCTAAAGATGACAGCCGTTCCAGTGCCGCCATTGATTTGTCACGCGCTGCCTTAAGGTCGTTTTCGGCGTTAATCATCATTTGTAATGGCCGTAAACTTGCATCCATTGCTTTGATTTCATTAATGCGTTTTATCGCCAGCACTTCAGCCGATTTGCCTTGCGCCTCCATCAGCGCCAACTCCATCTCGTTGCGCTTGTTTATTGTTGCGTCAACCGCACTAGCAAAATCATAAATCCCACGGGCATTGTCGATGAGTATCTGTTGTAAGGCTTTACCTTCCTCGCCCAGTGCACCCAGTTCGTGGTAAAGATCAACAATGCCTTTAACCCCACCCTCGGCCATTCTGATAATCAAATCGTCGCTAAAAGCGGGCGATAGCGCTGCGTATAATTGATTACCTAATGCTGCGTGTTTTTGGGCGGCTGTAGCAAATAAATTAACCGCATCATTGAATGCTTTGGCTGCATCCTCTAATCCATCATAATAGTCATCCAGCGCCTTGGTTTCGTTCAGCAAATAGGCTACGCGGTCGATGTTTTCCGCGTTAATATCGCCTAATGCCGCATAGATTTCCCGAAACCCATCCCGACTTTCCAGCAATTTTTTCATGTCATCAGGTGAAAAAATGCCCTCGGATTTCATGTTTAGCGTATCAAGCCGACGGGCTTGTTTTTCTGCATCCGTGGCGAAGGTGTCCCAGGCTTCCTCGAATTTAGATTGAAACTCTTGAATGCCGCCGGTTAATTCAGACAGGCTGTTGGTTATTTTTATGACATCGCCATCAATGCCCTTGCCAGTAATTGCCAGCGATTCGCGGATAATGCCAATTTGAATGACAATGCGCGAGGCCGTTTCCATCATGCCTTCGCCCAACTTCTGATGCTCGCCGACAATATCACCAAAAACCTCGGTTGACATGGCATCCAATATAGTTGAGATGACCCCGTTTATTTTTTTGGCGGCATCCTCGCCGCTTAAATCCTTCAGCTCGATGTTCATGGCCGGGATGATGTAGGCTTCAACTTTTGCTTTAGTATCAAAGCCCAGTTTTTCCGCGATTTCAAGCATCGATTCGCCCATTGCGCGGAAAACATTGTCGAGTGATTTCTGCACAGCGTCATCAAGTGCGCCGGTTTGTTCGCTGAAGCCGGTTTTAGTTTTTCCGAAAAGTCCACCCTTTGTGGTGGTTTTGATGGTAGCGTACTGAGACGCCGCCAAACTCGCCCCATCAACGATGCTATTAATCAGCGTTTCGCCGATTTTGATGCCGCTGCCAACGATTTCACTCGTCTGTTTGCCGCCGAACAAAAAACCCAATATTTTATTAGCGATAGGATCGAATTTAGCAAGTCCACCGCTGCCCAGCATTGCGCCCCATTGGATTGCATTGCCCATCATTCCATAGCCGGTATTTTTTGACCCGGGAACCTGGGCAAAATCTTTCAATCCGCCGCCTTGAAAGAGCCGTGTAACCACATCAGTAATGCCGGACGAAAGCGAGGCCACACCGAAATTAATCCCCCGCAATTCGCGGTATTCACTGGCATGAATTTCTTTGAGCAAGTCGTGAGTGCTGTTGATCGAATTAGAAACAGCCGTAGCATCACCCAAGACTGTACCTGTGTCGGATGCAACTCTAGGTGGTTCACTGCTTCCGCCGCCACCACTAAATGCGGCATAACCCAGTCCAGCCATGACTGCGCCCATTGCCGCAACACCAGCAAAGCCTGCCCAGCCTGATTGAGCAAAGAACTTAGCAGCGCCTGCTGCCATATCGACAGCAGTAACCGCGATTGTTTTCGCCATTTGTACACCCTGCATAACCATTTGCGCTACCGCAATGCCCATTTCAACCGCGTGCAAGGATTTTGCCGCTTTCGACTTTTCATCAAACAGCTTGGCGGTGGCACCGATGATCTGCCGCGCTCCGGTGAGTTCGGCATTGGTTTTGTCGCTTGCCAGTTTCTTGTTGGCCTTCAAATAATCGCCCTCAATGCCCAGCATCAAGGTGTATTTTTGCCTATCATCCAGCTTGGCATCGTTGTTGATGTTGGCGCTTTCCCGTGCGTAGGCATCATTGAGCAATTCTTGTTGTTTAGTTGTTTTGCTCAGCTCATCGCCCATGTCCCTAAACACGCCGACCAGTGTATTAACGCCCCCTAACGCGCCGTCAAATACAGCGGAATTAGTGGCACCCAGCCGCTCGGTGCTGTTGGTGATGTCCTGGATTAATTTGTGATATTTTTCTGCCGATTTGCGTGTTTTTTCAAACGTATCGATTTCATTACTCAATGCCACAACTTCAATGGCAGTTCCTGGGCTGACGCCTTTCAGCAACAGCTGCGTGTACAGGTATTCTTCCGCCGACATGGTTAAACGCTGGTATCTGTCTATTTGTGCATCCATGGCTGACTTTCCCGCCTCAAGCCCTGCGGTTTGCTTGGCTTTCGCTTCGGTTTCGGCAAAAATCGCCGTGGTGTTGTGCATCACTTCGGCAATCAGCGCTGATTTAGCTTCCGTGTAAACTTTGGTGGAATCGTACAGCTCGCCCAGTACCGAGTTCAAATCGCTGGATATTTTCGTTTCCAGTTCGCGCTCTTTGCCGGTTAATTTGAGCAGGCGCAGTTGTTCGGCTTGGCCTTGCAAAAAACCAAGGGATTTTCTCCAAAAATCCTCTTCTTCTTTCGCGGCTTTTTTAGCTTCGGCGGCGTAGTCTTTGGTGGTTTTTGTCAGTTCTTTTTTTCCTGCTTCCAGCTTATCAACGGCATTCGCCAATTCGGTAAACTTTGCCCGTTGTTCGTCGGTGCCCTCCAGTGTAAGCGCCTGGGCGGCATTGTAGTCCTCGGTGGACATCGTGAGCTTGTTGTACTTATCTTGCAGTTTTGCAATCGCCTTTTCGGCCTCGCTGAGTTTGGCGCTGGCGGCGGCGGCATTGGCTTGATCGAGCGCCTCTTTCATCCGGTTCAGGCCAATAATGTAGGCATCAAGGCTTATTTTGTTGGCGTTAAACAGGATGCCAAGCTGCTTGGTGTCATCAATAAATACTTGCTGCGGGGTGCGTAGCGCTTCCAGTGCAGCCTGTTGATCGCCGGTTAATTCAACAGTGTTTCCTGCCGCCTCGTTGCTCGCCACAATGCTCATGGTTAAATCATCATAGCCCTGCTGCGCCTTGTTGTGCGCTTCGGTTAATGCTTTCAATGCGCCCCAATTTAAAGTGACGACATTGTATAAATACTCCAGCCGGTATGATGCGCGCTCAATCGCTTTTTCATATTCGCCAACGGCTATCGTCGCCAAGTTTTGCGTGACGGTAAACGTGTTTAACCATTTGCCTACCTCCCAGCCGATATATAAAGCCATTGCGCCGTTGAGCAGTCCCATAGCAACACTGGCAAGGGTTAGGCTAGCTGCCCATGATGTCGTTGCTGCGGCTGCGCCACCTTGCGCTCCGGCCAGTGCTGCTGTGGCGGCGGTTTGCGCCTCCATCGACAATGCTACTTGACCCGATAAAACCGCCAATCGCGCTTGGGCGGCTGCCAGTTGTGTTTCCGCCGCCGTCGCTGCCGCAGAGGCAGCCGTCATTTTGGCTAGTGCTTGCTGCCGGATGTAAATAATCGAGGTGTTTTGAATCATCGCGTCGGTGGCGATTAATGTCGCCCGCGCCGCATTCATTTCGGCCTGGCTTGCGGCAATGCTGGATTGTAATACCGCCTTTTCAGCCTGTACGGTTGCCATCTGTGCGCGGATATAACCCAACTGCACGTCCATCCGCGCAACAGTCGCTGTGGCGCTGGCAATCGTGCGCTGAGTGTTTTCGGCAAGCGTGGCAGCATGTGCAGCTTCCGCCGCAGTCGCGGCTTGTTTAGCCGCTATATAAGCGCCCATGCTGGCTAACATTTGCCCCGCAAAGACAATGGCCGCCACTTTGCCCAACGTGACAATACCATCTATTACGGGCGTGATATTTTGCGCCAACAAATTAAGCGACTGCGCCAGTCCTGCGGTTGCGCCTTTGCCTTTGTCGGCGGCTAGTATGTATTGGCCAAATGCGGTGTTGATATTGGTCATCGCCGCGCCGACTGTGAGCGGTATTTTCGCAAACTCGGCGGCAATCACCGCGCCCTGCGACTGTATCGCCTCGATAACGCGCTTTGAGGTCAGTTCGCCCGCTTCGGCCATGGCTCGCAATGCGCCAATGTTGACGTGCAGGCCATCGGCCAGGGCTTGCGCCAATCGCGGTGCGTTTTCCATGACCGAGTTAAATTCATCACCCCGCAACACGCCGGACGCCATAGCCTGCGACATTTGCCGAATCGTCGACGCGGCTTCTTGTGCGCCTGCGCCGGAAATGCGCATGGTTTGCGCCATGGTTTCGGTCATTGCTGCGGTGTGTCTTGCTGTTCCGCCCATGCCTTCCATCGCCTTGTTGATTCTGGCAAAGATGGTGGCATTGGCTTCGAATGCCGTGCCGGTGCGCATGGAAATGGCGACCAGTTCTTTTGATGAGTTGATGTAATCTTGTTGGCTGGAGGTGGCTATTTTTATACGACTGTCCAGCAGGGTCATTTGGTCGGCTAATTTAATCAGCTCTTTGGCCGACTGATACAAGGCCATAATCGACAAGCCCGCAGCCAAGCCTTTTAACGCATTGCCCACGCCCAGCGTTTCCCGTGCCATATTCGCAAAGGAACGGGAACTGCTATCGGCGGCCTGACTGGCTCCCGATAAGCTGTTGCGTACCCGGTTAATCTCGCCCGACACTTGAGCGCTCCCATCAGCGCGAATGGTGATACCCAGGGTGATAGGAGCGGCCATTATTTATCCTTTTTCTTTTTTAATTCGTTGACCACGGTGCGCGAAAATAACATCACGCCCTGGAATTGCTCTTTGTCTAAAACGACCCCGGCAAAGTCCCAGATGATTTTGGCGGCGGAATAGTCTAGGCCGACCAGATCACCCATACCGGTGTACTGCCAGGCACAACCGTCGAGAGTAAAAAACGCCTCAAGGGCAGGCATGTTTTCAGGTAACACTTCAAAATCGACCTCGGGAGGGAGGTCGATTTCGGGAATGGTAAAGCCGAACAGTTGCGCATCTTCGTCAAGCTGTTCGGTGCTGCCGGATGGCGGCTGGTTACAGTAGTATTCAGCCGCTTCGATTAGTTTTTTCTTTTAAACTGCTTACCGGCGATTGATTCAAAAAAGCCTTTGATTAACGCGTTGCGGATAAACGGCACCGATAAAATCAGGTCTTTGTTTTCGACATTAAACGGTAGGCCGTTGCCCGCTTCATCGTTAAACGTGCCATCGTCCCAGCCGATTAACACATCGGACAAAATGTCCGCGTCTTGTTCCGCTTCGTTGCGGATGACCTCGTCAATGCGCGCTTGCGGCAACATTTTGAATTTAACGCGTACTTTTTGATCGACAAAACCGCCGCCGTCGGAGGGCTCGGAAATGGTGATGGGCCAGGTGTATGCTTTTTCTTTTTTAATGACGAATGCCATGATTGATGCCTTATGAAAATTGATGTAATGAAAAAATAAAATACACGCAAAAATAAATGCGAGTAGTTGTGTTGATGTTATTGAACAAAGTAGGCCGTTCATTCCTTAAATCCAGAGTAAAAGGTGGGCAAAAAAGACCTTGCCCGCCTTAACGCGCGACGGGGTATGTACCCCGTTGCAACGCTTTGAACATAAAACGTTTCGGACGGGGCAACATGCCCCGTCCGGCACAGTTTTGTTTTGCTACTTGCAGCAAATACGGATTTCGTCGTTGCCAGCGGCGCTGGACGGAATAAAATCCATGCCGAAATCCAACATAGTCACGCCGTCAGAATCGCTGTATTTCGGATTAGTCAACTGTACCTTGGGCGCTGTAAAGCCCACGATATTGCCAGCCACCTGACCATGCTTAACGCAAAACACCCCGGTGCCTGCGGTCTTCGCCACCGTCCACCAGTCTTTTGTCGCCACCGTCACCGCTTCAATCGACACGTTGCCGGCCGGCTTGCGGTCGCCGATCATCACCCACTCCGAGCCGATCAACTGCCGGTATTTGACATCGTTGGCAATGTCGAAGGTCAGCGTTTGCAGAACCGCGCCGGTGTAGCCCAACAGGTTAATGTCGGTGGTATTGGCAGTTGATGTGGTCACCGGCGTTTGCCAGCCGGCAAAGTCGGCGGACGGCAACACTTCATCGGTGATGGTTCCCAACAGGCCAATAAACTTCCATTTGATTTTCGGGATGACTTTAGCCGACAAATCAAAGCTCGGCGTACCGCGCGCGCCGAGCAGCACATGACGTACCCCGTCGACGTTGAAATAAATCGAGACCGAGGTATTAGCCGTGGCCGTGCCAAAATCGGAATTAGGCACATACATCACGTTGGCACCAATGCTGTAAGCGCTGGTTGCATCCGGCGCGACCGTAAACAAATTGGCGACTGTCGCCACTTTGGTTGAGCCGACATAGCCGATAATTTCGCGGGTTTGGCCGACACCGGTGCCGTCGGTAATGCTGATGCTCATGCCGGTGTAAAAATCGTTGACTGCCGATGCCCCAGCCGCCAGCGTAATTGATGACGTTGTGCCTGCCGTGCCGGTGCCGGTAATCGGTGACGCGGTCACGGTCTCGCTAAAGTTCGATGCTTTGAGCAATGGCCCCCATTCTGGCGCAGTCGCTGCCGTGCCTGATCCAGCGATTTCGGTGTCGAAGGTCATCGAGACAAAGTTCTCCACCCGGATTGAGCCGGATTGCCCGAAATACGGCTGGATGTTGTTGCGCTCGACCGATGAGCCGTCAAGCGGGGTAATATCCAGATTGCTGCACAGCACCGCTTCCGCTGCCGTGGGCACTGAATCCGTGCCGTAAGTGCCTTCCGGCTTGACCAGGATGACGCGTTTTCGTTGTGACAAGGACATTAGGATTCCTCTTTAGGTTGTTTAGTAAGCGGCTTGGGCTTTGCAGCTTTAGCCTGTTTGGCTTCCCATTCCGCTAACGGGATGCGGGTGCCGGTATCGGGGTCGTTAACAAACTCGCCCGCTTGTCCTGCGTACTGATCTTGCATAAACTAAGCTCCTCTTATTTGCGAAGTAGCGCGATACGCATCACGCCAGATGAATAAACCATTTTTAAAACTGACCAGCGCACCACCGGCATATTCCAACGGCGAATAAACCCCATTCGGCTCCCAGCCTAATAACGCCACCTCCACCGCTTGGCACAGCGCTTCATTGTCATCAGACGAATCCACGCCTTTGCCGCCGCGTACATTTCTTGACGCAATGACCACGGCAATCACATCGGTTTTTTGCTGCCGTGTCGGCATCGTGCTGCCGGGATTGGCGCTGTTGCGCTCCCGAAACACATAACAACCGGGTGTTTCGATAGCACCGAGCATGACCGCTTCCATACTGGCCGCCCCGGCAATCTCTTTAAAACAGGTGGTCTCTGCGGCAATGCGCTGTTCGATTAATTTGCGTAAAGTCATCGCCCGAACACGCTAGGAGATGATGACATTTCAATCAGTGCTGCGGGCTCTAGCGTTTCGCCGCTTATCGTCACCAGGGCAATTTTGCCCATGGCGACCTGCTCCAAAAACCTAATCGCGGCGTCATAACGCAAGCGCACGGCATGATCTTTGTCGAGCTGATGATCGTCGTACAAGCCATAGCGGGCAATATCGCAACAGTGCCGCACCAGCACCGCCGGTACGCTGGACAACGGCAAATAAGCGCTGATATAGCCGTCAATCGTTGCCGAGGCGTCGCTGATGGCTTGCGTCAATACCGTGTCATCCATCAAGCCGGTATTGTCGCGGTCGGTGCGTTGGATCAATTCAGTTTCCCAGCCGCGGTCGATCATGTCTTGCTTGGTGCAATACATTTACTTGGCCTTGCCGGTCTTTTCGGGCTTGTCTTCCGTCACTGTCACCGACAGCATCGGTTCTTGTTTCAGCGCGGCCAGCTGGTCGTCGGTAAAGTGCCCGTCTTCGTATTCGACCGGCGTAGCCGGGTGTGCTATGCCGCAGCGGCGAAAGCCGTTTTTTAGCGATTTGATTGTGACCATTTAAATTTCTCCAATTTCGTAGGGGGGGGGGTAATAAGCCTGTAGTTTTAACCGCAGAGTTGCGCAAAGGTTGTCGCAGAGTCACGCAAAGTAAGAGCAAAAAAAACTCTGCGAAACTTTGCGCTTAACTCTGCGAGCTCTGCGGTTAACCCGCCCCAGTGCTGCCCACAGACAGCTGCCAGAAGCCGTAAATGCCCGTAGCCCTGGCTTCCGCCCCGAATTTGTATTCCGCTTTCATAAACACATCATCGTTTTCGGTCGAGGTCTGCGAGACAAAAGTCGGCCGTTTGCGCATCTGCACGATGTGCGGCTTGACTGCTTTGCTGGTCACATACAGATACCAAGCGGTATCTGAAGTCAGCGCCGGATTGACGATCAGTTTGGCCGTGCCCTTGTACGGATTCGGGCTGTTGTCGTCCAACTTGTCGGCCTCCAACAGCTTTTTAGCGGTCGCCTCCAGTGCGGGCGGCACTTCCAAGGTGTCCGGCATCAACCGCAACGGCATCCCTTCATCATCGGTAAACTTCATGATCGCGATCCGCGCCGCCCCGTATCCCGCCCTAGCTAGAGTAGGCGTGGCCGAGCTCAGCACCGTCGTCAGTTTGTTCGACACCGAAGCGCCGTTGACTTCGTGGTCGGTGTCGTAAAAATACTGCCCATCAATGCCGGTGCTGGTAAATGCGCCGTTCTTCAGGCTGTCGACAATGATGTCATGCAGCTCTCCAGCACTGTCCCCGGCCATTTGTGCCTGGGTGTTGTAGATGCCCAGCCGGTCGTCCTCGATGTCGTTGCGGCTCACCGCAATGGTGGTTTCCCAGTCTTCATTGACCGCCGTATAGCTGCCAGCGGCCAACGATTTGATGTGTTTCTCGCCGACCCACTTGCGCAGCATCGGGAAGCGGCTCAACCAGGCGTAATCCTCACTCGCCCCGGAACTGGGCACCTCCATGGCGGTAGCCTGCCAATTGCCCGTCTGGGCTTTCAGCGCGTTGTTAAAAATGGTTTTCAAGCCGGTGAAGATGGTTTGCACCGACGCCGCGTTAACCAATATGCCGCCGAATGCCAGCGATAGCGCCGGGGACGTGTCCATCGCCAGCGGTACGGCCATGGCCGTGCCGGAACAGGCGAACATCAATGCCGTGGCATAAATCAAGGCCGAGGCGAAACACAACAGGGTTTTGTTAATCTTTTTCATGGCTGCTCCAAATTAAGCGCTGAGTAATAAGTAATTAAGCGCTTGGGGTAATAAGTAAGGTGACATTGGCAAACTTGGCCGCGTCATTGGCGCCGCCCACAGTGATCGAAATCACGTTGCCGACTGCCACCGTTTTTGCCGCCGAGGGCGTCACGCTGTCCACATCACCGGCCGCAGAGCCCGCCTGAGTCACGGTAATCGCACCCGTGGTCACAGCGACCGCGCCGATTTTTGCGGTTAGCGTGGCATCGCCGGTGGTCAGTGCGCCGTCAATCACGCTGTAGATCTTGTCGATGGTGCCCGCGACCGGCGACACGATGCGCTTGACCTCGGTGTTTGCGCCGATCAGGTCAATATCATGGAGGGTCATCACGATTTTGTTGGCTCCGCCGCCCAGGTTAGCGCGTGCTGTGGCCGCCGCGTCCAGATCGGACAAATTGCTGGCCGCCAACAAGGCACCGGCTGGAGCCACCAGGGCATCTTGCCCCATGCGCACCCACACGCCGCCGGAATCGACATCTTCAATAATGCCTGCAGGTGAGCGGGTGCCGCCGCCGCTGGTCTTGGCTACGGTCTGGTCGTCGACGATGTAGCAGACTGTGCCGACCTCGGCCAAGGTGATGGCATCGCCCGCCGCCGAATTGGCCCACTGAAACACGCCGTTTTCGACATTGCCGGTGACATCGCCTGCATTGCCTGCGCTGTTGTCGACCTGGCCGCTGATGCGTCCGACGCATTTCAGCCCGGTAGCTGTCGTGCCCTTGGTTAAATAGCCGCTGGCATTGATAACGCCAATGCTGCCTGCGTAAACCAGCGCGGCCGCCAGCGGGTAGGTAAATTGCTGCCCGGATCGTGCCGGGGTGTGTCTGTCTTTTGCCAGTGCCATATTAGTTAGCCCCTTTGGTCAGTTTAAATTCGTCAGGATCGACGCCCATGGCGCTGCAAACTGCCAGCTCATCAGCGGTCAAATGAGCGCCGCCGGTGTCAATCACAGGCGCTATGCCCCCGGTCTGCATCCCGCGCGGCACGATTTCCGGCGCTTTTTCAAGATAGGCGCTCAATACCGCCAGGGGCTGCCCGGCCGCCCAATTTTGCAGCTCGGGTGTCGGCAACTTGCGGATGTTGTCCGCAATCAATTTGTCCCGATCAACTTCCGCGCTGGTGGCCGACAGCGCCGCCAGTTGGGTTTGCAGCGACAGCACCACCTCAACCGGCATGTACTTGGACATATCCGGCGCGGCGGCCACCAGCGCCGACAGCGCCACCAGTTCTTGGTCTTTAGCTGCCAGTGCCGCCGATAACGCCGTTACTGTGCCATCGGCTGCGGTCAGTTGTGTTTTCACCGCAGCAAGCGCCGGGGCAATGTCGGCGACGGTGGCGGTACTGGCTAGGCCAAGCACTGCACACAGCGCCGCTAATAGTTCTTTATCCATAGTGTCATCCTGTGGGGTTGAGTAAATGAGAGCCGCCGCAGCAGCCAGGTCGGTTAAATCGTCTAACGCGGGGTAATTGGTCAGCGCGGCCATTTTCACGCTGGTCACTGCGCCGCTTTGTTTGTCGTACAGAAAAACGGGGGAGATATAGCGGTATTCCTTCGCCGCAATCGCCGATAACGCCGCCGGTGTCCAGTCCATGTCAACGGCATACAAGCCATCGCCGGGACGCCATTCCAAACGTCCGCCCCAACCGGCCGCCGGTGCAGGTTGGCCGTTCTTTTCGGCGCGCAGGGTTTGGTGGTCGTAATCGACCAGGAATTTGCCTTTCAGCGCCGCCTGGGCAGACAGCACTGCGTCCGCATCGGCTTCATCCATCAACCAAGACTTCACATCGACCGGACGCGCATCGCGCGCAGAACGGAACGAACCGGCGGGGATCAGTTTGATTTCAGACGGCGCACCGCTTGCCAGATCGACCAGCAGGGCGGATAACGCGACTAAAGTAGTGGGTTTGGGCATGGGTTTATGCGCTGATGTTGGGAAACAGCGCACAGCTTAGCCAAGGGGACGAACGGGAGAAATTAACGCCTGTCAAAAAATGCAGGGCAGGGGCGGGGGAAGGTATGGGAGCGGCGACCCCATTGAACAGCACAAATAAGCACCCAAAATAGCGCTGAGGCTTTCGAGGCACTATGTTAAATTGGTGTTAAATTTTTTTCCGGCTCGATGTGTGGGGGGAGGTAAAAACGGGGCTTAAAACGCATTTTTTAGAGAGCAGGCCGATGGACGCGCTAGACGGTCATAGTCTATACTGCAAACTATGACTATCAGCCCCTAATGGAGCGCACCATGACCAGTATCACTTTCGACACCTTAAAATTCGCCAACAAGCTCAAATCTGCCGGTGTCCCCGGCAAGCAAGCCGAGGCCGAGGCCGAAGCCCTTTCAGAAGCCTTGGAGGTCAACCTGAAGGAACTGGTCACCAAGGAATACCTTGATGCAAAGCTACAGCAACAGCTTGCCCCGATACACACCGACCTGGCCGTT
>JAUXXQ010000099.1 GCA_030684815.1 Methylobacter sp. | reverse complement strand
GTTAAATAACGCAGCATCCTATCCGGCATATCTTTTTGATTATTATTTTGTATTTCAATATGCAAAATAAACGACTTGCTCGCGCTATCCCTAACGCGGGCGGTTAAATCGGCGCGCCTATCCTCAATACGCTGTTGCTCGGTTTCAATCAACTCAACAGATTCTAATTCCAACTTAAAAATATAAGTGGCCACATCAATTAAGATGCGTTTAAAAATCTGTTTAGATATAACGTCTTTGTGTCCCATGTTTCGGCTCTATTTGCTTAGTATATTGGTAAGTAAATCTATGTATTTTAACGCTCACACTGGAGTCCAATAGCTTTAGCTATTGGCGGCAAAACAGTTAAATCTGCTTTACTCCGACAACTTTTTTTTGTTAATAAAATTTTGAATATCTACTTACATACACAACCCAACTAATGAGCACAAATTAATCAAAGCGCAAACGATTTTTCAGCGAATCATCTTGGTAAAAATGACTATTACGCAATGATTTTATTCCTGAGCGAGTTTTTCTAAATCAGTTAGATCAAGCCCCGTAATTTGCGCTATTTTTTCTAAGGAAAAATCATCTTTAATTAAGTTTTTGGCAATCAGTAAGGCTCTTTTTTTCTCGCCCATTGCCATCCCTTTTTTAATGCCTTTCTCCATGCCTTGCTCTATACCTTGTTCTATTCCTCTTTCCATGCCATGTTCTTGCCCCATCACAAAACTGGGTAATTTCTCTATTTCTATCTGCAACATTTTAAATGCCTCCTGTATATTAATATTCATATCCCGGTTACTGGCTAAAATTTCCAGCATACTGATATATTCTCTTAATTTTTTATCATCGTTTTTCATCATTGCCGTGAGCTTAGTGAATATCTCACGAATCACTGCATTAATATCCATATCTTTAATGTCACACAACAGCGCCATGACTATCGCATCCGGACTATTTTGATTGATAAAGAAATGATAATCCATTTCATGCATATCAATAAGCGAATAAGAATAGATTAAATTCGCTGATTGAATGCCAGCGGGCATCGTTAACGCCGCCTTGCCTATGTATAATAAATATTGAAAAACATCTTCGCCGGGATAATTAAGCCGAATATCTGTTAAATAACGCAGCATCCTATCCGGCATATCTTTTTGATTATTATTTTGTATTTCAATATGCAAAATAAACGACTTGCTCGCGCTATCCCTAACGCGGGCGGTTAAATCGGCGCGCCTATCCTCAATACGCTGTTGCTCG
>JAUXXQ010000095.1 GCA_030684815.1 Methylobacter sp. | reverse complement strand
TCTGTCCCGCGTTAAGTTGATAGCCCATTTTTTGCCAATTACGCTCGCGTAGGTACTTAAATAGGCAAGCCTATTTTATTTATACATTGGAGTCCAATAGCTTTAGCTATTGGCGGTAAAACAGCTAAAGCTGTTTTACTTCCAACTTGTTTGTTAAGAAACTTTTTTACCCGCCACTTCAGGGTTCAACTAAGCTTTTTTACAATACCTTCGCCAAGCGGCTAGACTCATCTTGTAAAGAAAAACAAATAGTTATGATTTTTTCTTTTTGCGCATACAAGTTGCTTCCTGATTAAAAATTACTTTAGGGTTTGTCCAGATGAATCTTTAATCAACTTTAGCCAAAACATGGGGAAGTAGGCAGTTATAACCTCATGTTTTAACTAGAATAATTGGCATCTATTTTTGGCGAAGGTATTGTTTTTAATGAGGTAGCCCTGATATTGCATTTAAAAAACAGTCGTACAGAAAAAAAAGCGGAGCCTAAAAATTAATCACCACTTATGCGCTCACCTGGGCAATCCAATCCTGTAGGTTGTAATAATTGGTGATGCGGGTCACTTTGTTGTCGCGGATTTCAAAAAAAGCACCGGCCGGCAGGCGGTATTTCTGCCCTTGTGCGGCAGGCAGGCCTTCATCGGTTTTGATGTATTCGCCCAGAACCACAAATTCAGCCGCCGCGCGTTTGCCGTCGGCTGTGGCCATGATCACCATATCGACCAGCTGTTCTTTGTAGTTGTTGTTCATGCAGGCCATGAACTGGGTGAACGCGTCTTTGCCGATTTCCCGTTTGCCTTGGTTGATGTCGTGGATAACATCGTCGGTGAGCAGGTTAAGAAAAGTGTCCATATCGCCACCGTTAAATGCCGCATAGTATTGTTCAATCAGGTTGATGCTGTTTGGGTTCATAATGATTCCGTGGTTGATAATTAAATTGATGGGTTAATCTTTTTCCCAGTTATCCCGCAAGGTCACTGTGCGGTTAAACACCAGTTTGCCATTGACGCTGTCTAGCGCATCGAAGCAAAAATAACCGGTGCGTTCAAACTGATAGCGGCTTTCCGCTTGCGCCTCAGCCAGGCTGGCTTCTACCCGGCAATCAGTCAGCACTTCCAGCGAATTCGGGTTAATCGCATCCAGAAAGTTAGCTTCATTGTCCGGCGCAGGCACGCTGAACAGGCGGTTATACAGGCGCAATTCCGCAGGCTTTGAGTGCGGCTCGGAAACCCAGTGGATCACGCCTTTGACTTTGCGGCCTTCAGGATTTTTGCCCAAAGTGTCCGGGTCGTAGCTGCAACGCAATTCAGTGATATTGCCGTTTGCATCCTTAATGATTTCGTTGCAGCGAATGACATAAGAACCGCGCAAACGCACTTCGCCGCCTTCGATCAAACGCTTGTATTTTGGCGGCGGCACTTCGGCAAAATCATCCTGTTCGATCAAAATGACCTTGGAAAACGGCACGATGCGTTTGCCCAGTTCCGGCTTTTGCGGGTGGTTACTGACTTCCAGTTGTTCAACTTGGTCGTCGGGATAATTATCGATGACCACGCGCAACGGCTGCAACACCGCCATCGCCCGCAGCGCATTTTCGTTCAAATCTTCGCGGATGCAATATTCCAGCACGCCCATTTCAATCCACGAATTTTGCTTGGTCAGGCCGATGCGTTCGCAAAAATCGCGTATCGATTTAGGCGTAAAACCGGCGCGGCGAAGTCCTGCGATAGTCGGCATACGCGGATCATCCCAGCCATTGACATGTTTTTCCATAACCAACTGGTTGAGTTTTCGCTTGCTGACGATGGTGTATTCCAATTGCAAACGGGCAAATTCGATTTGCTGCGGATGGCAGGGCGTTTGCAGTTGATCCAGCACCCAATCATACAACGGACGGTGATCTTCAAATTCCAGCGTACACAGCGAATGGGTAATGCCTTCGAGCATATCGGAAATGCAGTGGGTGTAATCGTACATCGGATAGATGCACCAGTCGTCGCCGGTGCGTTGGTGATGTACGCGGCGAATCCGGTACAGCGCCGGGTCGCGCATGTTGATGTTAGGTGAAGCCATGTCGATTTTGGCGCGCAGTACGTATTGGCCGTCGGCAAATTCACCGGCACGCATCCGTTTGAATAAATCCAGATTCTCCGCAATCGGGCGGTTACGGTCGGGGCTTTCCTTGCCGGGTTCGGTCAAAGTGCCGCGATATTCGCGGATTTGTTCGGCAGACAAGCTATCAACGTAGGCCTGGCCTTGTTCAATCAGCTGCACGGCGTAGTTGTAAAGTTGCTCGAAATAATCCGATGCGTGGCGTAGTTCCGACCATTCAAAGCCCAGCCACTGCACGTCGCGCATGATAGCCTGCACATATTCGTCGCTTTCTTTTTCGGGATTGGTGTCGTCGAAACGCAGGTTGCAGCGGCCATTGTTTTCGGCGGCGATACCGAAATTCAGGCAGATCGATTTGGCATGGCCGATATGCAAATAACCGTTGGGTTCGGGCGGGAAGCGGGTGACGACTTGGCCGTTATTTTTGTTGTCTTTGAGATCATTGGCAATGATCTGGCGGATAAAATTGGACGTAGGTTGGTTATCGGTTGTGGACATTTTATCTATTGAATACGTTTTTAAAGTGAAATTGTGCCAATTATACGTAACTACTCCGCAAATGCGGAATTTATCAACATTCATTTCGTAGGTATTTGTACCCATTGTAACGTTTGGCAAAACGAGGAAAATGACTTGCAACGTTAGTCATTCGCTATTGCGTTTCAATAGGCTTGCGTAACATGTTAAACCTGACTCTGCTTTCGGCCTGCGCCTACTGTCGCTGTTTGTTTTGTCAGGTTTCCACCCTTAAATATGCGGCGGCCTATCTTTAATGCTTGCATTGTGAAGAGGAATTAAAAATGCAAAAAAAGAACATAAGCAAATATCCCTTTATCATAGGCGTAGCGATGCTGGCGAACGCGGCTGCCAGCGCCGCGCCCCCGGCCAATCAAGCCCCTGAACCGGTTTACAGACAGGCCGAAGCTGAAAAAAAACATATCGCCATGGTCGGGACGCAAGGTCTCGATACGGTATTGGATATACCGTTACGGCTGGGCGGATTGATAGCAACGGTGATCGGTGCCGGCCTTTTTATCGGTACCAGCCCTATTACCGGCCTGATGACGGCGCTTCACCCGCATGACGCCATAAAACAAGCCGCCGATTATCTGGTGGGCAGACCGGCGCATTACACCTTTGTCAGACCTAGCGGCGACATTAATTATGTTACGCGCCCTTATGATGAGCACTAGCAGCCACCCATTAACAGGAGTCTATTCATGGGCTTAAAAACAAGAATGCAGGGTTTCAGCCTGAGCAAAGCGGTAGCGGATAGCGATGATTTTGCAGCTAAAACCATCACACCGAGTGAACAACAGGCCGACGCCTTCGCGCCGCTGCTGCTTAAAATTTTATCTCAGGTAGAACTGGAATTTAAAGAAAGCATCCATTCCAAGCTGCTTGATATTCTTGATTTGTCGCTGATCAGCGGCATAGAGGAAAAAGAGGCCAGAAAGCAGATTCGGGCGGTCGCGCAAAAATTAATCGATGAAGATTCCATTCCGTTAAACACCCAAACCCGGCATCAAATCATCAAGGAAATCGAGGATGACGTGCTCGGTCTGGGGCCTTTGGAGGCATTGCTATACGACCCGACCATTGCCGACATTTTGGTCAACGGCTACAAAAAAATCTATGTCGAACGCTTCGGCAAATTGGAGTTAACGCCGGTCAGGTTTAACGACGACAATCACCTGATGAAAATTATCGACCGCATTGTGTCGAAAATCGGCCGCCGGATTGATGAATCGTCACCAATGGTCGATGCCCGATTACAGGACGGTTCACGGGTCAATGCCATTATCCCGCCGTTGGCGCTGGACGGCCCCTCCTTGTCGATAAGACGCTTTGCCGTCGATAAAATGGCACTGGATGATTTGGTCGCCAAAGATGCGCTCACCGATTACATGGCCGATTTTCTCAAAAATGCGGCCAAATCCAAATTGAATATATTGATTTCAGGCGGTACGGGTTCCGGTAAAACCACGATGTTGAACGCCATTTCAAATTTCATCCCTAACAATGAACGCGTCATCACGCTGGAAGATTCGGCCGAGCTGCAACTGCAGTTGCCGCATGTGTTGCGCCTGGAAACCCGGCCGGCCAATGTCGAAGGCAAAGGCGAAATCACCTTGCGTGATTTGGTGCGCAACAGCCTGAGAATGCGCCCGGATCGTATCGTCATTGGCGAAGTCAGGAGCGGCGAGGCTTTCGACATGCTGCAGGCGATGAATACCGGCCACGAAGGCTCGTTAACCACCGTCCACGCCAACAATCCACGGGATGCGCTGGCGCGTCTGGAAAATATGGTGTCGATGGCGGGTCTGGAGATGCCGGTGAATGCGATCAGAAAACAGATCGTATCGGCCATCCACATCATCATCCAGCTGGGTCGGCTCGAAGACGGCAGCCGACGGGTCATCAGTATCCAGGAAGTCGAAGGCATGGAAGGCGACGTGATTACCCTGTCCGAAATCTTTAAATACCAGCGTCGGGGCATCAATGAGAATGGTGTCGTTCAAGGCCAATACTGCTCAACCGGGCTCATTCCCAAATGCATGGCCACGTTCAAACAACGCGGTCTTGCCGCAGAGCTGGGCATTTTTACCCATCATCTCAGTTAACAACAGGAGCACGCCATGACCAGTGATATGACGCTATTATTTGTCGGTTTGGTTTTTTTAACGGTGTTTATGGCCTCGCAAATTCTGGTGTTGCCGACCTTAGGCACCCGCCAGGCAGACAGCCGCAAACTAAAACAGCGCCTAGACGATGTGATTCTGGCGCATGGCGATGCTGAAACTTCGATTATTAAAGCCAAATATCTCAAGCGCCTGGGGCCGATAGAACGCAGCCTTGAGCGCCTGCCCGGTATGCCGGGCTTAAAAACCTTGCTGGAACAAGCCGGAAAGCAGCATATCGCCTACCGCTTTGCCCTGGCCACCTTGTTTTTTTCCGCCGTCAGCGCGTTAATCGCCTGGCTCTACTTCCATCATCCTGTCATCAGCGCGGCTGCCTTCATTTTCACCGCCGCATTGCCGATTATTTGGCTGAACAAACAAAAAACCAAGCGCCTGGAAACCTTTGAAGAGCAACTGCCTGAAGCCTTGCAAATGATGGGCAGGGCCTTGCGCACCGGGTATCCGTTTGCCGAATGCATGAAAATCGTGTCCACCGAAATGAACGAACCGATCAGCCAGGAATTCGGCATGACTTACGAGGAAATCAATTACGGCCGCGATATTGAAGTAGCCTTTGCCTTGATGATAGAGCGCGTACCCAGCCTGAGTTTAATCGCCATGAGCACCGCGATTATTATCCAGCGCGAAACCGGCGGCAATCTTGCCGAAGTGTTATTAAAAATCAGCGCCGTACTCAGCGGGCGCTTTAAATTGCAACGGCGCATTAAAACATTGTCGGCAGACGGCATATTCTCGGCCTGGATATTATTGTTATTGCCGCTGGCATTATTTGCGCTATTGAATATATTGGGCCCAGATTACTTCAAACCGGTTTATGAATCACCCGACAGAATGACTATTTTAGCTGTTTTTATGAGCCTCGAATTTGTCGCGGCCTTATGGATACGGCTGATTATTACTATTGATGCATGAGGTGAAGTAGATGGATTTTTTAATGCAATTATTAACCGGACTCTTATCAACAAGCCAGTGGAGCCTTGTTTTAACCCTATCCGCCGCCGTGTTTATTTTTACTTTAGCGCTGTTATTATTGGCTGATGATTTATTTAATCCTGTGCGTTCCCGTTTTAAACGGGAAATAACAAGCAACGCTATTTCACTCGTCGACTCCAATGGTTTATCGGAAAAACTGCGTAAACATAACAGCCTGTTCACGCCGTCCGATAAATCATTATTACAACGAACCGCAACGCGGCTTCATTATGGCGGTTTTCATGGCCGGAACAGTTTGTTGCATTATTACGCAACACGTATGTTATTAATGGTTTCGTTGCCTTTATTGGCATTAATGGCAACCTCCTTTATTCCCGGCATAAAAAGCATGGTTATCGTTCAAGCGCTATTAGTGTCTATTGCCATAGGTTATATGGCGCCTAGTTTTATCTTGGATAAATTAATTTCCACCCGGCAAAAAACTATTCGCAGGGCTTTTCCTGATGCGCTTGATTTATTGGTGGTTTGTTCGGAAGCGGGTTTAAGCCTGGATGCGGCGATACAAAAAGTGACCTCGGAACTCAGTATCAGCCAACCCATATTGGCCGATGAGCTGGATATTGTAATTGCTGAAACCCGAGCCGGTATTGACCGGCATAAAGCATTACAAAAACTGGTTGAAAGGACTGGCGTGGACGATATTAAAGGCTTGGTCGCCGCGCTGTCGCAAAGTATGCGTTTTGGCACCAGTATCGTCGAGACGCTTAAAGTCTACTCTGAAGAACTCAGGGACAAAAGAACCCAGGCCGCCGAAGCCGTAGCCGCGAAAATCGGCACCAAACTTATCTTCCCTCTGGCTATGTGTTTGTTACCGGCATTTTTAATCGTGGTGATGGCGCCGGCAATTATTATATTTAAAAATATGTAATGGGCGAAAAACAAATAGGACAGATTAACTATGCCGTTAAAAATTAATACTATGAGAGTGATAATCATGAATACACTAAAAAAAACAACAAAAGCCATTCTTTGGCTTATTCCAAGCCTTATACTGTTGACCGCCTGTAATCCCAGTAATATTAAAGAATTGGAAGAACGCGGCAATCAGGAAACCGAAGATATTTTACAAAGCGCGGGGCTTGATGTGGCGTCCGTGGACGATGCGGTCATAAAAGCGGAAAAAGCCATACAAAACGGAAAAACGGATTTGGCACAGCTTTATTATATAAAAGCCTATAATATGGATCAGAATAATAGCCAGGTATTACAAAAAATGTCTGATTTATATATCAATCTGAAAAAATACGACTTGGCGGAAGTCAGTTTTAATTTGATATTAAAACAACAGCAGGATGATTTAAAAACAATGGAACAGTATGGATTGTTGTTAATCAACATGAGAAATTATCCAAAGGCGGAAGATTATCTCAATCGGGTTATCGCCAAACAGCAAAGTTGGCGTGCCTATAACGGCTTGGGCATTATTGCTAATGTACAGGGTGATGTACAAAAAGCGGAGACTTTATTTAAAAAGGCCGATGGCATTTTGCCGAATTCGCCCGACTTACTTAATAATATCGGCTTTGCGCTCTATTCGGCCAATAAGTTGGATGAGGCAGCGTCTTATTATATAAAAGCGCTGCAAATCAACCCCGGCTTTAAAAAAGCAATTTATAACTACGGCTTGCTACAGGCGCGATTAAGCCACTATGAACAGGCTTATACCGCCTTTACCAAAATAGCGTCACCAGCCGAAGCCAATAATAATATCGGTTATATTGCCATGATGAACGGCGACTACACCGAGGCGAACAGTTATCTGCAAGAGGCGATACAATCGGCGCCTGAATTTTACCAAAAGGCCAATGACAATTTAATGCGTCTGGATATGCTGCAAAAACAGTAAGCCTGACCCGTCCCGGTGTTCAATGTTCCTGGCACCTTATTCGCCGCAGAGGCCTAAAGCGCCCATTTTAGGGTCTCCCCGGGTTTGGTGGTGATAATCTTTTACCCCCATTAATGAAAAGCCACACCATAAGAACTTAACCTATTGATTAAAAATTATTTCCCCCTCTAGGATACAGAACAAAACGCATTGTTAAGCCGTGCGTAGTGGTGTTTTTTGTCCTTAAATTCAAACCTGCCCGCCGTGGCTGGTGGTCGTTTAGATTTTTTCAACTATACTCCTGTCTAGCAAGGTTTTTACACCCAGCTGTTGCCATAAAAACAGCCTTATTGTTTTTATCGCACCTTGTTATGGGCTCTGTATTCGAGGCGTAGCTTGGTTTTTCCGGCTTCTCCCACTCGAACATGTTACCCATAATATTAATAGCTTGTTTTTCAATGGCTGCGGGACGTTAGTATTCAAAATTGCACGGATAACAATGCCCCCTGCCATCACATTAAAAATCACCACCCTTTGGAAAATTTATGAACAAAACGCTGACTCTCACCGCATCGCTTACTGGCGCATTGTTGATAGGCTGCACTACACAGCCCATCAGAACCTTTCACCCGATAAAAACAGCCAATCTTAATCAATTTATCCAATCCGGAGAATATCAACAAAAAGTTGACGATTTATATGTTGTATTGGATGCATCGTCATCGATGAAAGAGGCCTATCGCCGCGATGTCCAGGCCAACAATGATTTTCCGGGGGATTCAGCCGCAACCAAATTCGCGGTGGCCAAAGAAGTGCTGCATAGGGTCAATAACAGCATTGCCGAATTGAGCTTAAATGCAGGCATCAGAAGTTTCGGTTTTGGTCCTTGCATCGGTTTGGGGCTCAGTACGCTGAACTATGAATTCGGCAGTTACTCAGCCGCACAATGGACTGACAGCCTGGGACAGCAAGAATGTGTCAGCGGAGGTTCGGCAATGAGCGGGGCTATCGAGGATGCACAAGCGGATTTACAAAAAGCAACCGGTAAAATCGCTTTATTGTTGGTCAGTGATGGCCGCGACCCGATCACATCCCCAGTCCCTGCCATGCAAGCGCTGAAAGCGCAATATGGCGACCGGTTATGCGTATATTCGGTGTGGGTTGGTAATGCCGAAGACCAACCCGGCCAGGCGCTGTTACAACAATTATCCGACATTGCAGGGTGCGGTTTTGCCGCACCGGCAAAAAACATTTATTCCCAAAACGATTTCGATGGCTTTGCTAAAAATGTTTTTCTCGCACCCGCCCAATCTGAGCCGGAAGAGCCGGAAAAACCAGAAGAGCCGGTCGATGGCGATGACGACCAAGACGGTGTACTGAACAGCCGCGATAAATGCCCGGGGACACCCAAAGGCGCCACCGTCAATGAGTTCGGATGCTGGGTGATTAAAGGCGTGAACTTTGATTTTGATAAAAGCGACATTAAGCCGGAATACTACCCGATACTCGATGAAGTGGTGACCATTATTCAGCGTAATCCCGGCCTAGGCATTGAAGTGCAGGGACATACCGACAATTCCGGTTCGGAGGCCTACAACCAAAAACTTTCCGAACGCAGGGCGAACGCGATTAAAGATTATTTGCACAATAAGCTCGATAGCGACCATCAATTGAGCGCCATCGGTTATGGCCTCACACAGCCGACTGATACCAATGACACCGATGAAGGGCGCGCCAATAACCGCCGGGTTGAATTGAATCCGATAAAGTAAAATAACAGCCCCTCTTTAAAAAAAGGGGGGCTTGGCCAGCTAAAAATCGGGTTTCAAATGACACCCACCTTTAACATTGGCGGTTATTAATGCGGTCAACTCATATCAATTTAAAATTTTCAACTATACTTGTCGAAAATGTTAACCGCATCACAAAAATATCAACTCCCATGAGAAAAAAATTATCTTATGAACATTAAAAAAACCTTACTCAGTTGTCTGATCTTAACAAGCTTTCAGGTTACTAGCGGACACGCCCAAAGCCTAAAAGAAGCCATCCAATTAACGCTGGACGAAAACCCTGAAGTTCAAGAGGCTCGTTCCACTCGGTTGGCCTACGAACAGGAAATTGACCAGGCCGCCTCGCGTTATCTGCCAACACTGGATGTCTCGGCGGGTTACGGCCTAGAGCAAGCAAACACGCCATTTACCAGAGGCTTTGGCGGTATCAGCAGAGGCGGGTCAACGCAATACGGGCGCACCGAATCTTCAGTGCAATTGCGTCAAATGGTTTTTGACGGTTTTGAAACGCCGCATGAAGTAGACCGCTTCACCGCTAAAACAGACGCCCAGGCTTACACTGTTTTCGGCAAATCCGAAATGGTCGGTCTCCAAGCCGCCCAAGCCTATATTGGTGTATTGCGCCGCAAAGCGCTACTGGACTTGGCGAAAGACAATTTAGATACGCACAAAAGCTTTTTTGATCAAATCAAGCTACGCACCGAACAGGGCGTAGGCCGACAATCAGACCTTGACCAGGCAACAGGCCGTTTAGCCAATGCAGAATCCAATTATCGCGCCGAAGAAGGTAACTTGCGCGATGCCGACACTAATTTTTACCGTGTGATCGGTGTTTTGCCGACAGAACTTGATGACGTACCCGAACCCACTCAGGAAACCGGGGAAATTCCTGAAAACATGGATCAAGCAGTAGAGCTAGCATTAGCCAACCACCCGATACTCAAGGCTGCCGATGCCGATATTAATGAAGCGCTAGCTCAACATAACACAGCCAGTGCAGCGTTTTATCCGCGTGTTGATTTTGAAGTGGGCTATGACAACAACGACGACACCGGGGGTATCCGGGGCAGGAATGAAAGCTTAACCGCAATGATGCGCGTCCGCTATAACCTGTTTAACGGTGGTAAAGATACGGCCAGACGCAGACAAACCGCCCATGAAATAGCGCAAGCCAAAAATATCCGCGACAATACTTACAGACAAACCATTGAAAGCATCCGTTTATCCTGGGTCGCTTATCAGACGCTAGGTAATCAGATAGACTTTTTTAAATCGCACCGTGATGCCAGTATCAAGACCTTGGATGCATATAAAAGGCAATTTAATATCGGCCAAAGGACATTGCTGGATTTACTCGATACCACCAATGAAACGTATTTGGCCAACCTTGCCTATACCGATGCCAAATATAACGAACTTGCGGCAAGGTATAGAATCCTGGCCGGTATGGGCGCACTGAATCAGTACTTAGGCACAACCATTCCTGAAGAAGCCAAACCGATTACCGAAGAAAAACAAGCGACGGCTCCTGCTTTTAATTAAAAGGCCGGTATGCCGGATGTGTATAACGATTTCTAGTCGCGGAGTAACTTCCCATTAATGGCTGGCAAAAGATTATCACCACGGAAGACATGAAACTTCGTGCCCTCCGTGGTCTTTCTTATTGGCTTAAGATGCCCACTAGAACCGTCCTGCGTTAAGTGGCTAACCTTTTCAAAAAACCAGCTTAACGCTGGCCATTCGAATTTTCGCGCAAATAACGACTTTGCACGATAAACAAGCCGCCATAGAGCAAATTGGACACGCCCAAATACAAAAACAGCCAGTTGTAATTCACGTCAATGGCGATCTGATTAACCATGCCGTAAAAATCAATAGCGCCCATCAGCGTCAACCAAAACAAACCAACGGCCATTAATGGGCGGTAATTTTGGCTATAACTGCAAAAACAATAAACGCTAAATTGGCTTAGCGTCAGATAAATCAACATCAAACGCAAATTACTGGCTAAAGCGCCGTAAAGATCAACGTTATTATCAAAAATAGCGGTGCTGCCGGCGGCGGAAACCACGCTGGCAATCAGCAGAAAAACCACGGCGATATTAAAATTAATGCTCACTAACAGCGTGATGAGTTGCAGGGTTTTGTGTTTAACAAGCTGGGTATTCATCATTATCTCCATGAAAAAAAAATGCCCTTCACAAATACACAGGCTGAAGGGCATATAGAGGAGGACAGGTTAATCGATGTCCACGCATCGACGGAATAGGGTTAATTTAAGCGTTGATGTAACTACTCAGCGAAAAAGCAATAGAACACGGATGCCACTGATTAAACGGATAATTACTGATTAAAAATCTGTGTAAATCTGTCTTATCTGCGCAATCCGTCGACTGCAGGGATGCAGGAGGTAGAGCAATGCAGGAGCAATTGCCGAGTTCCATTTAATTATTTTTAACGGGTCTGAGTAGTTAAGCGTTCAGTTTTGACTCATCCGCTTTTTTACTGCCGCCGTCATCCAGCGTAATGTTGCTGATAACGGGTTCCATTACTTCAACAACCGGCTCAGGCGGGGCAATCATTTTGCCTTGCATCAGTTCGTCAATCTGATATTTATCAATGGTTTCCCAATCAAGCAAGGCGTGCGCCATGTTGTGCAAAATCTCGATATGGTCTTTCAGAATTTGCTCGGCGCGCTGATAATTTAAGTCAACCAGCTGGCGGATTTCCTCGTCGATGACTTGCGCCATTTTCTCGGACATCGGCTTGGCTTGCGAACCCATGTAGCCGCCCTCGTTATCGCCGTAATCCATTGGCCCTAGACGATCTGACAAACCCCATTTGGTGACCATGTTGCGCGCCAGTTGCGTGGCTCGTTCAATGTCGTTAGACGCGCCGGTAGTGACTTTGTTTTTACCGTAAATCAGCGCTTCCGCAACCCGGCCGCCAAACAGGCTGGAAATTTGGCTTTCCAGTTTGTCCTTGCTAGCGCTGTATTGGTCGCGTTCGGGCAGGAACATGGTGATGCCCAAAGCGCCACCGCGCGGCATGATGCTGACTTTATAAACCGGGTCATGGTCGGGCACGATGCGGCCGACAATGGCGTGACCGGCTTCGTGATAAGCTGTCATCAACAGATCGTCGCGGCTCATCACCATCGTGCGTTTTTCCGCGCCCATAATCATTTTGTCGCGCGCCTTGTCCAGATTGTTCATGGTCACTACGCGTTGATTCATCCGTGCCGCAAACAATGCGCCTTCGTTAATCAGATTAGCCAATTCGGCACCGGAAAAGCCCGGCGTGCCGCGCGCCAAATCGTTGATATTGACGTCATCAGCCAATGGCACTTTGCCGGCATGGACTTTGAGGATTTGCTCGCGGCCTTTGATGTCAGGCAAACCGACCTGCACCTGACGGTCGAATCGGCCGGGTCTTAACAAGGCCTTATCCAAGACATCGGCGCGGTTGGTCGCGGCAATGACGATAATGCCTTCGTTGCCGCTAAAACCATCCATTTCGACCAGTAATTGGTTCAGCGTTTGTTCGCGCTCGTCGTTGCCGCCGCCCATGCCGCCATTACCGCGATGCCGACCTACCGCATCAATTTCGTCAATAAAGATGATGCACGGTGCGCGTTTTTTGGCTTGCTCGAACATATCCCGCACCCGTGAGGCGCCGACGCCGACAAACATTTCGACAAAGTCGGAACCGGAGATGGAAAAGAACGGAACCCCGGCTTCACCGGCAATGGCTCTGGCCAACAGCGTTTTACCGGTTCCGGGAGGCCCGACCATTAACACACCGCGCGGTATTTTGCCGCCCAACACTTCATATTTGCCGGGGTCTCGCAAAAAATCGACCATTTCCACCACATCTTCTTTGGCTTCTTCAACGCCTGCGACATCGGTGAAGCGTACTTTAATCTGGTCTTCAGCCATCAATTTGGCGCGGCTTTTGCCAAAACCCATTTGACCGCCCTGCCCGCCCATTTGCTGTTTGCGCATAAAATAAAACATCAAGCCAATGAAAAAAATCATCGGTGCCCAAGACATTAACATCTGGCTTAAAGTCGAGCCTACGTGGGGTTTTTCTACTTTGATTTTGACGCCATATTCCAACAACTCGTCGATTAAACGCGGATCGTTAGGATTGTACGTGGTGAAACGTTCGCCATTGCGGCGGCGGCCATCAACCTCAGTGCCGCTGATAATGACTTCGGAAATACTGCGGCTGCGTACACTCTCGATAAAATCGGAATACGGCACGGCGTAGTTTTCCTCATAATTGGCACCGGTGCGGTTGAATATGCTGAACAACACGCCAGCAATCACACCTAAAGCCAGAATACGAAAAATAATAATTTTCATGGTTATCTCCGCTTAATTTTCACGGCTAAAATATTTGAAAAAATCGGAATCGGGCTTTAACACCAAAGTGTCCTGGGTTTTTTCAAAAGAAGTCTGATACGCCTGCAAGCTGCGGTAAAAAGCATAAAACTCGGGATTTTTACCGTAACTTTGTGCGTAAATATCAGCAGATTGTGCATCGCCACGACCCCGGATGTTTTCACCATCACGGCGCGCATTGGCCAGTATCACCTGTTTTTGTTTGTCAGCTTCGGCACTGATTTGCTCGGCGGTTTCGGCGCCTTGCGAGCGAAATTCCCTCGCTACCCGTTCACGTTCGGCGCGCATTCGTTGATACACCGAATTGCTGACTTCTTGCGGCAAATCAATGCGTTTGATACGAATATCGACCAACTTGATGCCGAACTTTGCGGCCACCGGCGACAGCTTAGCCAATAAGGTTTGGCGCAATTCGCTGCGGTCTTCGGAAATCAGCTGTTTAATAGTGCGAACGCCGAACTCGCTACGCAGCGCATCCTTCATAATTTGGTCGAGGCGCAAATTGGCTTGATATTCGTCGCCGCCGACCGTAGTGTAAAAGAGACCCACATCACCGATTTGCCACTTAGCAAAAGAATCAACAATGACATTCTTCTTTTCGGAGGTAAGAAAACGCTCGGACTTGGCGTCCAAGGTCAGCACGCGCGCATCAAACGTACTGACTTTATTGATGATAGGGGTCTTAAAATGGAGTCCGGGTCTATAGTCTGAATCGACCATTTCACCCAGACGAAACAAAATGGCTTTTTCATGTTCGTTGACATAAAAAATCGACAAATAGGCCAGCATTAACAGACTGAAACTGGCGGGCAATAAAATAGATGTTCTGCTCATGGTCTGCTCCGGCTGGGGCGTAAGTTATTAGCGGCTGTTTTTGCAGCGTCGTTTTTGTCAACAGCAACCGGTTCGCCAGGCAATTCCAGCGCCGTTGATTTGTTTGCCGCAACTGTATTGGAAACCGGGTTTTGCAACGGCATATACAATTGCGGCGCGTTTTGACCGGCATCGACAATCACTTTATTGGTGCTGCTGAACAGCTTTTCCCGGGCTTCTAAAAACAAGCGCTTGCGGGTGATGGCCGGGGCTTTTTCATATTCGACCAGCAATTGCTCAAAGCGTTGGGTATCGCCTTTGGCTTTGGCGACTTTTTCCGCTTCGTAGGCTTCCGCTTCCAGCAACAAGCGCGCCGCTGCACCGCGTGCTTTTGGGATAATCTCGTTGCTATAAGCTTCGGCCTCATTAATCAGCCGTTGTTTGTCTTCGCGGGCGCGGATGGCATCCTCAAAAGCGCCCTGCACTTCTTCCGGCGGCTGCGCGTCTTGCAGATTGACACTGGCAATAATAATCCCAGCTTGATAGTCATCCATCGCGGTCTGAATATCGCGCTTAATCTCTGCGACAATCTCGCTGCGGCCTTCAGTCAACACATAATCCATGTTGTTGCTGCCGATTACCGCACGCTCCACGCTTTCAGTCAGTTGCTTTAAGGTGTCTTCGTTATCCCTGACATTGAACAGATAATCACGGGCATTATTAATCTGGTATTGCACCGCTAAACGCACGTTGATGATATTTTCATCGGTGGTCAACATCAACGATTCCTGCCCCACATTGGCCGACTTGTTGCCGCGTGAATCGCGGTAACCGACTTCAATAAAGCGTTGTTGCTCAACATTGACAATACTCACCTTTTCAATCGGTGCGGGCAGATGCCAATGCGGCCCCGGCGTAGTGGTTTCGCTGTAGGCGCCAAAGCGGGTAATGACACCGCGATTGCCTTCATCGATGATATAAACGCCGGTCGATAGCCAAATTACCGTTGCAGCACCACCGACAATGCCACTTATTTTCGCCAGAGAAAATTGATCCTTATGGTTTAAAAAATAGTCGCTGGACTTTCGATAAAACATTTTCCAGTTTTTTTCCAGCTCAAACTTCCAGTCTGGCTGCTGATTGCGTTCGGTACTGTGTTTTTCTGATGACATGATCTCTCCTCCTGCTTAATGTGGCGCGGCTTGGTGCTAATAGCTGTCGTTAGGTTCAAGAAACAGCATCAGATCGCAACCAAACTGGTTTTTTAACTTTTTTAACGCTTCATTTTGTATCTGCCTGACGCGCTCCCGGCTTACCTGTAGTTGATCGGCAATGGCCTGCAAGGTCATTTCTGTGTGATTTTTTAAGCCAAAACGCAGTGTCAGAATCGTGGCCTCCTTATCCGGCAACGTCGCCATCACTTGGTCGAGATACTGAGTCAAATTGTGCTCAATCAGTTCATCGAGCGGCTGCGCAAACTGCTGCTGCTTCATCCGCGCCATTAAGGTTTGGCCTTCGTCTTCTTCGGACTCGCTCGCGCTATCTAAAGAATGCGTGGCTTGGTAATAACTTCTAATGGTTTTGATTTCGTCTTCGCTTAAGTCGCACAGTGTTTTTAGCTGTTCAACACTCGGCCAACGCTCGGTTTGCAAATAACTTTTGCGCATTGCCTCAAACACCGCGCCCGCCTTTTCGGCCAAGGACACCGGCAAGCGCACGGTTTTTTCCTGCTTCACAATCAACCTGGAAATAGCCTGTTTAATCCACGGCATCGCATAAGTGGAAAACTGAAAACCGCGATACGGATCAAAACGCTCGACCGCCTTAATCAAACCCACCACGCCTTCTTGCAGCAAATCATCAAAACCCAATGCGGTGGTTTTTTGTTTATGCGCGACAAAAGCGACCAGCCCCATATTAGCGGCAATCATTTGCTGCCTTAGCCGTTGCAGATTTTGCGCGGCTGAGGTGAGCCTGGCCGAATAATCGCTATCGTCAGTCGTGGACAAACACAGTGCGGCCACTTCAATTAAAAAGCCGGGCGTAAAATGCAGGTTAAATAACAAGGATCGGGCTACCGCACCGTTTAATAACTGCGGGTCAATTTGACCAAGATTAGGTTGTACAAAGTTAACATCTTGTACAATAAGTGCATCGTCGGTATTGTCACGGACAAAGTCGGACATATCCTTACCATTGTTCAACTGAAACAGACACTGTTCGTGCAGCAAGGCCGACGCCTGACCGTCCCCTAACAACAGCAACAGCAGATGCTGCCTGGCTTGCTCGAGCTGCATAGCCAGCGCAAGCGGTTCGGCTTCGCTGACAATAGGGGCGGCATTGGATAGGACTTCTGTCATGACGGGCCTCATTAATGTTTTTTAATCTGGCGCTAAAATTACTCCAAATGTACAATACTTGTCAAACTATTTTATATACAAAACATAAACAATGTATTCAATAAAAGCCATCACCACGTTAACCGGATTACCTGCCGAAACATTGCGCGCTTGGGAGCGCCGCTACATCGGCATTAGCCCGGCACGTAGCGACAATGGCCGCCGCCTCTATTCGCAGCAGGAATTGGAAAAATTGACCCTACTCGCGCAACTGACGCGCAACGGCCATACCATCAGCAAGATTGCCGGACTGAGTGTTGACGCATTACGCAACCTGCAACAGCGCGCGCAATTGTCGCCCAACAGCTCGCCGCCGTTGCTGGATCAGATTATTGAAGCGGTGATGGATTACCGTATTGACCGCTGCGAGCAAATATTAAAACGCGCCTTGCTGGCCAGCGAACCCTTGGACTATGCCCGGGATATTTTGTTGCCCGCGCTAAAAAAAATAGGCGAACTTTGGTATGAAGAAAAATTGAACATTGCCCAGGAGCACATGTTTACCTGTTGCGTCCAGCGCATCGTGTTGAGCATGGTGAATAACCTGCGCATCACCTCGGGACATAGCCCCGCGATGATGTTTGCCACGCCAAGCCATGAGCCGCACGAATGCGGCATTTTATTGAGTTGCTTATTAGCCGCCGAAAATTACCGCTGTTATTACTTGGGCGGAAATTTACCGGGCAAAGATATTGTTGAAGCCGCAAAGCATTTGCAACCCGACATCATTATCATCGGTTTAGTGAAAACACCGCCGGAAGCGGAAACGATCGCACAATTAAATATCATCGCCGCCGCCCCGGAAACCGCATCTTCGCGTATTTGGACAGGCGGCAGCGGTGCGCAATACTGCCACGACCATGCTCTACTTCCCTCGCCGCGTTGCGAACTGATCGCCGACATCGATGATTTTTATAATAAAGCTCAGCAATGGATAGTTGAGGATTAACTGAAAAGGACAGCTTTTGTTATAGCCCATGGTCATCACTCATCGTTATACACAAGTCTGTTCGAGACAGGATGTAGGCCGGAAGCGCCCGCCCGGCGATAGCCAAGGTGGGCGTTTCCGGCGCTCTTGAGCCTCGGAATGCTGGAGAAACGCCGGTTCTCGCTATCGCTCGAACCCGCTTATTCCGGCCTTCGTCGAGATATGTATAACGACGGGTGGTCATCAAGGGACATTATTTCCCGGAAATCACCTAACCCATCATGATTGACACCCCACTCGGTTCTGTCGGCTTTCATGGTCGGGGGCGAGTGGGGGTAATCATGATGGGTTAGGAACGAGCATGAAATAACTTAGGCAACTTAAAACACTGACTCCTTTTGTATAGGCCATATCAAATGTAAACTTGTACCCAGAGCAGACGGCCCGCATCAAAAACAAACTGCCCGCGTATACCGTAGGCAGCCTGCAAAGAAAATCCCAAAGGCGGTACTGCTCGAATTTATCAAAACGGTGTTGGAGGATCAGAATCCTGCAGATAAGCTCGAGGAATTGGCAGGACTTGTGGATGATGTTTTTTCAGTTAATGCCTTCGGGCAAGTATATGGTTGGCCGTGATTTAGGCCGCATGGAACCGACAGCGTCACTATACTGCCGAGTTGCCGGATGACTTTTCCAAGGGGCCGGCTGCGAAAAATTTAAAAACTTGAACATCGCAGCGTTTGGAATTTAGCAAAGGTGGTCACGTAAATCCGCCCGCTCACTGCCCAGTAATCGATTCCGGTAAGCCCGCATACTCTTTCTTCGACATCTACACCGGTTTGCGCCCTAAGCGCTACTTTTATTTTTTCATCAATTCAATAGTTTCTTTCAAATAAGCAACTTCCATCTGTAATTTTTCAACCTCACATTTCAATTTAACATCTTCAAAAATTTTTGAACCAATGTTGCAATAATTTTGTGTGCTTGTATCTTTAAAATTGAAAATATTTTGTTCGTCCGATTTAAGTAATTCAATAAGCTCAACGCCGAATAATTCTGAAAGTTGTTTAAGACGGGATAATTTAATATCTACCTCACCGCGTTCAATTCCGCCATAACCGTTTGCTGTCATGCCTAATTTTTCTGCCACTTCTTCTTGTGACAAATCTTGTGCTTGGCGCAAATGTTTGATTTTTTCGCAAACCTTCATAAATACAAACTCCTACGGGGAAAATATCAGTTTCATTTGGTGGTAATTTTTTATGAACAATTTAGCATAACTAGCAGCAGGAAGAGAGAGTTTACATTTTCTTTCTGTACCGCTTTGCTAAATGAAGCGACATTTTAACAAAAACATAATTATAGGTGAGAAAATGAGTTGGGATAGTTCATGGAACAATGTGTGTGAAGATTGTGGTCACGAATGGGAATCAGATCACGATTGTGAAGATAAAGGTGAAAAATGTCCTTCTTGTGGTTCAAGAGGAATTCAAAGCTCTAAAGGCGGTTAAAACCTGATTAAACCGGAATGAGCTGGTTCGAACGATAGCGAGAACTGGTGTTTCCGGCAAACATCCGCCGGGAACGCCACCTCGCGCTACGCGCTTGGATGTCTTAGGCCTTTTCCGCAAACCAAGATACCAAAAATGAGTAAAATTAAGCGCCCATTCCAACCCTACAAAAAACCGAGATGACAATAGCAGCGTATTTTGGCCAAGCCGAGCGACAATCTATTAACGAGAGCCACTTATCTGATTTGAAACAGGCCGCTTCAAAAATGGGGCTTGCCGACAGGCGGGCGTTTCAAGCCGAGATGGCACTCAAGTATTGTGGCGGTAATCCGCGACAGGCGGAAAC
>JAUXXQ010000078.1 GCA_030684815.1 Methylobacter sp. | reverse complement strand
GGTCAAAGGAATTCCTAACGCGACACTGGCAAAACTGAAAGCCCAAGCCGAAATTCAACACGCATCCCGAGGCCTTGAAAAACCGCTGTTCAATATCCTCCACAATGATAACGGTAAAGGCTTGTCCTTTTTACCGCCGGCGTCTGCTCTCGACGTGTTTTTCGACATCGAGGGGCATCCGTTGTATGACGGTGGCTTGGAATACCTTTGGGGCAGCAGTTACCGTTGCCCGGATGCGGCACAAGGGAAGCTCTATGCGTTTAAGGATTGGTGGGCTCACACCCCTGAACAGGAGAAAACCGCATTCGAAGGCTTTATCGATTGGGTTTATGATCGATGGAAACGCGACAACACCCTACATGTCTATCACTATGCCAATTACGAAGTGGCCGCCATGCGCAAACTCTCGACCCGGTATGAAACCCGAATCAAAGAGATCGCCGAAATGCTGGCCAACGGCGTATTCGTCGATCTGTATAAGATTGTCATAAACGGCATGATTCTTGGGGAAAAGTCCTACAGTATTAAATGCGTCGAGCATCTGTACCGAGGCAAACGAACCACGCAAGTCGCTAATGGCGGCGAATCAGTCATTTTCTATGAAATGTGGCGTGAACAAGGCGGTGTTGCCCGATGGACTGACAACGGCAACGGCTATCAGTCTTGGCTTGCCGATCCAGCCGCTTTCGATTGGGTGCAATGGCCCGAATTGAAAGACATTCGCGACTACAATATCGACGATTGCGAAAGCACGCTGGAGTTGGTGGATTGGCTGCGTGAACAACAATCCATCGCCGGCATCGCTTATGCCCCTAAATCGGATGCCGCAACACCCGACCAGGAAAAAACTGATCGACAAATACAGGCGGCCGACAAAAAACAGGCGCTCCGAGACTGGCAGCAACGTCTGTCCGAACGCTTCGATGCGGATGAATCGCTTAAAAATGATCCCATCGCCCAATTGGTCATGGATCTGCTCGGGTTTCATAACCGGGAACGCAAACCCAAAATCTGGGCTTATTTTGA
>JAUXXQ010000076.1 GCA_030684815.1 Methylobacter sp. | reverse complement strand
CACCCTGACCAAGCAGGCCATGGCAGACATCGAGGCACGCTTGCTACGCAATCCTTTATTGCCTAACTGGGACATCCTCATTCGACCCGCCTAAAGATAGGCCATGGCTGGTATTTTTTATTTCGGAATTAGCCTTATGCCGGCCAAACGCTGACCCTCAACGGGCTTGTCATCGGACAAGCCGACACCTTCAGCGCAGTCCAAGAACAGCAGGCTTTCTGGTATAAAAACTCCAGTGGCCTGATTGAAATTGCGGTGAATAAAGGCCATGCCGGACAACAGTTGGGTTTGAAATTGGGGACATGGGTCGATTTTTCATCTGTCTAAGGCGATTTCCGAGAAATAACATCCCTTGATGATCATGGTCTGTAAAAAATAGTGTCCACGAAAAACACGAAAGCCATGAAATTTTCGTGCTTTTCGTGGACAATTTTTGGTATTTCTTTTTCAGGAAATAGCCTAATGAGCGTTTGCTGTATTGAATGTAGCAGGGTGTGCATTTGCCCTGGAATCGGCGTATCAGATTTTCTGAATATTGGGCGATCGTTTACAATACCCGGCTGAAAATTCGGCCCTAAAAAGGGGTCTTAAGAGATTAAATTTAAATGACATGAAAAAATTAAAATGCGCTGTTATCGGTACCGGCTATTTGGGCAAGTTTCATGCAGAAAAATATGCGTCGTTGCCGGATTGTGAACTGGTCGCCGTGGTCGACATTAATGAGGCGGCGGCTAAAGACGTCGCCGAAAAACACGGCGCAGTCGCTTTGACCGACTACCAATCTTTATTAGGCGAAGTCGATGCGGTCAGTATCGTGGTGCCGACGACGCTGCATCACCAGGTATCGCGGGATTTTCTCAATGCCGGGGCGCATGTGTTGGTGGAAAAACCGATTACGGTGACGGTGGCGGAAGCCGATGAATTGATTGCGATTGCTAAGGCAAAAAACTTGATTTTGCAGGTCGGCCATTTGGAACGCTTTAACCCGGCGGTGTTGGGTCTGGACAAGGAAGAAAAACCGCTGTTTATCGAATCGCACCGCTTGTCGCCGTTTAATCCCCGCGCCAATGATGTCAGCGTGGTGTTGGATTTGATGATCCATGACATTGATATTATTTTGGCGCTGGTCGATTCCGAAGTGGAGCGCATCGACGCCAGCGGCACGGCGGTGTTGACGCAAGGCACCGATATTGCCAATGCCCGTTTGTTGTTCAAAAACGGTTGCGTGGCCAATGTCACCGCCAGCCGTATCAGCATGAAGATGGAACGAAAAATGCGCATGTTCAGGCCGTGTTCTTACGTCTCGGTCGATTTTCAAAACCGTGTTTTAACCAAGCATCGCACCGGCAAAGGGGAAATGTTCCCCGGCATTCCCGAGATAGAAACCGAAGAATCGGTGTTTGAAAGCGGCGATGCGTTGCTGGAAGAAATCAAACATTTCGTCAACTGTATCCATACCGGTGACAACCCGTTGGTGTCGGGTGTTGCGGGAAGACGGGCGCTGGAAACCGCGATAGCGATTACCCGGTTATTGGGCGATAAATAACCCATTATAAATTTCTGTAACATACTTCAACAGCCGAACGGGGCATGTTGCCCCGTCCGAAACGTTTTGATCTGGCTTGAACAGCCGTTTGGTTCGGGGCTGGCGAAAACGTTAGGGACGGGGTTGCAAACCCCATCCCGCTTGAGCACAATCAATCGATAAACATAAAGGCAATACAACATGATACCGATGGTAAACCTGAAGGCCCAATACGCTGAAATTAAAGACGAAGTTGAGCGCGGTTTGAGCGAGACAATCGAAAATTGCTCGTTCATTTTAGGGCCTAATGTTCAGGCTTTTGAAAAAGAAGCGGCGGCTTATTTGGGCGTCAAACACGCGATAGGCGTGGCTTCGGGCACTGACGCGCTGCATTTGGCTTTGATCGCCGAAGGTATCGGCGCTGGTGATGAGGTGATTACGACTGCGTTCACGTTTATTGCCACGGCGGAAGCGATTAAATATGTCGGCGCCATTCCGGTGTTCGTCGATATTGATCCCAAGACTTTTAACATTGCGCCGGACGCGATAGCCAAAGCCATTACCCCGAAAACCAAGGCGGTGATGCCGGTGCATTTGTTCGGCCAACCGGCCGATATGACTGCGATTAAAGCACTATGCGACCAGCATAATCTTAAATTGATTGAAGATTGCTGCCAGTCATTCGGCGCCAGCATTAACGGTCAACAAACCGGTGCAATCGGCCATGCGGCCGGTTATAGTTTTTTCCCCAGCAAGAACCTGGGTGCTTTTGGCGATGGCGGTTTGGTCGTCACCAATTCCGATGAGACCGCAGAAAAACTCAAAATGCTGCATAACCACGGTTCGGCAGTGCGTTATTATCATGATGTAGTCGGCTACAACAGCCGCCTTGATGAAATGCAGGCAGTGATTTTACGCGCCAAATTAAAACGTATCGACCAATACAATGCAGGCCGCCGTCATGTTGGACGGCTGTATTCGGAATTGCTGGCTGATTTGCCGCTGACTACGCCGTTTGAAGACGGTTTGGGTGAGCATGTTTATCATCAATATACGCTGTTATGCGAGCGCCGCGATGAAGTTATGGCTGCCTTGCAAGCCAAGCAGATTGGCTGTGCGGTATATTATCCGGTGCCCTTGCATCGGCAAAATGTGTTTAAGGACGACTATGCGGCGGTGAATTTGCCGGTGACCGAAGCGGTGGCGGCGAATTGTTTTTCATTACCGATTTGTCCGTTCCTTGAGGATGACACTGTCCGCGAAATCGTGGCGGTGATTCGGGGTGTTTTGGCTTAATTTCCGAAATGGCTCACTCATCTTTATACATAAATTGTGGGAGCGGCCACCCGGCCGCGAACAATCGTGCGCTGTTCGCGGCCGGGTGGCCGCTCCCACAGCAGCGTTTGAATTGACCTTGAACTTAAAAATCCTCTTCAGCGCCGGCGAATCATCCGGCGACCAACACGCCGCCAATATGTTTTTGGAGCTGAAAAAACAGCAGCCAGACCTTCAAGGCATGGGCATGGGCGGCGCCAAAATGGCGCAGGCGGGTATCGACATCCGCTATGATTCGGCCAATATTGGCGTCATTGGCGTGGTCGAAGTCATCAAACATTATGCCGAAATCCGCCGCGCACTAAAACTGATGCAAGCGTTGATAAAAACCGAGCGCCCCGATTTGCTGGTGTGCGTCGATTACAAAGAATTCAATTTCAAGCTGGCGCGTTATGCCAAACAGCAAGGCATTAAGGTGCTGTTTTATGTCAGTCCCCAAGTCTGGGCATGGCGGCCGGGCCGGGTCAAGGCTTACGGCAAAGTCATTGACATGATGGCGGTGATCTTCCCGTTTGAAACCGCATATTACGATGCCGAAAGTGTGCCGGTGCGCTACGTCGGCCATCCGTCGGTCGATAAAGTCCATCCTGAGCACAGCAAAGAGGATGATTTAGCCCGCTTTGGTCTGGATAAAAACCAGCCGATAGTTGGCTTGTTGCCCGGCAGCCGGGTCAACGAAATCAAACGCATGTTACCGGTGATGTTGGCCGCCGCCGAAAAAGTGCAGGCTACATTACCCGGCTGCCAATTTATCTTACCGCAAGCCGATTCCATCAGCGATAGCTTACTTGACGACTATCTTCGCCAAACAAAGATCGCTATTACCGTCATCAAAAATCAGCCTTACGATGTGATTCAATGTTGCGATGCGGTGATGACCACCTCAGGCACCGCAACGCTGGAAATCGCCTTGCTAACCGTGCCGATGGTCATTGCCTACAAATTGTCAGCGCTAACCTATTGGCTGGGCCGATGGCTGGTGAATACGCCATTTATCGGCTTGCCGAATATCGTATCGGGCAAACTTATCATCAAGGAATTGATACAGCACGAGGCGACGGCGGAAAACCTGTCCGCCGAAGTGTTATGGATTTTGACCGATAAAGCTTACGCCGAGGCCATGCGCCAAAATCTGGCGCAGGTTAAACAGCAGCTAGGGCAGGGCGGCGGCTCCAAAAATATGGCGCAACTGGCGTTGGAAATGATATTGACTGAACCGTTGGAAAGGGGTAAACATTAAAACGTTTTCAACGAGATAAAACGAGGGGGAGTTATGGATTTTGGAACTGGATTTAAATTGTTCGCTTTTATGTTGTGGCCGTTTTTACTGGTGTTTTTATACTATCTGTTTGATAGAAAAGGCTTTAAAAAGCGCTGGGAGCGGTTTAAACAGGATGGTTTTAAATGATGATTGATGCCGCCCGAGGTTCAGCAGAGGAGTTACTGTTTGAGCAAGGGCGGGTGCTGGTTGACCAAAAAACCTATGATTATTTTCTTGAAGTTCTTGATTGTCCTCCAAGCGGTGATGGAGTCGAGCGACTAATGGCGGCTGCAAAACCTTGGGATGCTTAATACTATCATCTATGGGCTACTGACATGCAGACCTTCCAGGTTTTAAAAACCTGGAAGGTCTAACTTGCATTCAGCTTTCGGTGGCTAGCTCTATTCGTTGTAAAATCAATAATATTATTCTAATCCGCCGAGATAACCATGACTGACGATTTTTTTCTGTTTGATACCGAACGCCTTGGCACCTTAGCCCCGGAAAATACCCTTAAAAAAGGTCTCTCGTATTTCATTGAGAACCGCGTTTTTGCGCTGGATGCGCAAGAAAATGTGCTGTTGGCGCAGGTGGAAGGCTCCAAACCGGATCAACCTTATTGGGTCGAGTTATCGCGCGGCGAAGACGATCAATTGGTGGTGCAATGCGATTGCGCCGATACTCAGCCGGTGTGCAAACATGCGATTGCAGCCTTGTACAGCTATGCCGAACAAGCGAGTAATCAGGACAGCGCGGGGCAAATCGGCAGCGCGATGGAAGAGGCCATTGCCGAACGCATTAAAAAAGGCCGCAACGAGGTTAAGGTCAATTTAATCAGCGGCAATCTGGGTTTTGGCATCTGGCAGGCAACGTCTCTGGTGTCGACCACGCATTGGCAGCGCTCTTATCAGGTGCATATTCGTTCGCTGGATGCGCGGATGAATTATTGCACCTGTCCCGATTTGGCCAGCAACCGGCTGGGTACGTGCAAACATATCGAAGCTGTGTTGCATTACGCCAAAAAACGTCCCGAATACAAGGAACTCAAGGCTAAGGGTTCGCCGTTATCGTTTGTTTATTTGGCTTGGGAATCGGCCACCAATCCGCAATTACGTTTGTATAAAACGCCCGAACTCGCTGCCGATTTGGCGATTTTGCTGGACGAATTTTTCGACGCACAAGGTTTATTCAAAGGCCGCTTGCCCGATGATTTTTTCCGTTTGGCCGAACGGGTCGCGGGGCGCGATGATATTCAGTTGGGCGAAGATGCCCGCCAATATGCGCAGCAATGCGCCGAAGATGCCAGCAGTCAATTGCGCGCGCAACAGATAACACGCGACATTATGCAATCGCACGGCGTGTTGCCCGGGATTAAGGCTAAATTATTTCCCTATCAGATTGAAGGCGTGGCATTTTTGGCGTCACGTGGCCGCGCCTTGCTGGCCGACGACATGGGCTTGGGCAAAACTTTGCAGGCGATTGCTGCGGGCGTTTGGCTGGCCGATCATGCCGGGGTGCAGAAAATTCTGATTGTCTGTCCGGCTTCGTTAAAACAGCAATGGGCGCGGGAAATCACCAAATTTACCGGCCGCAGTGTGCAAGTGGTGCAGGGCGTCGCCGAAAGTCGCGGCGTACATTACCGCGCCGATGCGCTGTTTTTTATCGTCAATTATGAACTGGTGTTGCGCGATTTGAGCGTGATTAGCGAAACCTTAAAACCGGATTTGCTGATTCTGGATGAGGCGCAACGCATCAAAAACTGGCGCACTAAAATCGCCTCCACCATTAAACTGATTCCTTCGCGCTACGCTTTTGTATTGAGCGGTACGCCGTTGGAAAACCGGCTGGAAGATTTGTACAGCTTGCTGCAAGTGGTCGATGCGCGTGTGTTGGGGCCGTTATGGCGCTGTCTGCTGGATTTTCATATCACCGATGAACGCGGCAAGGTGATCGGTTATCGTAACTTGTCCGAGCTTAGGCGCCGCATCAGTTCGGTGATGTTGCGGCGCAACCGCAGTCTGGTTAAAGACCAGTTGCCCGACCGCACCGAAGTGACGCTGGATATTGCGATGACGCAAAAACAGCGGGAACTGCATGATTCCGGCTTGTCGGCGGCGTCGATGTTGGCAACCATTGCCAAACGCAGGCCGCTGACGCCGGGTGAACAAAACCGCATGATGGCGGCGCTGCAACAGGCGCGCATGGCTTGTAATGCGGCGGGTTTGGTCGATAAGGAAACCTTCGGTTCGCCCAAGTTGGACGAATTGGCGCGCTTGCTGGATGACTTGTGTCTGCTGAGCAACTGCAAAGTCGTGGTGTTTTCGCAATGGAAAGGCATGACCACCATGATTGAAACGGTGGTGAACGGCATGGGCTTGGGTTGCGTGCATTTGCATGGCGGCGTGCCGACGCATAAACGCAGTGAGTTGATGGATAAATTCGCCGACGATGACAGCGTTCAGGTGTTCATTTCTACCGATGCCGGCGGCGTGGGTTTGAATCTGCAGGCGGCGACGGTGTTGATCAATATGGACATGCCTTGGAACCCGGCGATATTGGATCAGCGCATGGCCCGGATTCATCGTTTGGGGCAAAAACACAAAGTGCAGATATTTGTGCTGTTGGCGGAAGAATCCTACGAACAGCGTGTTGCCGGATTGGTCAGGGGCAAGCGCGATTTGTTCGATAACGTGGTCAGTTCGGACGCCACCGAAGATGTGGTGGGCGTATCGAAAAAGATGCTGGAAACGTTGGTCGATGATTTGGCGGAAGTGTCCGGCGCGGTTAAAGAGGCGCTTGCAGAACTTCCAGAGGACGCCTTGCCGCCGCTTGTCGATGAACAAGCGGCGCCGGCTACGGTCAAGCAAACGCCGGTTGAAGGCGTTGAAGATGACCATGAAATTAATGCGCTGATTGTGCAACTGCAAACCGCCTTTATGCCGCGTATTCAACGCATCATGGGCGCTAACGGCGGCTTGCTGGTGGTATTGGAGTCGTGTACAGAAGCTGATGAACAGCTGGCCGAAACCTTGTCGCAAGCCGAGGTGCCGGTGGCGGTCATTGCCGCGCACACCTTGCACAGCTTGCAGCGTTTAGGCTTGGCACCTGCCAGTGAACGCGAGTTGTTGCCGGTTATTGAAACGGTAGCTGTGAATCCTTTAATCAAAGTCGCTGCCGACAAATTGCAAGCGGCCGAATTATTATGGCAACAACAGTGTAGTGCCGGGGTGCTGGATTTATTGGCTGCCAGCATGTTGGCGGCCACCACGGTGTTGGCGGGACAAACCCAGTTACCCGCGCCGGAATCGGTCAGCGTTTGGCTGTATACCGACATTTTGCCGCAACAGATTTTGACCGCAGAACAAGTGGCGGCATTAGCCCGGGTGATGGCATTGAGCCAAAGCCCACAAGTGCCGGAGCTGTTGTTGGAGCAATGTTTGCAGGATGCGCGGGAATTACTTGCCGGTAACTGTTTCACATAAGTGCCTAAGGCCTGCAAAAAACCAACGCACTCGGTAACTCGGGATGAACCGCCTTGGCTAATAGTTTATAATCACGCCCACTCACGTTTTTACCGGCCTGCGCCGGGTCTCGATTGTCACTAAATTAAATACACCTCATGCAAGAAATAAATCCGATCAAAAACAAAATAGCCGACTTAAAAAACCGTGGCGATGCCCTTAGGAGGTATCTTTGACTTCGACATCAAGAGCGAGCGATTAGTCGAAGTTTTAAGGGAGCTGGCTTATCCGAAAATTTGGGACAATCCCGAAGAGGCGCAGGCCTTAGGCAAAGAGCGCGGCCAGCTGGAAGTCATCGTTAACACTATCAATGATTTGGAACGTGGCCTTTCTGATGCCGAAGAACTGCTGCTGATGGCGGTTGAAGAAGACGATGAAGACACGGTTGAAACCGTGGTCGATGACCTGGAGCACTTTGAAAAACGGGTCGCAGAGCTGGAATTTCGTCGCATGTTCTCCGGGCAAATGGATGCCAACAACGCCTTTTTGGACATACAGTCCGGCTCCGGCGGCACCGAAGCGCAGGACTGGGCGTCGATGATCGAGCGCATGTATTTGCGCTGGGGCGAACGCAAAGGCTTTAAAACCGAATTGATTGAAGAATCGCAAGGCGACGTGGCCGGTATCAAAAGCGCCACCATCAAATTTGAAGGCGAATATGCGTTCGGCTGGCTGCGCACCGAAACCGGTGTGCATCGCCTGGTCAGAAAATCGCCGTTCGATTCGGGCAATCGCCGCCATACCTCGTTTGCCTCGGTATTCGTGTCGCCGGAAATCGATGACGACATCGACATCGACATTAATCCCGCCGATATACGCGTCGATGTGTACCGTGCCAGCGGCGCGGGCGGCCAGCATATCAATAAAACCGAATCGGCCGTGCGCATGACCCACAACCCGACCGGCATCGTCGTGCAATGTCAAAGCGACCGTTCACAGCATAAAAACCGCGACACCGCGATGAAGCAATTGAAAGCCAAATTGTACGAACTGGAAATGCGCAAACGCAGCGAAACGGCGCAGGCATTGGAAGATACTAAGTCGGATATAGGCTGGGGCAGCCAGATTCGCTCTTATGTATTGGATCAATCACGGATCAAGGATTTACGTACCAGCGTTGAAACCGGCAATACTCAAGCGGTTCTGGATGGCGATTTGGATCAGTTTATTGAGGCTAGTTTGAAGAGTGGGTTGTAGTATTGTTTCATTAATTATAATTAAAACTTCAGCTATTAATTAGCAGTATATTTTTTAAATAAATGATAATAAGTAAATAAATATGACCAATAATGAATTGCTGGATCAAGAAATAAAAAATACCAGAAGCGGCTTATCTGCCGATAGATTAGATATGTCTTTTGGTGAAATTATCAGCATGTACGAACGTGATGAAATTATTATCAATCCTGCTTTTCAGCGTTTATTTCGATGGGATAATGAACAACAAACCCGCTTCATTGAATCTTTGTTATTAAATATTCCTATTCCACCTATTTTTGTTGCAGAAATTAGCGAAGGTAATGATGCTGGTAAATGGGAATTGGTAGATGGCCTACAAAGAGTTTCAACGGTTCTATCTTTTTTCGGAGAACTTAAAAATCTACCTGAAAAAAACAATTTAACCTTAACCGAAGGCGGCTTAATAAGAGTATTGGAAAACTATACATTTAAGTCACTTCCTCTTAAATATCAATTGAATATAAGACGTGCGGTTTGTCGAGTTGAAGTTATAAAATGGGACAGCAAAATTGATATGCGATATGAGTTATTTAAGCGTATTAATAGCTATGGTGAATCTATTACAGAGCAAGAACTGAGAAATTGTATATTTCGTCCTCAATCTAATAAGTTTAACGATTTTTTAAAAGATTTAGCAGAAACACCTAACTTTAAAAAATTAACATCCCCTACAGAAAAGCAAGTAGAACAACTTTATTTGCAAGAATTGGTATTACGCTTTTTTGCTTTATATGATGTTGCTAAAAGTGACAGCCCAGCGAAAGATAAAATCAACGAAAATATTTCGTCTTATATGACTTCTTATATGAAGGAGGTTATCAAAGATGAAACATTTGATTATAGTCAAGGCAAGGCGTTATTTACTCAGCTTGTAGAGTTGCTAGATCCTATAGGAAAAAAGGTATTCAAGGGTGCAAGAAATATGGGGCCGTTTTCCCCTAATATCTATGATATTGTCATGATAGGTGTCGCATTAAACTTAAATCATTATAAAACGCTAAGTTCTGATGATTTAGCTGAATTTATAACGAACATCAAAGGAAATCCTGATTTTACTAATTTAAAAGGTGCAGGAATTGCTTCAAACAGTAAAGAGAGAGTCGCTAAGCGTATTGAGTTAACTAAGAAATTTTTTAAATAATCAATCTAAATGAGCTTTCTTGAAGAGAAAATAAGTAATGAAATAAAATGGCGGACTGACGAAATAGCAACGCTTAAATTTTTGCCGTTTCATTCTAATCTTTCTGACGAGCAAAAGCAGATATTAAAAAAACACACCATTCCCGCCTTATATTCATTGTGGGAAGGATTTGTTAAAGATGCATTTACTCATTATATAAAAGAGATTAATAGTTTAAACATTACGTTTGATAAAATTGCTCCAGAACTTTTGGCTCACAGCATCGATACTCATTATCTTAGAAATAATGAATATCTAAATGAAATGCCTAAAGATTTTCAAAAAAGCATCAAACGGATAACAAATTTTGTTAATCACTTTAAAGACGATGTTGCTAGGAATATGGTTGTAATTCCAGCAACATTTCCTACGGAGTCTAACATTAATTATGAAGTTATTAGAAAAATTTTTATCCGGTTTAATTTAGAAACTCTACCTAAAGAGCCTTATGAGAAGAATTTGAATAAATTATTATGGTATAGGAATAGTATCGCTCATGGTGATTTTAGCATCCCAATAGAAACGCAAATCATAGATGATTTTAGCCAATTAGTGATTGATCTAATGAGCGAGGTGTTATTAAAAATAGACGATGGCTATACAAATAAAACTTACTTGATAAATAGGATTGATTAATAAAATGACTGATTCATCTATAACCAGAGTAGTCAATATTGATCGACAAGAAAACTGCGATATTTATATCGGTAGAGGTTCAGATTGGGGGAATCCTTATGCCATAGGAATTGATGGCGATAGGGACGAAGTCATAAGAAAATACCAATATGATTTTGAGCGTGGTTACCTCAAAAGCAGTAAAGAACAGTTATTGAAATTACGCGGTAAAATCCTAGGTTGTCATTGTAAACCTGCCGCTTGTCATGGTGATATTTTAGCTAATTACCTAAATTCACTTGATGATGGGAAGTGAGCTAGTGTTTAGGATGAAAAATGAATATATTTCCTAAACATCAGTTAATAATATTGTATTAACCATTTACGTTCTAACGCACTCAGCGTTACTTTTAAATTAAAACTATTAAAACCATGTCAGAAATCGAGCACGACGAACAAGAACAAATCAAACAGCGCCGCAGCAAATTAAACGAGTTGCGCGAAAACGGCGGCATTGCCTTTCCTACCGATTTTCGCCGCAATGTAGTCGCAGGCGAGTTGCTGGCCGAATACGGCGAAAAATCCAAGGAAGAACTCGAAGCCGAACCGTTGCGGGTGAAGCTGGCGGGTCGGATGATGACGAGGCGGGTGATGGGCAAAGCCAGTTTTGCGCATATCCAGGATATGTCCGGTCAGATGCAGCTTTATGTAACTCGCGATGCGCTGGCTGAAAATTTCTACAATGAGCAGTTTAAAAAGTGGGACATCGGCGACATTGTTGGCGCTGAAGGCACATTGTTTAAAACTCAGACTGGAGAGCTCAGCGTCAAGGTTGACGATATTCGCCTGCTGACCAAAGCCTTGCGTCCGTTGCCCGAAAAATTCCACGGCATTGCCGATCAGGAAATCAAATACCGCCAGCGTTATCTGGATTTGATCATGAGCGAGCAATCGCGCAATACTTTTTTGATCCGTTCCAAAGTGGTCGCTTATATCCGTAAATTCCTGATCGAACGCAATTTTCTGGAAGTCGAAACGCCGATGATGCAAATGATTCCCGGCGGAGCCACAGCGCGTCCTTTTACCACTTTTCATAACGCCCTGGATATGGAACTGTATTTGCGTATCGCGCCGGAGTTGTATTTAAAGCGTCTGGTGGTCGGCGGTTTTGAGCGGGTGTTTGAAATCAACCGCAATTTCCGCAACGAAGGTTTGTCGACGCGGCATAACCCCGAATTCACCATGTTGGAGTTTTATCAGGCTTACGCCGAATATGGCGATTTGATGGATTTGACCGAGGCCATGTTGCGCGGTGTTGCCGTTGAAGTGTTGGGGCAAACCGAGATTACTTATCAAGGCGAACAATACGATTTCGGCAAGCCGTTCGACCGCATGACTGTGGTTGAGTCGATCCTGCATTTTAATCCCGAGTTGACGGCGGAAAATCTGGCTACCCGTGAAGCTGCTGTTGAAGTGGCCAATAAGCTGCATATTCCGGTCAAGGACGGCTACGGTTTGGGCAAGATACAGATTGAGATATTTGAAAAAACCGTCGAAAGCCGCTTGATGAACCCGACTTTTATTACCGCGTACCCGGTTGAAGTGTCGCCGTTGGCGCGGCGCAATGACGACGACCCGCATGTGACCGACCGCTTTGAATTTTTTGTTGGTGGTCGCGAAATCGCCAACGGTTTTACCGAGTTGAACGATGCCGAAGATCAAGCGGCGCGTTTTCAAAAACAGGTCGAAGAAAAAGAGGCCGGTGATATTGAAGCCATGCATTTTGATGCCGACTATATTGTCGCTCTGGAACACGGGATGCCGCCGACGGCTGGCGAAGGCATAGGCATCGACCGTCTGGTCATGCTGTTTGCCGATGCGCCGTCAATCCGTGATGTGTTGTTGTTTCCGCACATGCGGCCTAAGGGTTGATTCCGGGTGTGGGAGCTGTGCCCACGTCGCGATTGGCAGTTGTTAATCGCGACGTGGGCACAGCTCCCACAAATTATCTCAAAACTCGTCCTTCAATTTTCTGACTGCCGCAAAAACCTCCACCGGCTTTTTTCCTACTCTCTGAACCGTTTCCTGCAATTCTAAGCTGTCTTCTCTAAAAAACGGATTGGTCGCTAATTCCTGTTCTATCGTCGACGGCACCGTCGGCAGATTTTTTGCTCTGAGCTGATTGATAACCCCCATCCGTTGCTGTAACTGCAAATTCCCCCGTTCCACCGTTAACGCAAAGCGGCCATTGGCTTGCGTGTATTCATGCGCGCAATAGATTTGGGTGGCTGCCGGTAGCGCTTTTAATGTCTGCAACGATTGCCACATCTGCTCGGCAGTGCCTTCAAACAAGCGGCCGCAGCCCATCACAAACAAGGTGTCGCCGCAAAACAGCGCGTTGTCGTCTGCAAAATGATAAACAACATGACCGCTGGTGTGGCCGGGGGTTGAGATAACCTTGGCCGAATGCCGGCCCAGCGTGATTACCTCGCCGTCGACCACGCCGCGATCGATGCCGGGGATTCTATGCTGGTCGGCCAGCGCCGCAATCACGGTGCAGCCGGTAAGTTGTTTCAGCTCCAGGTTGCCGCCGACATGGTCACCGTGATGGTGGGTGTTCAAAATCGCGGTCAAACGCCAGTTGTTTTTTGCCAGAGCATCCAGCACCGGCTGGGCGACGGCGGGGTCGACGGCCGCTGTATCCCCCGATGCTTCATCGTGAAGCAGATAAATATAGTTGTCATTCAATACAGACAGTTGCAGTATGGTCAACATTTTTACACCTCGTTAGTTTCAAAGCAGCGGCGGACAGCTGCAAAACACATGGCGATCGCCATAAACATTATCGATACGCCCAACTGACGGCCAGTATTTGTCGTCATGCTGGTCGTTGTTGGGAAAGAAGGCTTGTTGTTTCGAATAAGGCAGCGTCCATTTTTCCAGCAATAAACGGTGCGTGTGCGGCGCATTGTGCAGCAGGTTGTTTTCGGGGTCGGCTTCACCGGTTTCTATCGCCTTGATTTCCTCGCGGATGGCGATTAACGCGGCGCAAAAACGGTCGATCTCGGCTTTGTCTTCGCTTTCGGTCGGTTCTATCATCAAGGTGTCGGCAACCGGGAATGACACAGTGGGCGCATGAAAGCCGTAATCAATCAGGCGTTTTGCGATGTCCTCGACGCTGACATTGCAGCTCTTTTTAAAGGCGTGGCAATCGATGATGCATTCATGCGCCACCCAGCCGTTTTTGCCGGTGTATAAAATCGGGTAATGCGGCGCCAGCCGTTTGGCGATGTAATTTGCGTTCAGAATGGCGGTCAGGGTCGCGCGTTTTAAACCGGCAGCGCCCATCATCGCGATATAGGCCCAGGAAATGGTGTAGATGCTGGCCGAACCCCACGGCGCGGCAGACACGGTGCCGATGGTGCCATGAATGCCTTTGGCCGGATTGACGCCTTCAACCACCGGATGGTCGGGCAGGAACGGCGCCAAATGCGCGCCGACGCCTATCGGCCCTACGCCCGGCCCGCCGCCGCCATGTGGGATGCAGAAGGTTTTATGCAGGTTAAGATGGGCGACATCGGCACCGATTTTGCCGGGACGGCTTAAACCCACTAATGCATTAAAATTGGCGCCATCCAGATAAACCTGTCCGCCGTGCTGGTGTATCAAGTCGCAAATCTCGCGGAACGCCTGCTCGAACACACCGTGCGTGGACGGGTAGGTAATCATCAGTGCGGCCAGTGTGTCCTGATATTCGGCGGTTTTTGCGCGCAAATCATCCAGGCTGACATTGCCGTTGTCATCGCAGGCAACAACCACGACGGTAAGCCCCGCCATCGTGGCGCTGGCCGGGTTGGTGCCGTGCGCGGAGGCGGGAATCAGGCAAATGTTGCGCTGCGCCTCGCCCCGCACTTCATGGTATTTGCGGATGACCAGCAAACCGGTGTATTCGCCCTGGGAACCGGCATTGGGTTGCAGCGAAAACGCATCGAAACCGGTCAGGTCGCAGAGCATATCTTCCAGTTCGGCAAACATCTGCTGATAGCCGTGGGTCTGGTACAGCGGCGCGAACGGATGCACGGCGTTGAATTCATAATAGGAAATGGTCTGCATTTCGGTGGCGGCATTCAGCTTCATGGTGCAGGAGCCGAGCGGTATCATCGACCGATCCAGCGCGATGTCGCGCCGCGCCAGGCGGCGCATATAACGCATCATTTCGGTTTCCGAATGGTAGCGCTCGAACACCGGATGTTGCAGGATTTGGTCATTGCGCAACAAAGCTTTCGGGATGCATTCGCCGACGGTTGCATCCAAGGCGTTAATATCGGGCAGGTCTGCCGTGGACGCTGCAAACACCTGCCAGACATCCCTTAAATTACCCCGCGTGGTGGTTTCGTCCAGCGAAATGCCGATATGGTCGGCATCGATCACGCGCAGGTTGATATTGGCTTCTGCGGCTTGCGCGGCAATGCGTTTCGCCCGGTTCGGGGTACTGATGACCAGGGTGTCGAAATAACACTCGCTCAACACCTGATGGCCCAATTGGCTAATGCCTGCAGCCAGAATCTGCGTGTAACGATGCACCCGGCCTGCAATCAGGCGCAAGCCTTCCGCGCCGTGGTAAACCGCATAGAATCCGGCGATCACCGCTAGCAGCACCTGCGAGGTGCAGATATTGCTGGTGGCTTTGTCGCGGCGAATATGCTGCTCGCGGGTTTGCAACGCCATGCGCAAGGCCGGTTGTCCGTGGCTGTCTTTGGACACGCCGATGATGCGGCCGGGCACCGAGCGTTTGTATTCATCCTTGGTCGCGAAATAGGCCGCATGGGGGCCGCCATAACCCATCGGCACGCCGAAACGCTGGGAGTTGCCGACCACAATATCGACGCCGAATTCGGCAGGCGGTTTCAGCAGCACCAGCGCCAGCAAATCCGCCGCTACCGTGACCAGCGCCGCTTTGGCCTGGGCAATTTGGGTGACTGCGGATAAATCGTTTATTTCGCCTTTGCCGCCGGGGTATTGCAGCAGCAGTGCAAAAAAATCGTGTTGTTCCAGATCGCGATAAGGGTCGGCGACGATAACGTCATAACCCAAAGAACGGGCGCGGGTCTGGATGACGGCGATGGTTTGCGGGTGGCAATCCTGATCGACAAAAATGCTGTTGGCCGGGCTTTTGGACAGGCGCCGCGACATGGTCATCGCTTCCGCCGCCGCTGTGGCCTCGTCGAGCAGTGAGGCGTTGGCGAGTTCCATGCCGGTCAAATCGAGTGTGACTTGCTGAAAAGTGAGCAGCGCTTCCAGCCGCCCCTGGCTGACTTCGGCCTGATAAGGCGTGTAAGCCGTGTACCAACCGGGGTTTTCCAGCACATTGCGCTTGATCACCGCAGGCATAATAGTGTCGTAATAACCCATGCCGATCATCGAGGTGAACACTTTATTGCGTTCGCGCATGTTGCGCAGATACGTGATCACCGCCCGCTCGCTGATGGTTTCAGTCAGTTTTAACGGCTCATGGTTGAGGATATTGGCCGGAATGGCCAGTTCGATAATGTCTTCCAGCTCGCTGATGCCGAGTTCCGCCAGCATGTCTGTGGTTTGCTGGGGATTCGGGCCGATGTGGCGGTTAATGAAATTACCGCGCATTTCCAGTTGAGTCAGATTAGGACGGGATAAAGGCATGTGGTGTACCTACTCAGCAGTTAGAAAAATAGGTATTGTCCACGAAAGGCACAAAAAGCACGAAAAAAATATGGGCAAGGACGGGATTTTTCAGGTTTATGGTTAGGCGTGGGTGTTGGCCAAGGGCGATAGTCCAGGTCGCCTTTGGCCTTACGTTTTGAACTTACCTTCTATTGGAATAGCCCCCGCCCATCCCATTGCCCAACAAAGAACCTGCGGCTGCGCCTAATCCGGTGGCAAGGGGGTCGCCGTTGCCGAGTTGATAGCCGAAAACACTGCCTACAACGCCACCGGCTAATCCCTGATGGGAACGTTGGTCACCTGTATAACGCGCTTGTTGCGGGTAATAATGCACGGGGGGTTGAGGGGGATAATAGTGGACTTGGGGCGCAGGATAATAGTGGACTTGCGGTGGTGGTGCATAATAAATTATTTGCGGTCTGGGCACATATCTATATCCATGTTTATACATAGGGCCGGGATGCCGTCCATAGCCGCCCCGACCGTAACCGCCCCGATCATAGCGCCCGCCCCTATCTGCATAAGAGGCGGAAGAATAAATAACCGAAAATACAATCAAATAGATTAAAAAAAGCGATTTTTTCATGATAATTTCCCCTGGTGATTGATTTTTTTGTTCTGCATTGAGTCGGCAAAAGGCGAATCGGCCAAGGACAACCCTTGGCTTCATATTATTCGCTTTAACCTTAATGAGTGCTTAACAAAACAAGGGCGTGCGCTGCACGCAGTATGCGGGAATGGGGTAAGGATGCGAGGGAAACGACCAGGCTGGTCGTCTCCGGTATTATCGTGTTTTACAGCTACTGTTCGGGCGCAGACAAATTTAAAAAATGTCTGGAATTATCGGTCACCGGCGCACGGCCATTGTTGCTGGCGGCAGGTGCAGAGATGTTAGTTGGCGTTGTGGTTGCAGAGATATCTTCCTCTCCTTCCAATTTAGGGTCGTCATCTTCAGAAATATTACCATCATGTAACAGATATTCGCGGCGCTGTTGATAGGCATTTTTGATAAAAGAATAACGGTCGACTGAGGCCTCATCAATCATCTTTTCCGTCGGTATCAAACCGGCGCGGGTGTCGGTCACATCAAGCGCTTTGGCGCCCGCATTGATTGCACTGATGGCGGCGCCGCTGCCGGCAAAGACGAAGGTGTAGGTGATTGGATTTAATAACGCATCGCCAACCGCCCCGACCACTTCCCTAGGTGAGCTGGGCCCTAAAAACGGCATCACCAGGTAATTGCCCGATGGCACACCCCAGAAACCAAGCGTTTGCCCAAAATCTTCATCGTGTTTAGGCAGGTCGATCATTGTTGCCACATCGATAAAACCGGCCACGCCGGCCGTGGTGTTAATCAGAAAACGGCTGCCATCCATGCCGGCTTGCAGCAGTTTAAGTTGCAGCAAATCGTTAACGGTTACGCCAATATCATTCATATTGCTGAAAAAATTAGTGATGCCAGTGCTGACGAATTCTGGCGTTACCCACAAATAGCCTTTTGCCACCGGTTTTATAACGGCTTTGTCAATAGTATCGTTAAATTCTTGGGTGCCGCGATTCCAGTTTTCCCAAGGGTCTTGTTCGTTAACGGTTGACGTGGTCGCACAGCCGCCAAGCACAGTTGATATAACCAGGCTGCCCATTAATAAGCGTGTGTTGATGATGGTTTTTTGCATACTCATGGTTTATCTCTATTAATTAACTGTGGGTGGTGCGGTTATGTCGTACCGTTATTATAATCTGGCAATTATATCAGACACAGGCTTTAAAAAACTTCATTGATTTTTCATTTGTAGCAGTATCCAGTGTTGGCGTTTTAGCACATAAGGCGAGGGTTGCGTGGCTTTCAAACGTATTGGATTAGGCAGTGTTGCGGCCAATAATGCTGCTTGTAGGCGGTTGATTTGCTGTGCCGGGATGGAGAAATAATGTTGGCTTGCCGCCTCTATGCCAAAAATATGGTCGCCAAATTCGGCGATGTTCAGGTACACCAGCAGTATCCGTTCCTTGCTCCACATTAATTCGAGCAACAGCGTAAACCAGGCTTCCAGGCCTTTGCGGAAAAAGCTTTTGGATGGGATTAAAAATAAGTTTTTCGCCACTTGCTGGGAAATGGTGCTTGCGCCCCTCAGTTTGCCGCCGTCCATGTACGCGCCAATTGATGACTGTATCGACTGCACATCAAACCCGGCGTGTTGAAAAAAACGCTGGTCTTCCGCTGCAATCACGGCGGAAAAGGCATGGCTGGAGATTTTTTTTGCATTAACCCAGGAATAGCTAATCGGCTTGAATGGGTCGCCAGCCATTAAATCTTCAACATGGCGATAGATCATAAACGCCGATGTCGGCACCGGCAGCCAACGCAACAATGCACACAGGCCGACTGATGTTGCCAGGAAAATAATCAGGGAATAAAGTGCCGCTTTGCAGGCCATGTCTTTGACAGATAAGGCGAAAAACTTACTTTTACGGGGATAGCGGGATTGTTTTGCCAAGGTAGGGGCTCTTGAATAATGGGGGCTGGAATTTATTCCCCCTATAATAGAGTCTCTATTTGAGCTTGAATAGCCGGAGTTGATTAACGATTGGAAATGGGAGGCATTTCCGGTAAAGCCCATTCCCTTAAATATGAGAGCTAGATGATGCTAGAGCAACTGAGTCGGTTTTTTTCTGTCACTGATTATCTCCCCCACGGTTATTGTCTGAATTGGTCATCATGGCTCGTGTTGACCTATATTATTAGCGACATTCTGATTTTCCTGGCCTATGCCTCGATGCCGTTGGCACTGATCTGTTTCGGTCGGCGACGCAAGGATTTTCCCTATCAATGGCTGTTGTGGATGTTTGCGGCTTTCATTATGGCCTGCGGAACCACCCACCTGATGGGAGCCATCGTGCTGTGGCAGCCTTTGTATGGTTTGGATGCCTTGCTCAAGGCGGTCACTGCGGTGGTGTCGGTGCTGACTGCCATCGTGCTTTGGCCTCTGATTCCCCATGCCCTAAAGCTGCCCAGCCCCAGCCAGTTACGGCGGATTAATGAGGCCTTAGAGCGTGAAATCGCCGAACGAAAATGCGTTGAGGAAGCGCTAAGGCTGGCCAAACAGGCAGCAGAGGACAATTTGCAAGAAGAGCGGATACTTAGGGCGGCTATCGTTGAGTTTTCTGAGGACGCCATTATCGGTGAAACGTTCGAGGGTGTCATCACCAGCTGGAACCGGGCGGCAGAAGGGATGTTAGGCTATTCAGCGGAAGAAGTTGTAGGGGGGCCGGTATCGCTGTTCATCCCTTCCGAGCGCCAAGGTGCCGAACGGAAACGGCTTACGGCCATCCGCTGCGGTGAATCGGTTAAGCTTTATGAAACTGAGGCTATGCGCAAGGATGGTAGCCGGCTCGCTGTTTCTGTGACGCTGTCCCCTATTCGCGACAAGGCGGGCGGGATTGTTGGCGCCGCAAAAATTATCCGTGATATGACCGAGCGTAAACAGGCCGAACAAGAAATACTCGGCCTCAACATTAACCTGGAGCGACGTGTCATTGAGCGCACTGCGGAGCTGACTGCCGCGAACCGTGAGCTCGACAGTTTTAGCTATGCCGTGTCCCATGATTTACGTGCGCCGCTACGTGCCATGTGCGGTTTCAGCCAAGCGTTGATCGATGATTACGGCAGCCAGTTGCAGGGCGAGGCGAAAGTTTATCTGGAGCAGATCGATATTGCCGCCCGTAATATGAGTGAGCTGATTGACGGTCTGCTGGCGCTTTCACGCAGCACACGCGGCGAGTTACGGCGAGACGTTGTCGATCTCTCCACCCTTGCCGGGCAACTGCTGGACGAATTGCAGCAAGGCGATCCCGAGCGGCAGGTGGCCACGCAGGTGGAGGAGGGGCTTCAGGTTCAGGGCGATGCGCGTATGCTTGCCGTGGTTATGCGCAATTTGCTGGGCAACGCCTGGAAATACACAGCCCACACCGAGGCTGCGAGTATCCGTGTCTATGCCGAAGAACACGGGGGGGTACGCCGTTTTTATGTTGCCGATAATGGCGCCGGTTTTGATATGGCACATACCAAGCACTTGTTTCAGCCCTTTCAGCGCCTGCACCGTCAGGAAGAATTTTCCGGCCTTGGCATCGGCTTGGCCACCGTGCAGCGCATCGTGCAGCGTCATGGCGGCATTATTGGTGCGTATGCGGAGCCGGGCAAAGGCGCTGTATTTCATTTTACTTTATCAGATCCGCCTGCCTATTTGGCGAATGGCGGAAAGGACACTTCATGACGAAACCTAAAACTATCCTGTTGGTTGAGGACAATCCCCAAGACGAAATGCTGACCCTGCGCGCCCTGAACCGTATATTGCCGACTCACTATGAGTCGGCCGCTAATTATTCCGATGATGAGTTGTCGACGTTGCGGGCGTTGCGCCGCGCCGGACTAGGCAACAAAGTCGATGTAGTCCGTGACGGCAGGCAGGCATTGGATTACCTGTTTCAGGAAGGCGAGTTTGCCGCGCGTAAAGGCTTGGCGTTGCCGGCTGTCGTGTTGCTCGACATTTGTCTGCCACGCCTGTCCGGCCTGGAAGTGTTGGAACAATTACGCGCCGATTCGCGTACAGCGTTGCTGCCGGTGGTGATCCTGACATCGTCCGATGAACAACAGGATCTGCTGAGGAGTTATGAATGCGGTGCCAACAGTTTTGTTTGTAAGCCGGTGAGTTTTTCCGAATTTTCCGAGACTGTGGCGAGGCTTGGAATATATTGGCTGGCCGTCAACGAACCTCCGCCGGAGCGTTGAAACGGCGTGGGCGCGTCAATTTTTCCATGCTTTTTTTAGGGAATCGTAACTACTCAGCGAAAAAGGAAATAGAACTCGGCAATTGCCGAGTTCTATTCAATCATTTTTAGCATAAGGCTTGAGCCGTTACGGAAATCACTTTAAAACTCGCTCAACCAATAAAACCCGCAAGGCCGGATGACCAGCTGGCGATCGAATTGGGTCGGGCTCTTGCCGGAATACAAATCGCTCACCCGGCCGTAAATGCCGAAACCGGCGGCACTCAGTTTATCCATATCAATCCGTTGCGGTTGCTCGCTGAAATTACAGACCACTAAAATCCGCTCGGAAGGGCGCTGATGATCGAAACGGATGAACACAAACACATGCGGGTTGTCGGTTTCGACCAGTTGGCGGTTGTTGAAATCGGCAAAAGCGGAGGTTTCTTTGCGAATCGCGATCATCTTTTTTAAGGCGCTGAACACGATGTTTTCAACCGTGCCCGGTTTTTTGCGCAATTCTGCCCGTTCCCAGTCGATTTTAGGCCGGTGTATCCAACGGCTGTCGTTCGCTTTGTCCGGCGAATCCAGATAACTGTAATCATTGAAGGTGGCAATGCCGTCGCCGTAATACAGTAGCGGAATGCCGCCGAAGGAGAAAATCAGGCTGTGCAGCAGGATAATTTTGTTCAGGGCAATGTCAATGGCGTGTTCATCGCCCATTTTTACCGCCGTTTCCAGCCCCGCCAATGAGGCCAAAGAACCTGCAATACGTGCGTCGCCGGTTTTGTCGTTGCGCATAAACGGCACGCCGTTGGCGGTCGAACCTTCGAATTGGCCGGTATAAAAATCGACTAGAAAGCGCCGGTGCGCGGCCGGTTCGTAATCGACGCGGCGGACGTCGCTGTCGTCGAAGCCTAGGCCAATATCATCATGGCAGCGGACATAATTGAGCCAGGTGGCGCGTTCCAGTTTGTCCGGCAGGCTTTTTAAACCCTGATACAGCAATTTGCTGTTGCGGGTGGCTAAGGCATCCCAGAGCAAGGCCATCAGGGTTGCGTTATAGGCAATTTCGCATTCTTTGGCGATGATTGCATCTTCGCCGAAATATTTGGTGATTTCGGTCGGCGCGACAATAGCTTCAGCGATAAACAGCGTGCCCGGCGCGGTGACCTGGCAGCAGTCTTTCATCAACTGCAATAACAGATGGGCCTGTCGTTCGTTCTGGCAGCTGGTGCCCATTTTTTTCCAGATAAAGGCGACCGCATCAAGCCGGATAATGTCGGCGCCCTGGTTAAGCCAAAACAGGATGACATCGAGCATTTCGATAAAGACCGATGGGTTGCTGTAATTCAAATCCCATTGGTAATCGTTAAAAACCGTCATCACCCATTTTTGCAGGGCTTCATTCCAGGTGAAATTGCCCGGCGCAGTTTCCGGGAAAACTTCCGGCATACTTTGCTCGAACATATCCGGGATTTCACGGTCATCGAACATATAGTAATAATCCTGATATTTTTGCTCTCCGGCAATGGCGCGTTGCGCCCATTCGTGTTCGTTTGACGTATGGTTAAGCACCACGTCCAAGGCCATCAGAATGTCGCGTTTCCTAAATTCGGCAGACACCTGCTGTAAATCGTCCAACGTGCCGACCCGGTCATCGATCTGGCGAAAATTACTGATCGCATAACCGCCGTCGCTTTTTCCGGTAGGGCATTCGAGGATCGGCATGATATGCACCAGATTGACGCCAAGCTCCTGGAAATAAGGCGTTTTTTCCGCCAAATCGGCCAAGTTGTCGGCAAAGCCGGTGGTGTACAGCGCCATGCCGACCCAGTTTTGACTAAGGAACCAGTTGTGGTCGTTTTCCCGGTCGATATCGAGTTTTTCCAGTTCGGCGGGGCGCAGAATGTATTGCCGCGCCAGCGTTTCGACCAGCTTTAACAGTTGTGCTTTAAAATCTTCGCGGTGGCCGTACAGGTGGTTGAACAGGTTGTGGATGGCATAAAAATTGGCGCCGAGACGGGTGTAAAAATGCCTTAAATCCTGACGGCGTATCTCCGGTTTCAGATCGTCCAGAATTTCGTTGAGCAAGGAATGGGAGATTTGTTCGTACATGGTGTTTTTGTAGGATGAAGGTGAAAATGAGTGATGGCTTATGTAGCGTACCTACAACGCCCACGCCTTGATGAAAGCCTGATAAAAAGCGCTGTCGCTGACCGTCGCGCCGCGTTGGCCGACTAAGGCCGAGGCAAAACTCTGGGCACGTTCCAAGGTGAGTGGTAGCGGCCAGTCAAGATTAAGACCGAGTAACAGTACCGAAGAAAAGGCATCACCGGCACCGACCGTATCGACCACGTGGGCAATGGCCTGCGGCGTGACGCTGAACACGGCTCCGTTCCTGTCGATTGCACTGGCGCCGTGTTTGCCGCTGGTGACAATCAGCCCATCCAGATCATATTGCGCCCGAAAAGCGCGCATATCGGCATTAAATTCGCCGGATACAGGATACAGCGCCGCCAGTTCATGCTGGTTTAATTTGACCCAATGTGCCCGGCTGAGCCATGCCAGTACGGCGTCTTTATCCCACCACGGCTGGCGCAAATTGACATCGATAAACACCCGGCTCTGATGACGGCCAATTAACTGTGCCAGGGCGCTGGCAGCCATCGGATGGCGTAACGCCAGGGTGCCGTGATAGAGCAAGCCGCTGTTTTTGGGGGCGGCCAGCGCCGCTGCGTCGATATAGTCATAAGCCTGTTCCGGCAAGATTTCGTAATCCGGTTCGCCGTGTTCGATGCTGACTTCGACACTGCCGGTCGGGTGACTGTTATCCCGTTGCAGGCCGGTCATGTCCATAGCCCACTGCTGCATGGCTGCGCTAATGGCCGCGCCGGTCGCATCTTCACCGATTCGGCTGATAAAATGCGGCTGCTGCTTAAATGCCTGCAAATGCCAAGCCACATTAAATGGCGCACCGCCTAGAACACGGCTGCCATCGGGGAAATGATCGAATAAAACTTCGCCAAAAACAGTTACGGGTTGCTTAGTCATCTGAGTTCATCCACTGTTTGGTTTGGGGTAAATAATGCGCGACACCTTCCAGAATGCCGGCGCCATAATTGCCGTTCATGCCCATAAAACCGCCTGCGGCCAAATACAGCGCCGCTTCGGTCGCTTGCTCACGCGCCAGTTGTAGCGCCTGCCGGCGCACCTCGTCGGTGGCATTGGCGACCAGCACCGAGTTGATCGGACTGGTCAACACCGGCAGGTCGTTGCCGCTGTCGCCCGCGAATACCGTATTGTCCAGGCCAAAGCCCAGTTGCTGCATTAAAAATTCAACGGCATGGTATTTGGTGGCCGAGGCCGGTAATACATCCAGCAAGCCGGTAGCCGTCGATTCATCGACGCTGTAAATCAATTCGGCGCGGATGGACTCCTGCGTCAGACACTCGCGCATGGCACTCAACAGCGGTTCAGGGTCGGCCGTCGCCGACAGGTAATAACTGAGCTTGAAACGGTTTTGCTTGCTGCTTTCCTGCAAGGTCAATGCGCTTAAATGGCTGAACAAAGGCTGCAAATCCGGCTGTTCGCGCCCGCCCCAATCGGCTGCTATTTCTGCGGCCCATTGCGGCCATTCCTGCCAGTCCTTTGCATCCACCTGGTAAATGCTGGTGCCGACGTCGCCGATAACAAAATTCGGAACAGGTAAATTGAATTCGGCGATAGCTTCTTGCACTAGCGCCTTGTACCGCCCGCTGACATAAGCCAGCGTGCAGTTCGGATGACTGGCCAAACGGGCAAACAGCGTTCTCGCCTGCGCCGATTCAGGCGCATCGCCATTGGGCAATAAAGTCCGGTCAAGGTCGGTACACAGTAAAATTCGCTCAGTCATGTTTTCCACCTTTTTTTAGGAAATCGTAATGCGCGATTGCTTCGATAATGCCGTGGGCATAAGGCTGGCTGGCGAAATAAATCCGTTCCGGCTCGCACAGGCTGGACAATTCCTCGCGGTGCCGGTTTGCCACCACTACAGCCAAGGTATTGCCCTGAATCATATCCTCGTCCGCACCGGAGCCGCCCGCAACCAGAATATGCTCTAACGGGATATTCCATTGTTGGGCAAAATAGCGTAAGGCCAAGCCCTTTGAAGCACGCACCGGCACAATATCGAAGAACTGGCCGAACGACAGATAGAGGTTGACGGCTTGCTCTTCCTGCCGCAACAGCGTGTTGATCTCATCAATACTCGGCGCCAGTTCGGCGTTGTAATGGTAGGAAATCTTAAACCGGCTTTGCTCGGTCTTAGTTTGCAAGGAGATGCCCGGCAACTCGGCCATGATGCGGCGTATGGCTTTCGGGTTCCAGTGGAAATCGATGTGCCGCGCCCAAGCGCTATCGGGCATCATTTGCGGGGCGTAGGCAATCTCGGTGCCCAAACTGGTGATTAGGATATCCGGCGTCGGCAAGGCATTTTTCTTTAACATCGCCAGTGCTGAATCCAGTCTGCGGCCGGTGGCGACACCAAAAAATACTGATTTGCGGTTTTTGCTCAGGTAGCGGGCAAATTCCTGCACGCCCTCGGGACTGCCAAGCAGGCTTTGGTCGATGTCGGAAAAAATAGCATGGTTGCGGTAGCGTAAGTGGTCGCGCACACGCTGGATTTTGGGGAATTCAGTGCGGCGCTCCAACAGCGGCTCGATGGTTTTCAGATATTTTTGCGCGTGGGCTTCCCATGAATACAATTTCCTGACCTGGGTTAAACCGTTTCGGGAATATTTTTCCCATTTTTTGGGGTTGCTTAAAATCTTCAGCAAAGCTTCGGCAATCGCTGCGGTGTCCAGCGGATCGACTAAAATGCCGTTGTGGCAGGCACCGATAATATCCACCGGGCCGCCATTTTCGGTGGCCACCAGCGGCAATCCGCAGGCGGCGGCTTCCAGCAATGTTAAGCCGAACGGTTCGGTTAAGGCCGGATTGACGAACACGCCTTTCGACAGCGCCGCCAAGCGGTAAATGTCAGGCACATCGCTCTGGCTGTGATGTTTGGGTATCGCGATATGGCCATAGAGATCGTAGCAATCGCTCAACAGCAAAATATCGGTCAGGACGGCCTGCGCGCCTTCATCCATCTCCCTGATATCGTCACGGTTGCCCGCCACAATCACCAGATTAGCGAGCTCTTGCAGTTCGGCGGATTCGCCGTAAGCCTGCACCAGGGAGGTAATGTTTTTGCGTTCATCCGGCCGCGACAAGGCCAGAATCATCGGCTTTTTAGGGTTACTCAAAAAAGTATCCAGGGTTTTACTAAACGCTATTTTGGCCTTGGCTTCGGCAGGATAAAATTGCTCCAGATCGGTGCCGGGCGGGATAACCACCATGCAATCGGGCTGATAATAATCATACAGCTCGTATTGTTCGGCGATTTCATTATGGGTGCTGGTCACCACCAAATCCGCATTCGCCAAGACATCTTCCTCGGCATTAATGCGTCTGGAAATATGATAGCGCTGCTCAATCAGCTCACCGGACGAGCCCATCGCCAGCAGTCGGCTAAGTTTGTCGCGTCCCAGCGAATGGCCGGTATGCGCCTGCGGAATGCCGGTCAGTAGCGACAGGCGAACCCCGACATAACCGGCATCGGCATAATGGCTGTGGATAATGTCCGGCATTTTCGGCTGCAGCCGTAGCCAGTTCAGCAGATTGTCGGCGAATATGTCCAGATAATCCCAAAGCTCTTCTTTTTTTAAATAACCTTCAGGGCCTGCCGGAATACGCACAATTTGTGCGCCTTTATCGAGCGCTTCGGTTTCCTGCCGATAATCGGCGTCAACCTCAGGATCGATAATCAACCGGGTTGCTAAATCGACCCGGCCGACCGATTCCTGAGCCGCCAGTGCGCGGGCTAAATCGACTACATACTTGGTCTGGCCGCCGGTATCGGCATCGCGTCCCAGCTCCAAATGTTGGCCGCGTATCAGCCCGTGAATACTGATCAATAGGATATAACGCGAATTTTTTTTGCTTGACATGGTTGAACCCCTTAGCTAGTGAAAAGCCGGTTTAACCGGCTTTTCCAGCAGCGCGGGAATGCACTGCCAACATTGATGGCTGTTAAGCCTTTTTTCGTTCTTATGTTTTGATTATAGCTCCTTACATTTTTTAGGCGGTTTCTCGCGAGACAGCTTCGATGATATTGTCAGGGACGCCGAGCTTTTTTAAAGCGGCAATTAATTTGGCTTCTTTGCTTAACAAAAAACGCTCCTCGTCCTGTCGCAGGCCATCACTAATATATGATTTTAATAATGCCTGATAGCCGGAAAAACCTTTGCAGGGGGCAATTGTTTTCATTGACTCCACCACGTCAACAGGAATGCGTAAGGTGATTGAAGTCATCGGTCTATCTTTGGTCAAGCGATTTTTAAGGGTATCAGGAATCACAGTCATTGCGCTCCGTAAGGGTGGCTTTTCGGGCTGAAATCAGACGGATAAATTCACTTTCAACTTCAATATGCACAACAAATAACAAGCGGCTTCTTACGACGCCTGTTTCAACATGCCCATGCCGTTAGGTTTTTTGACCACCTGCAACTGGGCTTTAAAACGTTTTTGCACGCCTTCGACATGGGAAATGACGCCGACGGTTTTGCCGTGGGTATGCAAACTTTCCAAGGTGCTGATCACAGTATAAAGCGATTCTGCATCCAGATTGCCGAAGCCTTCATCAAGAAACAACGAATCCACCGACTTGCCGTTATTGGACAGTTCCGACAGACCCAATGCCAGCGCCAGGCTGACAATAAAGCTTTCGCCGCCGGACAAGGTTTTGGGCTGCCGCTGGACATTGGCCTGAAAAGTGTCTTCAACCGCCAGCGCCAAACCCTGCTCACTCGGCGTTTGGCGCAAGTAATAACGGCCGCTGATTTTTTCCAGTATCGCATTGGTTTGTGACAACAACTGTTCGGCAACGCGCTTTTGCACCCGGCGGCGAAAATCCATGCCGCTTTCTTCGGCTATTTGTGCGGCCTCGGCCAGACACAGTTGGGCGGCTTGTTGCTGCTCTTGCAGTTGAGCCAACAGCGTATCGGCTTTTTGTTGCAGTTGTTTTTGTTCGCCCAGTAACTGTTCCAAGCGCTGAACTTCCAGGTTGGCAATGTCCATTTTTTCGGCCACGCCCTTTAGCTCGATATGTAATTGTTCCGGGCTTAACTCGTTAACACTGCGTGTGTTTTCAGCCGCCATTTCGACGCGGTTTGCGTCCAGTTCCATGGTTTTGGCGTCGATTTCCTGTTCCAGTTCTGCCAGACGCCTCTCCAGTTCCGGTTGTTGCTGAAACAGTGCCAACACATCGAACAACTCATGCAGCGTGGTAAATTGAGTGCCTTGTATTCTGAGTTGCAGGGCTTGTTTTAACACCTCAATGTCAGCGTCGAGCTGGACAATAAACTGTTCCTTGTCGGCAATCAGTTTTTGTTTTTCGATCAATGCCAAATGCAAACCGACAATTTCTTCACTGTGCAATTGCAAGCTATAACGCTCGATTTTCTCGGTGCATCCCGCCATTTCGGCTTGGCAATGTTCTGCTTTCGCGGTTAAGGCATCGAGTTCGCCGCTTAGCGCCTTTTGCCGCAGCGCATAGCCTTGGTAATCCTGACGGCGCACATTCAACCGGTCGAACAGCGCATCTTCCTTGCCTTTGGCGGGCATTTTTTCGCCCAGAGAAGTCAATTGCCCAATCACCTTGTCAGCCAGTTGTTGCTCTTCTTGTTCGCGGGCGGCCAGTGTCGCCTCATAATCGATTTCTTCCAGAGGCCGCGCCCGCCATTCAGCGTCCAGTTGTTGGATTTCCAACTGCAAACGCTCGATAGTGGCGGCGCCTTTACTAATCCCGGCCTGTATTTGTTCAATGTCCGCCTGTTTGCGCCGATAATCGGCAACCAGGTTGGCAATGGTTGTTAATTCACTGATTTCAGTGTCCAGCAGGCCTTTTATCAAACGTAATTTATTAATGTTTAAATCTGCACTCGCGGTGTTAAGGCGGTTAGACAAGGTCAGCCATTGCGACCTGACCCTAAGCAGTTCAGTCAGGTTTGCCTGGTTTTTTTCGCCCTGTTTTAGCGCCGCTTTAATCTGCTGTTCCAACTTGGCGGCTGCCGCCATTAACGTTTTTATTTTTGCTTTTTGGTCGATTAAGGCTTGTTGCGAATTGTTTTCTTGCGGCGGCCGTAAAACGTAAGGGTGTTCCAACGAGCCGCATAAAAAACAAGGTTCGCCATCGACCAGATGCTGCCGGTCTGCGGCCATTTTTTTCAGCAAAGACTCATGGAAGACCGCCATTTCCAAGGTTTTTTTGATATTTTCCTCCCTGTCGATATCCTGTTTTAGCGCGTCAAGCTGGGGCGCCAACTCATCAATGTCAAGGTTTGAGTGCTCTTTACGGCCAAAAATACCGAAAAAATTAAAGCCGCCAGGGCTTAACCGTTCGTTAGTTTTAGCCAAATGATAAAGCTCGCGGAAATCCTTAACCCGTTCCTGCTGCTCCTGCAAAATATCCTCAAGTTCAGCCAACTCGCGGCCTTGTGCCAGCTCAATTAAAGCCTGTTCCGATAACGGCAATTTGAGTTTTAAATCCGCTATTTTTTTGTTTTCCTGGTCAACGGCGGCCTTATTGTTTTTTAGTGCGGCCTCGGTGGTTTTCGACCATTTAGCAAAGGTTTTTTGTTTTTCCCTTAACTCGACCAACTCAGCGCGAAGATTTTTTAAACGGGCGGTTTCGGGAAAACTATCGAGCAGGGATTCATCGGCGCCATGCGCCTCCAGCCAAACAGACACCGTGGACAGAACCGATTTTTTCTCGTCAATTTGCAGGCTTAGCGATTGCCACAAGTCCGATTCCGACTGCCGTTGTGCCGTCAGTTGGCCTATTTGCGCCCTCAGGTCGGTGATGGTTTGCCCCTGTTCGCCAACCGATTTGAGCGGCAAATCGGCTGGCGCGGCGGCATCAGCGCCGATACGCACTTGTATTTGCTTGAGTTCGTTGCGAAAGTCGTCCAGAGCGGCTTTGTTTTGCTGCAGCTCATGGCTTTTTTCCTGAATGGCGTCGGCATCATCCTTAAACAGCAGTGCATCTTGCGACGTCGCCAGCCGCGCCAGTTTTTGCTGTTCACCGTCATGCAGCGCCTGAGTTTGTTGCAGGTTCTTTTCCTGTTCGCCAATCTGTTTTTGCAGCGCCAACCTCTGTTGCTGTGAAGCTTGCTGTTGTTTTAGCTCATTTTGTTGTTGCCGCAACTCATTTTTTTGCTCAACAAAATCGCCCAGATCAAGCTCGCAAGCCTCCCGCTTTGCTGCCTCCATCAGCGGTATGACCGACAAATCCTGTTGCAAATGATCCAGACGCTGTTGCGCCGCAGCGGCCTTGTCGGCGACTTCTTTTTTATAATCGGCATAAATGTCGGCGCTGATGATTTTTTCCAGAATATCAATGCGTTCGCTATCCAGCGCATTGAGGAAAGCGGCAAAATCGCCTTGCGCCAGCATAATCGAGCGGGTGAAATTGCGGAAATTCATCCCGGTAATTTCCGCAATACGGGCACAGACTTGTTGCAGTGTCGTCGCCAGCACCTCGCCATCGCTCAACCGCAGCAACTTCATTTCCGGCGGCACCACGTCCGCATCCGGATTTCCACCCTCCCGCCGTGCAAACCAACTCGACCGGTATTTCACCTTGTCCAGGACAAAATCAATTTCCGAAAAACAGTCGCTGGTGTGCTTGGTCATCACATGCCGGGCAGGGCGGTCAAAACGAAAAGTCTCGCCGTACAAACCCAGTGTAATCGCATCCAAAATCGTCGATTTGCCCGAACCATTAGGGCCGGTAATGGCAAAAACCCCGCTGTCGGAAAAAGGCGCCTGCTCAAAATCGATCCGGCTCTCGCCTTCCAATGAGTTGATGTTTTTGAAATGAATGTTGAGTATCTTCATAAGCTATTGTTTTTTATAGTTGCACTAAAGGTGACCTAGTTTTTTGGTACACGCCTTGGTACACACTTTTAATGTGCTTACATGATACAGGACGGGATTGTTTGAGAAAACAGCGGCGATAAATAAACCCGACATGATCCGCACTCATTGCCATAAACTACGTTGTTTTATTTTCCATCACAAGGTTAAAACCACCGGCTTCCAGCCGGTTAGCTTCAGCTGATAAAATGGTTCATTTTGGAGAGTGTCATGGACTACAGGTATGGCAGTCATACGGTTTTTCAAATTGAGTATCACTTTGTTTGG
>JAUXXQ010000075.1 GCA_030684815.1 Methylobacter sp. | reverse complement strand
GCTGAGCTTATCAGTAACTGTTACGAGCTCCAGCGTGAGTTATTTAATACTGTGGTAGCAAATTCTATCGCGACACTCATGCCTGAAATAAAAAATCTCAATCCACAATTTAGGCATTCCGTCAATGCGTAAGTCCTAATAGATTTATATTTTCTAGTTGACTTTCAGGCATAAAAAACCCAACTGCATTTCTGCAATCGGGTTTTAGATTTAAGGGCTTGCCACAGCTTAACTTTCAACATGGCAAAATCAAGGCAAAGACTCCTAACAAAACCTTCAAATTTTCACCACTAGAAAAATAAAATTTTTTGTCAATGATTAAAACAGCCTCTGTTAATTTAAGAAATTTCCACTCAATGCCATTCGTTACCACGCCATAAATGACGTTTATTTCATTTTGCTCTTGCTGATTAAACATTTGTGCAGCGACCATTTCCGCGCCTGCTTGCGCTAAACCCTCTTCAATACTGCGATTTTTAGCTTCCACAATACAGACAATTGGACTATCTAATGCTAATAGCTGACTTTTACCTGCAATAAGATAATCACATATCCCTGAAAGTTGTTCATTAATATTCAGCGAACACCCTGAAAAAATAGTAATAGATTGCTGTGACTGTTCAAAAATATCAAATAAAATGGGAGTAATTAAATTTTCAGAGCGAGATTTTTCTGAAAATGTTGAAGGTAAAGCTTGCGCAACCTCCAAACTGTGCAATAAAAAAACACTCGGAAGAACTTCTTGAATAGTGGGAAATAAATCAGCGACTTGATAAGTGATTGGCAATTTTTTGGTTAGTTCTTTGAGCGATTGATAATCAGAATACGACATAACTTTTCTCCCTTATCTTGCGAGCTTGACATCCTCCCCCAGCCAAAGCAATGAGCGGCTAAGAGTCAGGTCTTGCGTTGTGGATTTGTTTAAAGCAATTTGTTTGTGGAAAATTAAAGACCTGATACTCTATTTCGTTTGTTTCATAAAATCAAATGGTCAACGTAGCTCAAAATGAAAAAATGCACAATGCAAGACCTGCCCCTGTTTTCTTGTAACCACCAAGCAGAGCTTGGCAGGTAGTCACTCCCAAGCTGGAGCTTGGGAGCGAGTCACCCAATCATTATTCCGCAGCCGTCAAACAGGTTAAATAATGCCCCTTGATTTTATCGTAACAAATTGGAGCGCTTGGGCGCCTGGAATCAATAGCCAACAGGATTGGCGCGATTGGCTGGTTCACCAAACTTTTTCCCAGGCCGATAAGGCGCCGATACCGGCTATGGTGCCCAAAACACTCCAACGCCGTTTAAGCCCATTGGGCCGAGCGGTTTTTCATGCGGCGGACGCTTGTATTGACGGCAACCTGTCGTTACCCATTGTTTTCAGCAGCGCCCATGGCGAAGTCAATAAATCATTAGAAATGCTGAAAGCCATGCAGCAAGGTGAGGACGTTTCGCCGACGGCTTTTAGCCTGTCAGTCCATAACGCCATAGCCGGGTTGTTTTCCATTGTTTACGGCTGTCATCAGGAAATTACCGTGCTTGCCCCCGGCCAGGACGGTATTGCACCGGCATTTATTGAAGCATTGGGGCTGTTACAGGAACATCATAATGAGGTGCTGATGGTGTTATATGATGAGCCGCTGGCGGATTTTTATCCGTCATTACCGTTTGCGCTCAATGCGCCCGCAATGTGCGCGTTGGCGTTACGGATTTCTTTAACCGGGCACGGCCTGCCGTTACGGCTTTGCCAATCCGCTATGCAACGAGATGATGGCGAGCAGGCTTTGCAGAT
>JAUXXQ010000073.1 GCA_030684815.1 Methylobacter sp. | reverse complement strand
GTATGGACTTTTCACCCTGAAAGAAGCCCATGCTATGGCGTGTCAATCCCGATGAGGAAATTCTCGACTGGAAAGCCGTGTGCGGGAAAACCGCACGCACGGTTTGGAGGGAGGGGAGGTAAAACTTCCCTACCCCTATCCAGCTCTGACCCAGCTTATGTTAATAGCCGCCAACACCTAGTGCTTAGTCAATCTTGTTTTGTCGGGTGAGAATTTAATTGTGGGAGTGGCTTCTTCACTCGACATTATAAATTTTACTGAGTACTAGGCGTAAGTCACGATATTACGTTAAATTCACTCTATTTAGTGAGTTCATGTTTGCGTAGCGCTTGATTTTCTCTTGTTTAATTTTTAACTCCATAATTTAACAGCACTTAATTGGCTTTAATCAACTCCGGCACAGCACTTGCATTTATACGGATAATATCCCGCAGATACGAGTCAAGGAGACTCTAAAGCCATGGCCGTAACCGATAAAAATGCCCGCACCGCTTGGGCGACATTAACCCACGACAGCCTTAATGCGCATAGCAGCAAGCGGACGCTATCCGGCGTGCAGTTTTTCTTTCTCAATTTTGGCTTGCTGATGGGCAATATCCTCGTGTTGTTCAATACCGGCGCGTTTGCGTCCGTCAGTCTGCACGCCACGGGTGATCTTGGTGTTAGCCCCAGTCACGCCGGCTGGATGCAAACTTACTATTTCATTAGTCTGGCCTTAGCGTTGCCGGTTAGCGCTTGGTTAGCCGCTGCTGTCGGTGAAGTCCGGCTATATTGGACAGCAATGATAGTGATGGCGCTGGCTTCACTGCTGTGCGCCGTCACCTCCGATCTATTCTGGTTTTTATCAGGCAGGGCATTGCAAGGCTTTTTCGGCGGCTTGACTATCCCGTTGTCGCAAACCCTATTGATCCGCGAATACCCCGAATCTTCCAAATCCTTCGCGGTGTCGTTGTGGAGTATAGCTGCGTTGAGTCCGTTCACGCTGGGGCCAGCCGCCGGCGGCTGGATTGCCGATCACTTGGGTTGGCGTTGGCTGTTTTATCTCAATGGGCCGCTACCTTTGCTGGCGGCGGCACTGGTTTGGGCTTTGCTGTTCGATAGGCAATTGCCGCAGCGGAAAATGCCGTTCGATGGCGTGGGTTTTTTGCTGCTGGCCGCCGCGCTGGTTTGTTTGCAGACCGCGCTGAACCAAGGCCAGGATGCGGATTGGTATAATTCGGTTCAGCTGGTCGTTATGACACTGGTCGGTTTGCTGATGCTGGCCTATTTCATCATTTGGGAGCTGGCGGAACGCTCGCCGCTACTCGACTTGCGGCTGTTTGCCCGACGTAATTTCGCGATCGGCAGCATCATGCTCAGCGTCAGCTTTATGTTGATGTACGGCCTGTTGTCGGTGCTGCTGGTGCGCTTACAGGTGGTGTCCGGTTATACCTCGTTTCTGGCTGGCAGCGTGTTATTGCCGCTGGTGTTTTTGGCTAAGCCTATGGCCAGTGTGATGCATCGGATTGTGCATCGTTTCGATGCTCGCCTGCTGGTTAGTTTAAACATGCTGCTGTTTGCTGTGTACTGCGACTGGATCAGTCGCTACGATTTTTTCGGGCGCGGCGGTTGGTTTAGCCAGCCGTTGTGGGCGCAGGTGTTGGAGGGGTTTTGTCTGGGCGGCTTGTTCGTACCGCTGACCACGTTGTTTCTGTTCGACCTGACACCGAGACGGCAAACCCAGGCCGTGGAATTAGGCGGCATGTTACGGGTACTGGGCGGCAGTATTGCCTCACCTTTGTTAGGCCTATGTTGGGAGCGGCGCACTGCCTTCCATCAAAGCCGGTTGATCGAAAGTTTTTCACTGCACGACGGCTCTGACCTAGAGACGATTGCCAGCTTGAATGCCGCCGGTCTGCACGATCAATTAGCCGTCGCCAAATTGGCCGCAGTGGCCGGTCAGCATGCTGCGATTCTCGGTCTGGACGATACCTTCCGCCTTGCGGCCTGGCTGTTCGTGGGTCTTGCGGCTACGGTCTGGCTGGCTCACCCGGTCGGGCCGAAACCTGCCGTGTTGCCTAAAGACGACAGTCGTCAAGCGGCTTTGGAAGATTTGATGGAGGAGCCGTAACCGTGATCTCGTTTAATAAAATAATCTTATTGGCTGGAAGTCTGTCGCTGCTGAATAACTGCGCGCTGCTTCCTGAGAATAAAATTCCGGCCAAACTGCTGGATATGCCCAGCCTGAGCGAATCCCTGAAAAGCGATGCCCAAGCCGAAAAAATCGTCCGGGAATGGCCCAAAGCACAGTGGTGGCAGGATTTTCATAACGCGGAATTGAACCGGTTGATAGAAACCGCGCTCAAAGATAGCCCAAGTCTGCGTGCGGCAGCGGCGCGCTTGACTCAGGCGGAAGCCGTAGCCGATTATCAGGCGGCCGACATGCTACCCAGCATCAATGCCGGTATCGAATTTCATCAACGCCGCTTTTCCGAAACCGATTTTTACGGCCCCAACGGCGGTAAGACGTTCACCGGTGCGTACATTGATCCAGCGGTATTTCGTTATCACCTTGATCTGTGGGGCAAAGATAAAGCTGCTTTGGAATCGGCGTTGGGCAAAGAGAAGGCACAAGCTTCGGAATTGGCGATGGCGCGGCTGATGCTGAGTACAGCGATTGCACGCAGCTATATCCGCCTATGCTCGTCCGAGGAAGACATCGAGTTGGCTCATGGCCTGACTGAGCAAGCCGAGAAAAAAATGCAACTGGCCGAGTTGCGCTGGCAGCGCGGATTGATCAGCCAGGATTGGGTTTATGTGGGCAAACAGCAGTTGGAAGCGGCTCGACAACGTGAAACCCGTATGCACAACCAAGCGCAGCTCTTGCGCAATCGACTGGCAGTGCTGGTCGGACAGGGGCCGGATTGGGGCAAGACTATTCATATCGCGGAAAATAAGGTTGCCGGACACTTGCCGCAGCCGGAATCGATAGCGCTGGGATTGCTCGCGCATCGCCCGGATGTAGCGGCGGCGCTGTGGCGGGTCGAGGCGTCTGCCCAATTAATAAAAGTGGCGAAAGCCAATTTTTACCCTGACGTTAATTTGGTTGGCTTTGCCGGTTTACGCAGCCTTAACCTGAAGGATTTGTTCCTATCCAATGGCGCCAGCGCAGCTTATGGAATGGGGCCGACGATTACCCTGCCGATTTTTGAAGGTGGACGCTTAGAAGCGGAATTGAAAAATCAGCAAGCCGCATACGATGCCGCCGTCGAAAGCTACAACGAGACATTGCTGGTTGCCGTGCAACAGGTCGCCGACAGTTTGGCCGAATGGCGGCAAACGCTGGAACATGATGCCGCCCAGGAACGGGCACTGGAAGCCGCCAACGCGGAAGCAACGCTGGCCGAAAAACGTTATCAGGCTGGCCTCAGCAGCCGCGACGGCATTATCGACGCCGAAGCGGCGCTGATTCAGCAGCGGCTGACCGCCAGCGAACTGCGCACCGCTCATTTACTGGCCGCAGTCGGATTGATCGAAGCGCTGGGCGGCGGCTACGAAAATACAACTTAGACGTTACGTAGTGCAACCATGACTCATAGCCAAACCAAACCCCGGCGCCATTTCGGCTTTCATCATCGGCAACAGTATCGAAGCTATCGGCTGTTGCTGGTGACTGCGGCAGCGTTGCTGATCGGACTGACTTATCTACTTTACTGGTGGAATTTTTCCAGTCGTTTTGTGGTCACTAACGATGCTTATGTCATCGGCAACCAAGCGCCGTTGAAGGCGCAAACCAGCGGCACGGTGGTGGATGTGCGTGTCGATAACACCCAGTATGTGCATCAGGGCGATGTATTGGTGCGTCTCGACGGCTTGCAGGCGCAAGTGGCGCTGGAACAGGCCGAAGCCAATCTGGCGGATAGCGTCCGGCAGATCGAAGTGCTGTTTAGTCAGACTGACATGTTGCGCCAAAAACTGCTTGCCAATGAGGCGATACTGAATCGCAGCCGACGCGATTTGTCCCGCTATAACAGCGTGGCCGCCGATGGTGCGGTATCGGCTCAGCAGATTGAAAACAGCGAGTTTCAAGTCCGCGAGCTGGAAGCCAATGTCCGCCAGATTCGGGCTGAATTGGGCGGTGCCGAGGCTTTGATTCAGAATACGAGCCCGGCTAATAATCCGAAAGTGTTGCAGGCGGTCGCCGCGCTAAAACAGGCTTATCTGGATAACGCAAGGCAGCAGATTGTCGCACCGATTTCGGGTTTCGTTGCCAAACGCAGCATCCAGCCCGGCGAGCAGGTTCGTCCGGAAATGCCGCTATTGGTCATCGTGCCGCTGAATTATTTATGGATAGAGGCCAATTTTCTGGAAAACGAGCTGGCCGATGTACAGCCCGGTCAGCCGGTGGAAATCACCGTTGACCTATACGGTTCCGACGTGGTTTATCACGGCGAAGTGCAGGGATTGGGCGCAGGCACCGGCAGCGTGTTCGGCCTGTTACCACCGGATAACGCGACCGGCAACTATATCCATATCGTCGAGCGGGTGCCAGTCAGGATTGGCTTGCGCGCCGAGGAACTAAAGGCTAACCCTTTGCGGCCCGGGTTGTCGGCGGTGGTGCGGATTGATACCAGTCGTCCCGGACGCTCAGTCCTGGAGCCTTTAACCACTACGCCAGAGTCGGCCTATAAAACCGACGTCTACGATCATCAGCTGGACGGCGCGGATGCGTTGATTCATAGGATTATTGAAGAGAATCAACAATCAAAAAATCGAGTAGGTCGTCAGTGACCGGAAAAGTCACTTTGGCTGAAAATCTTGGGAGCGTAGCATAGCGAAGTGAATATTTTTAGTCCGCAAAAGCGAAAGCGTCGCTTTGTAGCCGCGGGTGGGCAACGCTTTTCTGCCCACGCAATGAGGCGGCAATGCTAAACGGTGGGCAAAACCGCCTGCCCACCCGGGCTCAGCTTCCCACTAAAAACAATTAAATGGAACACGGACAGCACGGATAAGACGGATTTACACGGGTTTTTTAAAATAGGCTGTGCTTTTAATCAGTGATTATCCGTTTGATCAGTGTCATCCGTGTTCTATTTCTTTTTTCGCTGAGTAGTTACAGTTTTTAATCAGTGCTTACCCGTTTAATTAGTGTGATCCGTGTTCCTTGTCATCATTTTTTCGATCTGAGCTTGCTATAAAAACCTTTCATTTTTCCTGGATTGCTCTCGGCTGCGCTGGTCGGCTGTTCTGATGCTAGGGTCTGCGTTTCTTCGGTAGTCCACTGCGGCTCGGTTTTAACCGGCGTTTGTTTTTTACCAAACAGGTTTTTGATTTTTCCTAGCGATCCTTTAGCCGCAGTGGCGGGTTGCGGTTGTTCATCGAATGGCTGTAATGGGAGGTCTTCGTCCGCCGATTCTAGCTCTAGCTCTAGCTCTAGCTCCGCTTCTGTGCTTATTTCCGGAAATAAGGGTTCTGCCGTTTCGGCAACTATTACCGGTTCAATCGGCGTTTGTTCGGGAAGCCAGCTCGCGGCCATGGTTGGGTTAATGCTAAGTTCGGCAATTTGCTCGGGTTGGGCTACCGACGGGGCTTCAATAACCGGGGTGTCTTCATGCTGCACGGGCTGTTGCCAGGCCTGGACGGGCGGCTCAATGTCTGCGCTTTGCGGCGCTTCAAGCTGGTGCGTGCGCACTGCGGTGTCGGCTATGCGTTGCTCTAACAGCAGGTTTTTTTGTTCCTGTAAGGCTTGTTCCAGGTTAGACAGTTGATGGGTGTGTGTGTCTAACGTGGCCTGCAACAGTTTAAGCAAGGTTTCTTTTTCGGCCAGTTTTGCCGTTTCCAGCTGACAGGCTTGTTGTAGCTCAATTTTTGCTTTCGACTCGGTGCGCAGACGTTCTATTAATTGTGTAATGACCTTGTCATGCTGTTGCCATAATGGTTCGGCCTTTACATCCTCGCTGGCCAATAAGGGCCGCTCGCCAAGGTCAAAACTGCTGGCCAGTGTCTGGATGGTGTTGGCAACTTGTTGGTTGCGTTGATAAATCAGTTGTTCCAATGCTAAAGCCCGTTGCGTTTCCTTGTCGATGGCGGACTGGGCCTGTTCCTTTTCTTCAACCGTTGCGACCAAATGTTCCTGGCTTTGTTGCAACTGTTGCTGCATGACATTGAGGCTTTCGTTGGCGGTTTTTTCGGTGGCGGTTTTCGCCCGTTTTAGGCCGGCAATTTTGATGTTGTAAAGTATCGCTGAGAGCAGCCAGACCGCTACTGCCAATACTGTGGCGTATAACGCGTTGTCCAGGGTAAAAAGATACCAGTCGGAAAGTGTTGATTTAATGAGGGGGAGATATGATTCCATGGGGAGTCCTTGATAAAAGTTTTTATATTGTTTAACAGTGTTGCAAGTTAGACCTTCCAGGTTTTAAAAACCTGGAAGGTCTGCATATCGGCAGCCTTTAAATGCTTGTGTACAAAGGCGGGCGGGGGCTTGGTCTGTAAACAATAGAGCCGCGAAAATTTCGTGTTTTTTCGTGCCTTTTGTGGGCAATTTTTTTAAATTATCTCATTTAATGACATGCAATCTTTGATTGATTTCGGCCAGGTCAAAGGCCTCCGGGTCGAACTCCCCGCCTATCCAGTCCAAATACTCATCGTGCCCTCCGTGATTTTCATCTTGAATGGCCTCCAGAAAGTCATCGTAGCCCCATACGCCGCCGACATCTTCCGGCGGGCAAGCGCGCTTGCCTTTGATGCACTGCGGATATTTTTCGTCTGGACTGGGTGGCAGGATTTTTTCCACAACGATTTGGTGCCGCCAACTATCGCCAAAATCATATTCATAGACGAATTTACTTTTTATGGCTGGGGCGATTTTTTCCAGTTTAAATTTGCGTTCATCAATAACCGGTTCCCAGTCTTCACTGCTGGGGACGCTGTAAAATTCGCCGTCAATGATAAATTGATGCAGATGGTAATCCATCCAGCCCATTGCCGCTTGGATGGTTTGGTGCAATTGGTATAGGTTAAAGTGGGCGGGCACTAATACGCGCCGCCAAATCGGCGGCTTGGAGTCGATCAGGGTTATTTTTAACTGATAAATTGATTGGGATGCTTTGCTAGGCATAACGGTTATTTCCTGGATTCGGCTATAAGTGGTTGTATAAGGTCAGGTATTGGTGGGCGCTTTTGTTCCATGAATAATCCCTTTTCATGCCATTGATTTGCAACTGTTTCCAGGTCTTTGGATGGCCGTATAAGATCAGCGAGCGTTTAATAGCTTCCATTAAGGTGCCGGCGTTGGCTTCATTAAAAACAAAGCCGGTTGCGGTGTTGTCGCCCAGTGTTTCAGGCAGGACGTCGACCACGGTATCAGCGAGTCCGCCGGTTTTTCTGACGATGGGCAGGGTACCGTAGCGCTGGCTGTAGATTTGGTTTAAACCGCAAGGTTCAAAGCGCGACGGCATCAGGAAGATGTCGGAACCGGCTTCAATCAGATGCGCCAGGGTTTCGTCGTAACCGATGGTGATGGAAATTTTATCGGGATGGGCTTCGGCAAAATTATGCAGGCGCTGTTCATAGCCTTTGTTGCCGCTGCCGAGCAGGACGAATTGCAGCGGGTGGCTGAGCATTTCGGGCAAGCATTCCAAAATTAGGTCGATGCCTTTTTGTTCGACTAAACGGCTGATAAGGCCGAATAGGGGGATGTTTTTGTCTACCGGTAGCGATAAGCGTTCTTGTAGCGCGGTTTTATTCACCAGTTTTTTGGCTAAGGTGGTGTGGCTATAAGTTTGCGCGATGTTGTTGTCGGTTTCCGGGTTCCAATGGTCGCAGTCTATGCCGTTGGTGATGCCGCTGAGGAAATGTTTGCGGTGGCTTAGTACGCCTTCTAGTCCATAGCCAAAGTCGGCGGTTTGGATTTCTTTGGCGTAAGTCGGGCTGACTGTGGTGATGCGGTCGGCAAAGATCAGGCCGCCTTTAAGAAAAGACAGCATGTCGTGAAACTCGATGCCGCCTGGATTCCACAACTGACCGGGCAGATTTAGCGATTGGTAGGTGCTGCGCGGGAAGATGCCCTGATAGGCCATGTTGTGGATGGTGAAAACGGTCGCGGGGCGGCTGTATTCCAGCGACAGCAGCGCTGGTACCAGCCCGCTTTGCCAGTCGTTGCAATGGACGATGTCCGGTTTCCAGTCCAGGTAACTGCGGTTCATCGCGACTTCGACAGCGACCCGGCAAAACAGCGCGAAACGTTCGGCGCTGTTGGCCCAAGGTTTGCCGTGTTCATCAACGTAGGGGTTGCCCGGGAAATTAAAAAACGCCGGGAAATCGACCAGCCAGACGATGATGCCATTCCCCGGCAGTTTGGTTTCTAGGATATTCACCGCACAATTGTTGACGTGTATGGTGCTAAGGTAGCGGATGTCCTCGGTGGTTTTGATTGCCTGATAATTGGGCATGATAATGCGCACATCTTCGCCCAGTTCCGCCAGGGCTTTAGGCAAGCTGCCGGAAATATCGGCGAGGCCGCCGGTTTTAATCAGGGGATGAACTTCACTGGTGACAAAAAGTATTTTTTTGGTGATATTCATTGGTTTTTATTGTCTGGTGTTGCAGGTTGTCCACGAAAAAGCAAGAAAAGGCTTAACTATCCACATAAATACTGTGAATGGTTAAGCCTCACGACTCGCCACCCTAAATTTTTTCGCCTTGATTATAACCGCAAAATGACGGCCCCCAACGGCGGCAAAGTCAGGCTGACAGAGTGGGGCTGGTTCATCCATGGGGTCGGTTCCGACAAGGCGGTGCCGTTGCCGACATTGCCGCCGTCGTAATAGCTGGAATCGGAATTGAATATTTCCGTGTACGAGCCTTCTACGGGTACGCCGATCCGGTAGTGTTCGCGCATTACCGGGGTGAAGTTGAGGATGACAATCAGGTCTTCATGCTCGGTTTTGCGCCGATAGCTGATGATCGATTGTTCCACGTCGTGGCAGTCAATCCATTCAAAACCGTGATGGTCAAAGTCATGCTGGTATAAGGCCGGGTGTGTTTTGTACAACTGGTTCAAGTCTTTTACCAGGGTTTGTATGCCCCGATGATGCGCGTAGTCGAGCACATACCAGTCTAGGTCTTTGTTAAAGTTCCATTCTGTGCCTTGGCCGAATTCGCAGCCCATAAACAGCAGTTTTTTGCCGGGATAGGTGTACATGAAGGTGTACAGAAGGCGTAGGTTGGCAAAACGCTGCCATTCATCGCCGGGCATTTTGCTGATTAACGAGCCTTTGCCATGCACCACTTCATCATGGGAAAAAGGCAGGCAGAAGTTTTCGGTGAAAGCGTACAACATGCCAAAGGTGAGTTGGTCGTGATGATATTTGCGGTGTACCGGTTCTTGGCTGATATAGGACAGTACGTCGTGCATCCAGCCCATGTTCCATTTCATCGAGAAACCCAAGCCGCCAGTCCAGGTTGGCCGTGTTACTTGCGGCCACGATGTGGATTCTTCCGCCATCATCACTGTGCCCGGATGCTGGTCATGGGTGACGGCATTGAGCTCCCGGAGAAAGTCGATGGCTTCGAGGTTTTCGTTGCCGCCGTACATGTTGGGAATCCAGTCGTTATCGTCACGCGAATAATCCAGATACAGCATGGAGGCCACGGCATCGACGCGCAAGCCGTCAAGATGGAACTCTTCCAGCCAAAAAATGGCGCTGGACAGCAAAAAGTTTTTCACTTCATTACGGCCGTAGTTATAAATCAACGTGCCCCAATCGCGATGTTCGCCTTTGCGCGGGTCTTCGTGCTCATACAGCGCGCTGCCGTCAAAACGGGCCAGCGCAAAGCTGTCTTTGGGGAAATGTGCAGGCACCCAGTCCAGAATGACGCCGATGCCGTTTTGATGGCAGGCATCAATAAAATAACGGAAATCATCCGGCGTGCCGTGACGGCTGGAGGGGGCGAAATAACCGGTGGTCTGATAGCCCCAGGAGGCATCCAGCGGATGTTCGGTCACCGGTAATAATTCGATATGGGTAAAGCCCAGCTCTTTGACATAATCGACCAGTTGTACGGCCAGCTCGCGGTAATTGAGGAAGTTGCCCAGGTTGTCGCGCCGCCATGAACCTAAATGAACTTCGTAAATGGACATCGGTTCATTCAGCCAATTATGGTTGGCACGGTCAGTGAGCCATTGCTGATCTTGCCAGCTGTAGCTGTTTTCTTTGATGACAATGGACGATGTGTTGGGGCGGAACTCAAATTGTTGGCCGTAGGGGTCGGTTTTCAATAGAAGCTCGTTGGTGTGGCGGTTTAATATTTCAAACTTGTAATAACAACCGGCTTCCAGGCCCGGCACAAACAGTTCCCAGATGCCGCTGCCGCCCAAGCTGCGCATGGGGTTGCAACGGCCGTCCCAGCGGTTGAAATCGCCCACGACGCTGACCCGGCCGGCATTAGGCGCCCATACGGTAAACAGGACACCGTCAATGCCGTCAGCCCTATGCAGATGGCCACCGAGTTTTTGGTAAATATGCCAGTGCTTGCCTTCGCCGAATAAATGCTGGTCGAATTCCGGCATTTGTATGCCGAAATCGTAGGGGTCATAGTTTTCGTGTTTGTGGCCGCTTTTATCAACCCAGGATAATTTATAATGTGCTGGTATTTGTTCTTTTTCGGCGTTATATTCAAAGAAGTCTGTATCGGGAATGCGGGGCAATTCAGTGCCGTTATGACTGAAGCGTACTGTTTCTGCGTAAGGCAGATAGACCTTAACCTGAATATGATTGTCCTTAAGATGGCGGCCTAAAAATGAAAAGGGATCATGATGTCTGGCTTCCATGATTTTGATAGCATCTGGGTCGAGTATGTTTTTAGATTGCTTTTTCACTATGAATAGCCTCAGTGTAGTGGAATAATAGTCGCGTGAATGTTACCAAACACATCAAGAGTTGTCAGTCTATTCCACATGGAGATGAAAAATGTCAGCGTCAAAAAAACAAAAACATGATCATAATGTCGGTCATTTAACCCGTAATACTATTGCCTTAATATTGGCTGGTGGTCGCGGCTCGCGGTTAATGAATATGACTGACTGGCGCGCCAAGCCTGCCGTCCCTTTTGGCGGCAAGTTCCGTATTATTGATTTTCCGTTGTCGAATTGCATGAATTCCGGCATCCGCAAAATAGGCGTTTTGACCCAATACAAGTCGGATTCCCTGATCCGGCACATTCAGCAGGGCTGGGGCTTTTTGCGCGGTGAATTCGGCGAATATGTCGACTTGATGCCTGCCCAACAACGTCATGACGAGAACTCTTGGTATGAAGGCACCGCCGATGCGGTGTTTCAGAACATCGATATTCTGCGTAGCCGCAATCCCGAACATATTTTAGTGCTGGCCGGCGATCATATTTACAAGATGGATTACGGCGCGATGCTGGCCGATCATGTGGAAAAAAATGCCGATCTAACCGTAGGTTGTATTGAAGTCTCGTTAAAAGATGCAACCGCTTTTGGCGTTATGGATGTTGACGACAACCGGCGGGTCAGGGCTTTTGTAGAAAAACCCGAAGTCCCGCCGGTCATGCCTGGCAGAACCGATACGGCACTGGCGTCCATGGGGATTTATATTTTCAATGCCGGTTTCCTGTTTGAACAGTTGCTCAAAGATGCCGACACTAAAGGCTCAAGTCGTGATTTTGGCAGGGATATTATCCCGTCCGTTATCGACAAATACCTGATTAATGCCTATCCCTTTTTAGACTTGCAAAGTGGCGAACAAAGTTACTGGCGCGATGTTGGCACTATTGATGCTTACTGGTCAGCCAATATGGAGCTGATTGGCGTAAAACCGGACTTAAATTTATACGATAAAGTGTGGCCGATATGGACTTATCAGGAACAAACACCGCCAGCCAAGTTTGTTTTTGATAGCGACAAAAGACGTGGGCAGGCTGTTGATTCCATGATTTCAGGCGGTTGCGTCATTTCCGGGGCAAAAGTCAGGCATTCCTTGTTATTTTCCAATGTCCGCGTCAATTCGTACACCACGGTACAAGACTCCATTGTGTTGCCGGAAGTTAATATTGGCCGCCATTGCCGCATCACCAAAGCCATCATAGAAAAAGGTTGTGAAATTCCCGAAGGGACTGTGATTGGCGAGAATAGGGAGGAAGATGAAAAAAGGTTTTATGTGAGTGAAGGCGGCGTTATTTTGGTTACGCCGGATATGTTAGGGCAAAGAAGGCATTATGTCAGATAAGCAAAAATTGAAACTGGTCTTGTGCTGGCACATGCATCAGCCGGAATACCGGGATTTACAAACCGGCGAATTTAAGCTGCCGTGGACTTATCTGCATGTCATTAAAGACTATGTAGATATGGTCGCGCATTTGGAAGCCGTGCCTAAAGCGAAGGCTGTGGTGAACTTTGCGCCCATATTGCTGGAGCAGATTGAGGAATATGCCAGCCAGGTCAATGGCTATTTGTATGGCCATAATTCGCTGACCGACCCTTTATTGGCGGCGCTGGTTGACCCTAACCCACCCACAGACGCCGAGCACCGCATGAAGTTGGTCAAAGACTGTATGCGGGCAAACCGCGAACGGCAGATCAACCGCTACCCCGCGTTCAAACGTTTGATTGAAATGGCCGACTGGCTTGACGGTCATTACGGCTCTTTGCATTACGTCAATTCGCAATTTATTTCCGATATTTTGGCGTGGTACCATTTGGTATGGATGGGGGAAACGGTAAAATTAACCGATACGCGGATCATACGCCTGATAGAAAAAGGTGCGGATTATAGCTTAAACGACAGAATCGAAATTGTAGAGGTTATTGCCGAGCAATTGGCCGGTGTCATTTGCCGGTATAAAACCCTGGCTGAAAAAGGCCAGGTTGAGCTTTCTGTAACCCCTTATGCCCATCCGATTATGCCGCTGTTGCTGGATTTAAACACGACCCGCGAGGCGATGCCGGAGGCGCCTTTACCCGAATTAGCGTCCTATCCCGGCGGCGAGGAGCGGGTCAAATGGCATCTTGATAAAGGGGTGCTAACATTTAATCGGCTGTTCGGTTTCAAGCCTAAAGGTTGCTGGCCCTCAGAAGGCAGTGTCAGCAGTCAGACCTTGAAAATCCTGGGTGAATTCGGTTTTGACTGGACGGCGAGTGGCGGTTCTGTGCTGCACAATAGCTTGAGGCTTGCTGAAAATCCCCATAAATCGGAGATCCATCACCCTTTTCAGCTTGAAGACAGCGATATTGCTTGTTTTTTTCGTGACGATGGGCTTTCCGACCTCATTGGTTTTGAATATTCAAAATGGCATGCCGATGATGCGGTAAGCGACTTTATCCATCATCTGGAAAATATTGCAGCACATGAATCCGGCGACAAGGTCGTTTCCATTATCATGGATGGCGAGAATGCCTGGGAATATTTCCCCGATAATGGTTATCATTTTCTCAGTGCCTTGTATCAACGCTTAGCCAGCCACCCTCATATTGAGCTGACCACTTTTTCCGAATGCCTGGACGATAAGGTTGAGGTTAAACCTTTGGCGAAATTGGTTGCCGGCAGCTGGGTTTACGGCACTTTTTCAACCTGGATAGGCGATACCGACAAGAACCGTGGCTGGGATATGTTGGGCGATGCCAAGTTGGCATTTGACCGGGTCATTTCGACAGGTAGGTTAACCGCCAAACAAAAACAACAGGCTGAACTGCAATTGGCCGTTTGTGAAGGTTCCGACTGGTTTTGGTGGTTCGGTGACTATAATCCCGGTGAAGCCGTCAGTAACTTTGAAAAACAATTCAGGCTTAATTTAGCTAATTTATACCGCTTGTTAGGGGAAGAGCCGCCGGTTTATTTGGCGCTGTCATTTACGCAAGGTTCGGGTTCGCCGGTTATGGGCGGCACCATGCGTTTAGGTGCCGAATTTACCTAATGGGCTATTTCCGGCGAAAAATGACTTGCCTCATCATTCTGTAGCAAATGCCGGTGTATCCTACAAACTAAAAAATAACCATTGAAAACTTAAATGAGAGATCACTGAGTGTGAATGACATCTTAAATAAACGCCGGGCCGGAATTCTGTTGCACATTACATCGTTACCGGGCCCGGGTGCTCATGGTGATTTAGGGCGAGAGGCTTACCATTTTATAAAATTCCTGCATGATGCAGGCGTCACTGTCTGGCAGGTTTTACCTTTAGGCATGACGCATAATGACGGCTCACCTTATCAGTGCTTGTCCGCCCACGCTGGCAATCCGGCCTTAATCAATATTGACTGGTTAGCGGAACGCGGTTGGTTGAACCCTTCTGAACAGTGTGAAGAGTGCGCCGGTAACTGTGTGAGGCAGTGCTTGATAACAAAAGCCTACTATGGTTTTTTGGAGCGTGCCGAGCAACAGGATAAGGAACACTTCAAGCGTTTTTGTCGGGACAAGGCGTTTTGGCTGGATGATTTTTCCTTGTTTTTGGCGCTGAGAAATGAATCTAATCAGCAATGTTGGAACCAGTGGCCGGAGCCTTTAAAACAAAGGGAACCTGCGGCGATAAAAGCGGCGCGTTTGCGCTTAACAAAACAAATTGACTGCATTAAGTTTGAACAATATGTGTTTTTTCGGCAATGGTTGGAATTGAAATATTATGCCAATCAGCAGGGTGTGTTTTTGTTTGGCGACATCCCCATTTTTGTCTCTTATGACAGTGCTGATGTTTGGGCGCACCGTAATGTTTTTAAGTTAGACAAATCCGGGAACATGTTTGTCGTCACCGGGGTGCCGCCGGATTATTTTTCTGAAACCGGACAACGTTGGGGTAATCCGCACTATAACTGGGACTATCTGAAAAAAACCGATTTTGATTGGTGGGTAGAACGGATGAAAACCCAGCTTGAACAATTCGATATTATCCGCATCGACCATTTTCGAGGGCTGGAAGCCGCTTGGGAAATACCGGCAACTGAAGACACTGCGATTAATGGGCTTTGGGCCAAAGCGCCGGGCCATGCGTTATTGAAGGCCATAATGACAGGACATGGCCAAATTCCATTGGTGGCTGAAGATTTGGGGATTATTACCCCGGAAGTTGAAGCGTTAAGGGATGAGTTTTATTTGCCCGGCATGAAAATTTTGCAGTTCGCCTTTGGCGGCGGCTCTGACAACCCTTATTTACCGGATAATTACGATAAAAATTGCGTTGTTTATACTGGCACCCATGATAACGACACGACCTTAGGCTGGTTGGACAGCATTAGCCATGATGAAAGGAACTATATTTACAATTATCTCGGTTGTCCTGCGATGCCGTTACATTGCGCGTTAATGCATTCGGCACTAGGCTCTGTTGCCAACCTTGCTGTGATTCCTATGCAGGATATTCTGGAGTTAGGTTCCGAACACCGCATGAATATTCCGGGGACGACAGAAGGTAATTGGAGGTGGCGCTTTCAGTGGGATCAACTGTCAGCTGAACAAGTGTCTAGGTTTACCCATCTAATTGGCTTGTTTAACCGCAAATAACCAAACTAAGGGCACTATCAATTTTCTTTATCGTTAAGGCGGACGGCTTTTTAGCTGTTCGCCTTTTTTGTTTGGCACGAAGTTTCATTTTATTTTCCATCACAAGGTTAAAACCACCGGCTTCCAGCCGGTTAGCTTCAGCTGATAAAATGGTTCATTTTGGAGAGTGTCATGGACTACAGGTATGGCAGTCATACGGTTTTTCAAATTGAGTATCACTTTGTTTGG